>DLOL01000022.1 GCA_002478485.1 Eubacteriaceae bacterium UBA7485 | reverse complement strand
GCGATGCGCGAATGTGTTGCGGGTCTGTATGCCAATGATTACTGGATTTACATGGTCAAGGAGATGTGCTTCATTCCATTTTCACTTCTCATCGGCCTGGTGCTCAGAAAACCGATCATGCGGCTCACGAAATACGTCGAGCACAGCGTGGAGGATACGGGCATCATGGGCTGAAAAACCCCCGCCTTGCCGGCGGGGTTCTTTTTTGGACTGATTAAAAAACAATATAACGACCTCCATGGAAGACCGTTCGGGCCTTCTCAGGAAATCACCTGTCTGACTTTGCCGATCCAGGCCTGGTAGTCATCCTTTTTGAACTTGCTCTCGCCGTAGGGATCCCGGATATCGCTGCCCTTTAAGGCCGTTTCAAGCGCGGGCAGGGTCGCGGTTACGCTGTCCTTGATCGCGGTGGAGAATGGGATCACGGTCTTTCCCTTCAGGTCGCATTTCGAGAGAAAATCGGTAAAAAAGACCGGGGGCTTGCTCATCCAGACCGGATAGCCGACGAGGACCGGGTCATAGCTCTTCAAGTCGGGAACCGGCGTCTTCACGCCCGGCACTTCATGAGTGAGTAGCTCTTTCGATGAGCGTACGACGGCGGAGATATAGCTTCCGTACGCCTTCTCAGGCTCGACGGGGACAGCCTGGCAGTCCAGGTCTTTCTGGATCTTCTTTGCAAGTTTCTCCGTCGTGCCGGACTTTGAATAATAGAGGATAATCGGCTTCAAAATTTTTCTCGCTTTCCTTCATGTTAAAATCGGTATACGACTATACTAGTCAAGGGAAGATCAGGGATCAAGAAACAGATTTTTTGAAATTGTCACTTGATTCAGAAGCGGGAATTAGGATGAACAAGCAGCCGAAGATCACGAGAAAAACCAAGGACGCCATTATCCATGCGTTTCTTTCGCTTTACAGAGAAAAGTCGATTGAGAAAATCACAGTCAGGGAGATCACGGAACTTTCAGGGTTCAGCCGGGGAACATTCTACCGGCATTTTCAGGACGTGTACGAAATTCGCGATGAAGTGGAAGAGCACCTGATCGTTCCGCTGCGCGAGTACCTGACGAGTGCGGAGAACAGTCTGCTCGCGCCGGAGAGTGAGAAGATGAAGCGCTTCTACCGGGAAGAGAAGGTATATCTTGAAGCGGTCCTCGGGGAGTATGGAAGCGCGCATTTCATGAAAAGCCTGCGGGAGGCGGTGCCGGTGGAGCACTGCATCGAGCCCGGGATTTGCGATGAGTCACTCATCTCCTACCTGACCGATTTTCGGATCGCTACCACACTTACACTTTTTCAAAGCTGGATGCGAAACGGAGAGGACCTGGATGCGGACCGGCTGATCAGCCTAATTCATGATCTCTACACCGGGGGCTTCTCCGCCTGCTTGAAAGTTGCGAGAGAAGATCAAAAAAAGATCCCTGAACCGAACCGCTCCAGTCTTAAAGACGAAGAGAGGGGTTCAGGGAATGACGCATAGCGGGAACGGTCAGGCCCCCGGAATGACGTAAAGAAGAATGGCGAAGTACTGGAAGATGCTTCCGGCCAGCACAAACAGATGCCACACGCTGTGCATGTAGCGCACCTTGTTCATCTTGTAGAACGCGATTCCTCCGGTGTAACAGAGCCCTCCGGTGATCAGAAGCCAGAAGCCGGGAGCAGCGATGGTGCTGAGGACATCCCTCAGAACCAGCAGAACCGCCCATCCCATGGCCACGTAAAGCACCATGGAGAGCTTTTCAAATTTTTCGATGCTGATGCAGTTGAGCACAATCCCGAGAATCGAGAGTGCCCAGATCACGCCGCAGATTACAGCAGCCCGCGGGCTGTCCTTCAAGAGAAGAAGCATAAAAGGCGTATAGCTTCCCGCAATCAGAAGAAAGATGGTGGAGTGGTCGAAAATCCTGAAGATGCGTTTAACTCTCTCTCCGGTGAAGGCGTGATAGAGCGTGGACATCGTGTAGAGGAGCACAAGGCTCAGTCCGTAGACCAGGGAGACGATGATCTCCCGCGGTCCGCCGTAAAGGGAAGAGAAGACCACGAGAACCGTTGTTCCGATGACGGAGAGCAGGGTTCCCACGCCGTGCGAGACGGAATTGAAAATTTCTTCGCCTACGGTGTAGAGTTTTAGGGTCTGCACTTTTTCGCGCATAAACACCTCCTGTTCAGTTTTCAAGAAATGATCGATATATTATTTTTCGGTATCTCATATCAGATTGATTATACCTTTTTTGTCGTTTAAATCCTAGATTCATAATAAAAGTACGATTTGGCGAACAGGAAAGAAGTGCGGACCGCTTTGAAATAATCAAACATTATAACGACCTTCAATAAGAAAAAACAAATAATCTCTGGATAATTCTGCTCTCATCCTTCAATATGAAAGATATGAGCGTAAAACTATACATTAGTCCGAATACAGACGCGGCATTCAATATGGCGCTTGAAGAATACATTTTTGAGAATCTGAAGGAAGGGGAGCGGTTCTATCTTTTCTACCGGAATGGTCCGTCAGTCATTATCGGGAAAAATCAGAACACGGCGGATGAGGTGGACGAGTCCGCCTGCAGACGCGACCACGTCAAAATCGTCCGACGCATGACGGGCGGTGGTGCGGTCTACCATGATCTTGGAAACTTCAATTTCTCCATCATGAAGCCCGGAAGGTCCGGAGGAGCCTCCTTTGAAAAGGATCTTGAGCCGGTCATCCTTGCGCTTCGCACGATGGACCTTCCATGCGAGCGAAGCGAGCGCAACGATATCCTGCTTGCCGGAAAGAAGATTTCCGGCTGCGCGATGAGAGAGAGCGGCGGGAGAACGCTGGGCCACGGGACCCTTCTNNCTGGTCCACGGGACCCTTCTTTATGACAGCGCGATGAATCGGATCGGTCGGTATCTCACGGTTTCAGAGGAGAAGATGAAAGGAAAAGGCGTGAAATCCGTCCGGGCCCGCGTGGGGCTTGTTCGGGACTATCTGATGGAGAGAGGCCTTCCGGCTCCATCGAGAGAAGAATTCTTCCGCACGTTTCTTGAAGCGCTCCTAAAGGAAAGCGGGGCGGAGCGTTTTTCACCGGACAGGGTGGAGCTGAAAAAAATCGAGGAGCTGAAGGAGAGAAAATACGAGACGGGGTCGTGGAATTTCGGAAGAAGCCCGAAATACAATATCCGGCGCGAGAAAAAGTTTCCGTCGGGGCTCGTCTCGGTTTATCTGAACGTTCGGGAAGGCCTGATTGAAGAGATCCGGATCTTCAGTGACGGATTCGGAAACGCGCCGATGGAAGAACTGGAGCGGACGCTGGAAGGCGCGGCTTTCCGGAAAGAAGCGGTTCTTTTCAGACTGCCGGAAAACCTGGAGGACTATATCCGGGGCATGGACAGAGAAGCGCTTGCAGAACTGATCACGGAGGAGAGATGATGCTGCTTGAAAAAGAGAGAAAAGCGCTGGTGCGCTATGGAAGACAGATGGTGGAGAGCGGACTTGTGAAAGGGACAGGCGGAAACCTCTCCGCTTTTGACAGAAAGAAAGGACTCTTTGCCATCACCCCGAGCGGAATCGGGTACGATCAACTCAGACCGGAGGATTGCGTGGTTATGGATCTTGAAGGAAACGTGGTTGAAGGAGAGAGAAAACCGTCAAGCGAAAAGGACATGCACCGGCTTCTCTACATTGAGCGGGAGGATATTGACGCGGTGGTCCACACGCACTCCACCTACTGTACGGTTCTCGGCACGCTGAGAGAAGGACTTCCGGCTTCGAGTTACCTGATCGCGTTCGCGGGACCCGATGTGCGCTGCGCCCCCTACGCGTCGTACGGTACAGAGGCGCTTGCGCGCAACGCGGTTTCCGCCATGGAGGGCCGGAGCGCGGTGATTCTCGCAAACCACGGACTGACCGCGGGAGGCAGAACATTGGATGAAGCCTATTCGCTGGCCGAGATCATCGAAGAATGCGCGAAAGTCTACATCATCGCAAAACAGACGGGAACCCCGGTGATCCTTCCCGAAGAAGAAATGAACGATATGATCCGCCGCTTTCAGGGCGAATACGGACAAAAATAAAACAGAGGGTAACTTCTGTAGAAATTAATTGGATA
>DLOL01000082.1 GCA_002478485.1 Eubacteriaceae bacterium UBA7485 | reverse complement strand
CTTTCATCATAGAACCTTTTTTGTACTGTTAAAAAAACAACAAGCTGTAAAGGGCTACATTTGTGTTTTTGTTGTATTGAATTTCGTGTGGGTTATAATTACAGACAAGTCTAAAAAAACTATAAGGAGGGTTATAGTGAAAGACAGAGTTTACAACTTCTCGGCGGGGCCTTCGCAGCTTCCTGAGGAAGTGCTCAGAGAAGCGGCAGATGAAATGCTCAACTATAAAGGTACGGGCATGAGCGTTATGGAAATGAGCCACCGCTCGAAAGCATTCCAGGACATCATCGACCACGCTTCGGACACATTCAGAGAACTGATGCATATTCCGGATGATTATGAGATTCTCTTCCTTCAGGGAGGCGCCTCTCAGCAGTTTTCCGCCATCCCGTTAAACCTGATGAACGGAAGCGGAAAAGCGGACTATATCATCACAGGACAATGGGCGAAAAAAGCGTTTAACGAAGCGAAACGTTATGGAGACGCGAGAGCTGTCGCATCAAGCGAAGATAAAACATACAGCTACATTCCAAAGGTGAAGAAAGAAGACTTCAGAGAAGACGCGGATTATGTCTATATCTGTGCGAACAACACCATTTACGGGACACGCTTCAAGCCGGATGAGATTCCGGATACGGGAGATATTCCGCTGGTGGCGGATTTTTCATCCCTGATTCTTTCTGAACCGTTTGACATCAGCAAGTTCGGCGTAATTTACGCAGGAGCTCAGAAGAACATGGGACCGGCAGGTGTAGTTGTTGCGGCAATCAGAAAAGACCTGATTGGAAATGCCAGAGAAGACACACCGACGATGCTGAACTGGAAAACGCAGGCTGACGCCGGATCACTCTACAATACACCGCCAACCTACGGCATCTATATTTGCGGAAAGGTCTTTGACTGGGTCAAAGAAAACGGCGGAGTGGAAGGCATGTGCGAGATCAATAAGAAAAAAGCAGGCATGCTTTACGACTTCCTGGACAATTCCAAAATGTTTAAGGGAACCGTGGTTCCTGAAGACCGCTCTCTTATGAATGTTCCGTTCGTAATCGGAGATGAAGAACTTGAAAAGAAGTTTGTCAAAGAAGCGGAAGAAGCAGGACTGGTTAACTTAAAAGGCCACCGTACGGTCGGCGGAATGCGCGCGAGCATCTACAATGCGATGCCGGTTGAAGGCGTGCAGGCGCTCATCGACTTCATGCAGAAGTTCGAAGAAGAAAATATCGACCAGTTAGAAAAATAAAAATACGGAAAACCCAATTTTGGGCGCAGTTAACCGGGGGAGTAGCTTAGAAGGCCGGCTCTGTCTGCGACAAGAAAGGATATTATGAATTACAAAGTACTCACACTCAACAAGATTTCAAAAAAAGGCTTAAAACTCCTTCCTGACAATTTCACAGTCGGAACGGATATTGAAGATCCGGATGCAATTCTGGTGCGTTCTGCAAATCTCCATGATATGGACATTCCGAAAACGGTCAAGTTCATTGGACGCGCAGGCGCAGGCGTAAACAATATTCCGATTGATCGTTGCTCAGAACAGGGAATCGTTGTCTGCAACACGCCGGGCGCCAACGCTAATGCGGTGAAAGAACTGGTCGTTGCGGGACTTCTTCTCTCCTCGAGAAAAGTTCCTGAAGGCATCGAATGGGTCAAAGGGCTGAAAGATCAGGACGGTCTTGATGTTGCGAAAGCTGTTGAGAAGGGGAAAAGTCAGTTTGCCGGACCGGAACTGGCCGGCAAAAAAATCGGGATCATCGGACTCGGAGCAATCGGGGTTCTGGTGGCCAATATGGCTGTCGACCTCGGGATGAGAGTTTACGGATATGATCCCTACCTGTCAATCGAAAACGCCTGGGGGCTTTCAAGAAAAGTCAAAAGAGCAAAAAGCGTTGAAGGGATTATGAAGAACTGTGATTATGTAACCCTCCATTTACCATACACAGACGATACGAAGAACACCATCAACGAGGAACTTCTTCAGGAAGCGGACGGCATTCGCGTTCTGAATTTTGCTCGAGGCGGACTGGTTGACAATCAGGCGATGAAAAAAGCGCTTGAAGACGGCCGCGTGGCTGCCTACATCACCGATTTCCCGTCAGAAGAGACCCTCGACCTGCCGAATACCATCAACATTCCTCATCTTGGAGCATCGACTCCGGAAAGTGAAGAAAACTGCGCAGTTATGGCTGTGAATGAGCTCGTTTCTTATCTTGACGAAGGAAATATTATTCATTCAGTGAATTATCCGGACATGGATCTCGGTCCAATGGATTCCACTGGAAGAATCACAATCTGTCATCACAATGTTCCGAACATGATTGCCCAAGTCACGGCTATCCTCGCGAAAGATGAAATCAACATCGCGAATATGGCAAACAGAAACCGCGGCAATTACGCCTATACCATGATTGATGTCGATTCTCCGATTACACAACAGGTCAAGGCGGATCTTTACAAGATCAAAGGCGTCACTCGCGTTCGAATCTTAAAGTAAGGTTGGACAGATGGCGAAAATTAAACCGTTTCGCGCAGTAAGACCCAGGGAAGAATGGGCAGCGGAGATCGCCGCGCTTCCCTATGATGTCTATAACAGAGAAGAGGCGCAGGATAAGGTAGACCAGAATCCGAACTCTTTTTTGACTGTGGACCGCGCAGAAACCACAATGACCGGGCAAGATGATATCTATGCGCCTGAAGTGTACGAAAAAGCAAGAAAGAATCTGGAACGCTATCTGAATGAAGAAATGATGCTCCGAGAAGAGGAGCCTGTTTACTTCCTCTATGAACTGACCATGGATGGCAGATCGCAAACCGGACTGGTCGCATGCGCATCGGTCGATGAGTATGACCAGGGAAAAATCAAAAAACATGAGCTGACAAGAGAAGAGAAGGAAATTGACAGGATTCATCATGTCGATGTGTTAAATGCCAATACCGGCCCGATTTTCCTGACCTATAAGGATCAGGATGCCGTCGAAGCGCTTACGCATGAAGCGAAAGCTGAAAAGCCGATTTACGATTTTACAGCAGAAGACGGCGTAACGCACCGGATCTGGCGTGTAGCCGATCCTGAACAAGTGGAAGCCTTCATCCAGGCCGTTGAAGATGTTGACGCGCTTTATATTGCCGACGGGCATCACCGATGTGCTTCTGCCGTCAAAGTGGCAAAGAAGCGTCGTGCGGAAAATCCGAATTATACAGGTGAAGAAGAGTTCAACTCGTTCCTGTCGGTTCTGTTTCCTGCCGGAGAACTCAAGATCCTGCCCTATAACCGCGTAGTGAAGGATCTGAACGGACTGACCGCGCAGGAATTCCTCGATAAAGTGGAGGAATCTTTTGACCTTACAATTTCAGATCAGCCGGTAAGCCCTTCCAAAAAAGGAGAAATTGGTCTTTATTTGGATGGTCAGTGGTATGATCTGAACATCAAAAGGGAAAAGCTTCAGGACGATCCGGTCGGAAAACTGGACGTGTCAGTGCTGTACGACAATATTCTTGCTCCTGTCCTCGGAATTGGAGATCCAAGAATCGACAAGCGGATTGATTTTGTTGGCGGAATCCGCGGCTTGAAGGAGCTGGAGAGGAGGTGCGCGACGGATATGCGCGCAGCTTTCTCGATGTACCCGACAGCGATCGAAGAATTGATCGATATTGCGGATGCGGGCCTTTTAATGCCTCCGAAATCGACATGGTTTGAACCCAAGCTGAGATCCGGCCTCTTTATCCATGAATTAGGGTAACTTCTGTAGAAATTA
>DLOL01000088.1:24843-25001 GCA_002478485.1 Eubacteriaceae bacterium UBA7485 | reverse complement strand
GTAATGATATTCCTAGCAGATCTCCGCGAGTATTGTTTTTAAGGAATCATCTATTCCGTTCTGCAGCGCCGGGTATCTGAACTCTGGACACCATATGACATGATACTGGGTCAGGTACCTGCAGTGAGAAGCGGATTGGTATTCGGTATTATTCCTGC
>DLOL01000088.1:22845-24809 GCA_002478485.1 Eubacteriaceae bacterium UBA7485 | reverse complement strand
GGTCAAGGAATGTGACAGTGTCCCCCTTCTCGACTGAGTAAATGCGGGCAAGGTTTTCAAGCTGGTCTTTCCATAATTTAGGAATCGAAATATTTACCTGAACGTTTTTCTGTTTTTTCATATTGTTACCACAATATAGTAGATTGTATATCTATTATACTATAAATTAAGTAAAAAATACAGCAGGCTTTCATCCCCGCAGCAAGCTGTGGGGTTTTCCACCTGCATTTATAACTATATATATAATTCCGAACACCAAGCGCGGTGTTCGTCTAAGTTTCCTATGGTGGAGTCGACGGGAGTCGAACCCGTGTCCAAAAACCGATTCACACAACTTTCTACGAGTGTAGTCACTGATTTATTTTTCACATGTAAAGTCTCTCAGGACAAAGACTAAACATGCAATTCCCTGATTCATCCGAAAGCCGGGAAATTCATTCGGACGGTTCCCTGCTAATGATGAACGTCAGTCCTTCAACCGCAGGTTGAAGAAGGAGGACGTATAGTAATATGTACTATGAGTTTGGCTAGGCTTTACAGCTTACGCTGCGAGAGCCATTGCCGGTCTTTCGTTTTTAGCGTTTATATTTAAACTGTCACTTTTTACGATGATCAACGCATCGACTCGCTTATCGTACTTCACGATCCCTGTCGAAACCTTTACGACCCCATAAGTTAGATTTTAATTATACCTCATTCAGAGTCTTTAATCAAGATATTATACAGTGTTTTTTCCACCATTTCAAGTTCTTCTTCATAAATGCAGTTCGGGAGAGTGCAATTCCGGACTGCCCGAATCAGTTCTTCCATATCCATCCAGAGAACTTCGGAGAGTTCCTCTTCCTGGATCTTGAACTGATCCTCTTCTCTCTCATCATTCAGAACATAGACACGGGTAACCTGACAGTCTCGGAACGGTTTTCCGTAGAAATCTCCTTCATAGGAAAATGAGCGCTTACCTGCCGGAAACAGCGAATCCATATTCGCATCCACCCCCAGCTCTTCTTTCAGTTCCCTAATAGCTGATTCGAGATAGCCGTCTCCAGCGGGAATATGCCCCGCGCTTGAGATATCATAGCATCCCGGAAAAGAATCCTTATGTTCGCTTCGCTTCTGGAGAAGAAGCTGAACCTTCCCGTCCTTTATCCGGTAGAGCCATACGTGGGAAGTCCGATGCGCAATCCCTTCCCTGTGCGCACACTCCCGCTCCACGACTTCTCCGGTCGGCTCGCCGTTCTCATCCACCACATCAAGCCACTCCATCAGTATTTTTCTCTCCTGATTTCTCGTTGCATTCTCCGCTCCGCATCCTTCTTGGCAATGGTCTGGCGCTTGTCATAAAGCTTCTTTCCGCGGGCGACCGCCAGTTCCACCTTCACTTTTCCGTTTTTGAAATACAGCTGGGTCGGGATCAGCGTGTACCCTTTCTGCTGCTTGAGCCCGTAAAGCTTTTCGATCTCCTTTTTATGAAGAAGCAGCTTCCTCGGCCGGAGCGGATCTTTGTTGTAGATGTTGCCCTGTTCATACGGCGAGATGTTCATCTGGTAGACAAACACCTCCCCGTTCTTGATATCGGCGTAAGCTTCCTTCAGGCTTGCTTTCCCCTGCCGCAGGGACTTGACTTCCGTCCCGACAAGCTCAATGCCGCATTCATATTTGTCTTCTATAAAATAATCGTGATAAGCTTTTTTGTTTCTCGCGATCATGCGCTCTGAATGACTCATGATTTGATTTCCTTTACTGAAAGCGGATGGTCTTCCGCCTGAATTTTTTGGATGTCTGCGCCCGCGGACTGAGGCTGGACCCTGGTGGACTTCAGCTTTCCGATCTTCTTCCATGGAATGAACCTTTCAGGAAGTCCTTCAGGCTTTTTCAGAATCTTCTCCATGTAGACCATACCGAGCGGATGCCCAAATTTATACCCGCACGCATCGAACCTTCCGCAAAGAGAAAAACCAAGCTTT
>DLOL01000088.1:6552-22777 GCA_002478485.1 Eubacteriaceae bacterium UBA7485 | reverse complement strand
AGCGTCTCATAAACTTCTGGCCCCAGTCCTTTTCCGGTCGCCTGGTCTGATAAATAGATGGTCAGTTCGCATACATTCTCATACGCGTCCTTGTCCTTGAAGGCGGAAGCGTAAGCGTACCCTTCGACCTTGCCCTTCTCTCTCACGACCAGTGCCGGATACTTTTCCTGAATCTCCTCAAGATGAGCATAAAAGTCATCCCGCTCCGGTGTCTCCCAGTCAAAGGTGGAGGTGCTGTTCTTCACATACCAGTCGTAAATCTCATAGACTTCGGGGTAATGTGTCTTTTCCATCAAGTGTATTTCAATCATATAAACACCGCCTGAATTAAATACATGTAGACCGCCGTCCCTGCCACAATGGAGAGAAGCGTATTCTTCTTCCATACGAAAAGAAGCGCGGTTAGAAGACCGGCTGCGATCTCCGGTATGCCGTACGGATAAGAGAAAACCTGAACATCTTTAAAACAGTAGACAATCAGCATGCCGATCACCGCAATGGGGAGCACCTGACTTAGATACACAAAGACCTTCGGTGTCTTCTTGTCTCCGGGAAACAAAAGCATGGGTCCGACTCTTAAAAGAATGGTGCACAATGAAACCGTCACGATGATCATTAGGCTCTGTGAAGCCGGAATAGCCGGACTATTCATAATTCTCCTCCTCTTCCTTTCCTGTTAATTCTCCCTCAAAATTTCCATCTTCCGCCAGCGCCCCCCGGATTCTGTCCAGAATCAGAAGAGAGACTGTAATCAGAACCATGGACGGGATCAGGAAATTTCCCGGTCCGAACAAAAGCAGGCAGACAAAGGAAACACCGACGCCAATTGCGGCCGGAAGGTAGTCATTCGTCTGCATCAGCTGCTCCACAAAAATGACGATAAACAGCGCGGTCATGGCAAAATCCACCCCTGTCGAATTAAAGGGAAGCGCGCTGCCGAGAAGACATCCGATCACGTTGCCGCTCACCCAGTAGGACTGGTTGAGAATCGACAGGTACAGGTCATACTTCTTTTTATCCACGCCTTCCGGCTCTTTCATACACACCAACGCGTACGTTTCATCCGTGAGCCAGAAATAGAGAAATGGCTTGAGCTTTCCTCTGTCTTTGTATTTGTCAATCATGGAGATGCCGTAGAAAAAGTACCGCGCATTCACCATAAACGTCATCAGTGCGCTTGAAATCATGGAGGCGCCCGTCGCAAGCAGGTTGATCAGCACGAACTGCATCGATCCCGCGTAGCAGCTCAAACCGATAAACAGCGCCCACAGCGCATTGTAGCCTTTCTGGGCCAGCAAAATTCCAAACGCAATCCCCATGCAGACATAGCCTGCAAGGACAGGAAGACTGCTTTTAAAAGCTTCCTTGAATGATTTTGCGTCTATTTTATTCAACCAGTTCACTCCCTCTTGAACTTCTTAGCTTCTTTTAAGTATACAATTTAACTCATGAGAATAGAATGCAGGCCATCCGTTTTGCCTGAAAAGAAAGGAGAAACAACAGTGGAAAATTCCAATGTGAAATTAACAGTTTTATGCGATAACCATACCTATATCGATCAATACTATCTGGGAGAGCCCGCCTTCTCTGTTCTAATTGAAGATGGAGACCGGCAGATCCTGTTTGACTGCGCCTATTCCGACACGGTTCCCAAAAATNNNTAGGGTTTTTCATAGCGGGTGATCTCTCTCACGGCCATATCGACCATACCCGCGGACTGATCTCCCTGATCAGCAAAGTCCCCTTTCAAAACTGCACGCTGACCGCCTGTCCCGGCGTGTTCCATAAAAAACGCCTGAAACGGGACTGGGGATACCAGGACTTCGGCATCCCGTTCAACCGGGAAGAGATGGGCGATGTGTTTCACCTTAACCTGACGGACTCGCCCGTCAAGCTTTCAGATCATGTCTATTTTTCGGGAACAATCCCGAGAGTCACCCGCTATGAAAAACCCTACGCACTCGGAGAAGTCCTAGTCGACGGGGAATGGAGACCTGACATGATGGAAGAGGAGGCCGCGCTCTTTATTCAGACAAAAGACGGCATTTTCATCATCACCGCCTGCACGCACTGCGGCATCGGAAATGTCATCGAGAAAGCCAAATCCATGTTTCCGGGTGAGAAAATCTCCGGCGTCCTCGGAGGCCTTCATCTGTTTAAGCCTTCTCCGCGGCTTGAAGGCGCCATCAACGCTTTTGAGGAGAATAAAATCGACGACCTCTATCCCTGCCACTGCACGAGCTTCCGGTGCAGAGCTGAGATCGACAAAAGAGTTCCTGTCCATGAAGTAGGTGTGGGCATGGTGAAGGAACTGGAGACTGCTGATGCGTAAGAAAGCCGGCAGTCTGACGAAACCTTCTGTCTACATCCCGCTTGCACTGGTCACCTGCGCACTCTGGGGTTCGGCCTTTCCCTGTGTCAAGCTCGGCTACATCCAGGGTGAGATATCCGGCGTGCCCTCCCAGATGGTGTTTGCAGGGCTGCGCTTCGTTTATGCGGGATTTCTCACCTGGATCTTCGGGTCCGTGATCAGCAGGCGTTCCCTCCCGCTTCCTGGACGTGTCTGGGGTCCTTCTTCCTTCTTCGGTCTGATTCAAACCGCGCTTGAGTACGCGCTATTCTACACCGCACTCTCCATGCTTGCCGGATCAACCGGATCGATGATCAACGGAACTTCCGCCATTTTCTCAATCCTCGCCGCCTGGGCTCTTCCGCCTCATGAAAAGCTGACCCGTGAGAAAGTTATTGGCTCGATCCTTGGTCTGTGCGGAGTGGTCTATTTAAACCTGGCCGGCCTCTCCCTTGGGAGCAGCTATCTGCTCGGATGCCTCTTGATGCTTGGTGCTGCGGCGGTTACAGGCGTCTCCAACGTGATCCTCTCCAAGATCTCAGGATGCGGCAGCGCCTACCAGATCACCTGCGTGCAGCTCGCGGTCGGGGGGAGCGTCCTCCTGATTCTCGGGCTTTCACTCGGCGGAAGGATCGGAAATTTTTCTTTCCCTTTCTTCGGACTTTTGACGTATATGAGTTTTCTCACCGCAACATCCTTTACGATCTGGACCAATCTGATGCGTGAGAATCCGGTTGGAAAAATTTCGATTTTCATGTTCTCCATTCCGGTCTTCGGGGTGATTTTCTCAGGCCTGATCCTGCATGAGCCGGTCTTCACCCTGACCAATTTCATCGCTCTCCTGCTGATCTGCACGGGAATCGCGCTTGTGAACCGTTCTTAAATTGAGCGGGCACGGGTATAAATAAACAAAAAGCTATTTATCTTAAGGAGAAGCTATGGAAAACCAGGTCAGCGCACTGCTTAAAAAAGTTGGAGAAGATATGGAAAGCGTTATGCTTACCACCAATGAATTTTTTGATTTTGATGAAAAAGAAGCTTCTGCTTTCTTAGGAGAATCTCCGGTCAAGACAACCGTCCTGAAGAAGGATCCGGATACAGAATACCTGATGTTCTCTGCTGAAGAAGGTTTCCCGAATTTCACCCGCACCAACGGCGAACAAATCTACGGAAACGCGCTCATCGTAAAGAAAAAATACGTCAATACCGAATATATGCAGTATATGGTCGTCAATCTCGATGAAGGAGACGTGCAGGAAATCATCCAGCTTCTCTCCATCCAACCGGATCTGAAAAAGTAACAAAAGCCTGAAAGGTGTCCCGTTGACGCCTTTCAGGCTTTTTTCGGTCTTGCTTCTCTTATCATTCTAGAGAAACAGCTCGATTTTCTTTCTTCCCTCGCACTGGGGGGCAATTTTTTCCTGCAATGCGAGAACCTGATCTTTTGGAAGAGACCGTGCTCCCGCCGGGCAGATTTTAATGCAGCGCGTGCAGGAAATGCAGAGCGCCGGGTCCGGGGTGTAATCTTCCCGCACGGCTCCTGCAGGGCACGAAGCAAGGCACATTGCGCAGGAGACGCAGTCTTGCATATGAAACACCGGATAAAAGCTTGGATCTTTCCGTTCCTTGTAGGGCCTGTTTCCCGGAATGAAAGGCTTCTCCCAATTGTCCCGCGCTACTTTCTCCTCAATCAGGTCCATGATTTCGGCAAGCCGCTTCCGGTCTTTCTTGTCAGGTCTCTTTCGGGCATATTCCGGAAAATAGACATGCTCTGCAAGTGCGGCCACGGCAGCGATGACTTGAAATCCCGCTTCTTCTGCAAGATCCACCATTTCGGCCAGCGTGTCTTCATAAGCGCGGTTCCCGTAGACACAGACAAGCGCGGCCTTCGCTCCGTTTCCTCGGATCTTTGAAAAGCGCTCTGAGGCCGGAGCCGGAACTCGTCCGGCATAGGATGGGACGGCGAAGAGCATGAGCTCGTCCGGCCTGATTTCAACCTGATCAAAATCGGTTTCCCAGTCCGTGAGATCAATGACTTCACAATTTCTTCTTCCCGCAAGAGCACTGACCACTTTTCTTGTTCCGCCTGTGGGACTAAACATAATCTTGATCATTTCATATCCTAAAAATCCCGCTCGTAAAGAGCGGCAAACCGTTCTATCCCATGCCTTCCTACTGCACGAAGACAATGCGGGATTAAGCGACAGTCTCAGTGCCGCTTTTTTCCTTTGATTTACCGCCGAGAAAAGCCGGCAGGCTCTTTCCTTCTTTCCTCCACTGGTAATATTCAGCCGTGGCGGTGAATTCCGCATCCCCTGCCGAGTTGAGCGCGGTTTCAACGGAGTCCTGAATAACACCGATGATAAAGCCGACACCAACCACCTGCATGGCAATGTCATTGGAGATTCCAAAGAGCGAGCAGGCCATTGGAATCAGGAGGAGGGATCCTCCCGCAACCCCTGAAGCACCGCATGCGCCGAGCGCAGCCAGAATTGACAGGAAGATTGCAGCCGGGATCGACACCTGGATACCGAGTGTCTTGGTGNNCATAATCGTGATGGTAATCGCCGCCCCGTCCATATTGATGGTCGCGCCGAGCGGAATGGAGACAGAATAGAAATTCTTGTCAAGCCCGAGACTTTTGCAAAGTTCCATATTAATCGGAATATTTGCAGCCGAGCTTCTTGTGAAGAAGGCCGGAATGCCGGATTCCTTCAGGCACCGGAACACAAGCGGATACGGATTGGTTCTGAGCATGATCCCGATGATCGCAGGCGAGATGATAAGGGCCATGAAAAGCATGGTTCCCACTAAAAGCAGCAAAAGCTTTCCGTAATCGGTAAAGATGGAAAGGCCGTTAGATGCAACATTGGTAAAGACCAGGCCCATGATGCCAAACGGAGCCAGATTGATAATCCAGCGCACGATCTGCGAGACGGCTTCTGAGACATTGACCATGAAAAGCTTCGATGAGTCAGAGCCGAAGTTTTTCATTGCCATCCCGAAGAGGACTGCCCACATCAGAATCCCGATGTAGTTGCCGTCTGAAATTGCGGTGATCGGATTTGAGACGATGTTGGCGAGAAGTGTGTGGAAAACTTCGCCAAGACCCTGCGGAACAACATCCGATGTCGCCGTGTCTCCGAGAACAATGGACTGCGGGAACAGCTCACTAGCGAATACCGCAAGCACAGCCGCAACAAAGGTGGTCAGCAGGTAAAGAAAGATGACTGTTCCAAACCGGCGGTCAAGACCCGCTGAATTCTGCGCAAGCGCGCTTGCTACAATGACGAAAACCAGGATAGGCGCTACGCCTTTCAGCGCGCCGACAAACAGATTCCCGAATTCTTCAAGCCATGCCCAGTTCGGCACAAGCAGGGCCAGACAAGCCCCGACCACCATGCCGATGACGATACGAAGAATCAGAGATGTGCTGTTGTACTTGCTGGCGATTTTCTTAAAAAAGGCCATGAATACATTTCTCCTCATTCAAATAAAATTTATGATATCTGGTCGCTATTGAACCGGCAGTAAATCCTCAAAATCCATGAAGATGGTATATCCTGCGCAGTGCCTGCAAGACAGGTATACGACAGTTCTAATAACTTAAGTTCAATTTTAAAATAAGCTTTTTTATCCGTCAATTTATACCATGTATTGTTTTAATGCATGGGATAGAGAGAACTTCCAAAAACCTGAAAAAATCTTTTCTTTTATGAACAGAAAAACGCATTTACCCCCGTTTGGCTCTTTCCTAAAATAAAGAAAGGAGAGAGAAAAATGCCACTAAAATTTGGAAAAGACGTCCTCACTTCAAACGAGGAAAAACTACGAGTAATCGAGGAGACTGTTCCCGGCAAACAGGTCACCCTCGCCCACATCATTGCGGCCCCTGACAAAATTGTCTATCAAAAATTAGGGCTTGATCCATCCGTCGACTACAACAAGGCTGCCATCGGCGTTTTGAGCATGACGCCGCCGGAAATCGCGGTAATTGCTGGAGACATCGCCCTCAAGCAGTCTCCCATTGATATCGGCTTTATCGACCGCTTCAGCGGAACGCTGATCTTCACCGGAAGAATTGCAGATGTCAGACGGTCTACGCAGGCGATTTTGAATTACCTCAGTTCAACCCTAGGCTTTACGATTTGTGAGATTACCACCACATGAAAAAGATCATCCTTTGCGGCAGAAGCGAATGCGGAAAGACCACGCTTCGGCAGGCGCTCAAAGGAGGCAAGATTCAATACGAAAAAACCCAGTACATCAATCATTATGATGTAGTGATCGACACACCCGGCGAGTACGCGGAAACCAGTTCCCTAGCACACGCGCTCGCCCTGTACAGTTATGAAGCCGATGTCGTGGGTCTTGTGATTTCCGCTACCGAACCTTATTCCCTCTATCCTCCTGCTATTGCTCCGCAGGCAACTCGACCCGTCATCGGTATTGTGACAAAGGCGGATCATCCGTGCGCGAATGTTCCGCTTGCGATTGAGTGGCTCAAGCTCACCGGGGCCGATCCGATCTTTGTCACAAGCTCTTTTAAAGGAGAAGGGATCTGGGCCATTCTGAATTACCTCAAAGAACCTGGCGATATGCTGCCATGGGAAACAAAAGAAGACGCAGAAAAGGAAAGAGAGATTATTTCCACGAAATTTGAAGTTTCGGATTTTGGAAACAAAGATTATCACTGGATTTAAAAAGCCGCCTGACAGGCGGCCTTTTTGTTTTGTGTGGTTACACTAAATAAAGAAAGCCTCCTGAGGAAAATCCGCAGAAGACAAAGAAAGGAAAATGTTATTTTTTATGTATCCGAATTTTTCCAATTTATTAAGAAAAATATGAAATTTATTTTTAAGCTCTTATGTAAACGGTTTGTCGGGTTCCGTGCCGTTTCAGCCACCAGAGGAGGATCAGTCCTGCGCCAATCAGGGCAAGGCTGATCAGCTGCGCCTTCNNCCGGAGGCCTAAGAACATCAGCGGATCGGTGCGCATGCCTTCAATGAAGAATCGTGCCGTCGAATAGAGGATCAGGTACCAGGCAAGTCCCTCTCCGTAGTATTCTTCCTTGTTCTTTTCATACCACAGAAGAAACAACA
The DNA here is from genome assembly GCA_002478485.1 of Eubacteriaceae bacterium UBA7485. Taxonomy (GTDB): domain Bacteria; phylum Bacillota; class Clostridia; order Eubacteriales; family Eubacteriaceae; genus UBA7485. Next base: position 15,325 of record DLOL01000088.1, on the reverse strand, counting down.
TGATGAGCAGATCACAGACCGACTCATAGAAAAAAGTCGGATGGACATAAACAACCTGTCCGCTTTCAAGAACAGGGATCGCCCAGGGCACGTTTGTGGCCCTTCCATGGGCCTCCATATTAAAATAATTTCCCCAGCGTCCGATCGCCTGTCCGAGCGCCAGGGACGGGATCGTCATATCCACGAGTTTGAAAAACGGAATCTTCTTTGCCCGGCAGAAAAAGTAGGCTACAATCAGGCAGGCGATGATGGTTCCGTGAATAGCAAGCCCGCCCTTTCGAAAGGCGAGAATCTGATCCGGATGCGCGCTGTAGTAACTCCAGTTAAAAATGACATAGTAAGCTCTTGAAGCTAAAATACAAATCGGGATCTCAAGGAGAGTAAAATCGTAAAAGTCATCCTCTGTAATTCCCCATCTTTTGGTTCTTTTGATCGCCAGCGCGATACCCGCGCCTATCCCGAGGACCATCGTGATGGCATACCAGCGGATTTCTAGGCCGAAAAGGGTGAACGCGACCGGGTTTGGCATAGGAAGCATATCCTTCACCTCGTCTCGTTTTTCCCCATGCTATCATTTTGCGAGACAATCATCAATCATTCAAGACACCTGCTCCGTCGCCCGGTACCCAAATCCGCGGACCGTTTCTATATGGGAAGATTGGTCTCCGAGCTTCTTTCGAAGAGAACGGATATGAACATCAACGGTCCTGTTTTCTCCGTCAAACTCATAGCCCCAGATTTTTTCTAAAAGCTGCTCTCTTGACAAGACCATCTCTTTGTTTTCCATCAGAACTTTTATCAGCTCATACTCTTTGCTGGTCAGCTTTACGGGCGCGCCGGAGACCAGGACTTCATGGCTGTCCGGATTGAGCCGGATCTTCCCGCAGGTCATCTCCCGCGTCTTCTCCCCTCTCCCCGCGCGCCTTAAAAGCGCTTTGACGCGGGCCATGAGCTCCATCATGCCGAAGGGCTTTGTCACATAGTCATCCGCTCCGCTTTCAAGACCGATCACTTTGTCATATTCTGAATCCCGCGCTGTAATCATCATGACGGGAATATCCTTAAGCTTCGGGTTTGAACGGATTTTCTTCAGGATATTGAGCCCGTCCTCCTCCGGAAGCATGAGATCGAGAAGGATCAGGTCCGGCGTATCCTCCTTCACAGCTTCCCAGAACAGCGAAGGGGCCTCAAAACCTTTTCCTTCATATCCCTGATAGTTGAGGGTGTAGACGATCAGCTCCCTGATGCTTTTATCGTCTTCTACTAGATAAACCTTCATTGACACTGCCTTGTTTGAATGTCACCCAATCTCTTTTTAAACAAAAAAGATCTCCGCGTCTGCGGAGATCTTTTGAGATACGCTATTTCGCTGCAGCTTCTTCCTTTTCTGCTCTTTTTGCTCTTTCAACCACTTCTTTATCAAGATTCTTCTGATCCTGATCCTGCACTTCGATTGTCGGAAGATCACCAACCATGAAGACACGTTCTCCCTTGTCCTGAAGAAGCACTTCTTCTGAAGAGAATGTCAGCGGGTCGATGATGCAGACAAGCTGATTGTTTCTTGCGCCGGCAGCGTTTCCTTCTTCAATATCAATGTGCATTTCGCTTAAGTGGCCGTCTCCGACTCTGCAAAGTACATTGTTAAAAACGAGCCCTCTCGGTCCCTTGAAACGAACAGAGACGATATCTTTGTCCTTAATGTTATAAAGTTCTCCTTCTTCTTTTGAAAGATGGATGTGACGTTCTGCAACGATCATGCCTTTATCTTTCACCAGTCTTCTGCCGTCCGGTCCTTCAATGATGAAACCCGGTGTGTCTTCCAGATGCCCGGAGAGACGAATCGGAACCTTGTTGATTCCCAGCGTAAAGCCGTCGCAAATATTGACTTCAAGCTGTGTTTCTTTTCTGACCGGTCCAAGAACACGTACGTTTTCAAGTTTTCCTTTCGGTCCGATAATCGTCACTTTTTCCGCTGCGGCAAACTGCCCCGGCTGACGAAGCATCTTCACTGGTGTCAGTTCATGTCCTTCACCATATAAATAATCTAAATCTTCCTGTGAAAGATGAATATGTTTATTTGACAGTCCTAAAGGAACTCTTCTGATCATAGCCACTCCTTTTCAATGTGATATTTCCCTGTTCATATTCTATCACCGTTCCCAAAAATATATTGAAATGGTACTCGATAAATAATAATCAAACCATTTGCGCAATTGATTTTTAGACGGCTTTATGATGTAATGGTTTTCTTAATCTGTCCCGACTGCTCGAGCATTTCCTTGGCATGCACTTTGGTGGTATCGGTGATTTCCGCCCCGCCGATCATGCGCGCAATTTCACTTACTCTTTTCTCTTCGTCAAGCGGCGTAAAACTCACTTCCACACTCTGATCGTCACTGCTCTTCTCAACCAGAAAATGCCGGTCGGCCATCGCAGCGATTTGCGGGAGGTGGGTGATGCAGATCACCTGGTGGGATCTGGACAGCTTTGATATCTTCTCTGCCACAGATTGTGCGGTCCTTCCGGATATGCCGGTGTCAATTTCATCAAAAACCATTGTATCGGTGTGGTCTTTTTCGCCAAAGATACATTTCAGGGAGAGCATGACGCGGGAAATTTCTCCGCCCGACGCAATTCTTCGAAGCGGTCTCGGCGGAACGCCCGGGTTGACGGAGATCATGAATTCCACATCGTCTTTCCCGTGGGATGATATGAGGTTCTTGTCTTCCGTAATCCGCACATCCACTCGGGCTTTCTCCATCGCAAGATCTTTCAGCTCATTCTCCAGCGCGTCTTTAAAGCCTCTGGCTTTTTCTTTTCGGATGTCATGAAGTCTGTCCGCCCTATTGTTATATTCCCCTCGCTTTTTGGTGTAATCTTTTTTCAGATTCTCAAGCGTCTCATCCGCATGGTCGAGTCCTTCAAGTTTCTCTTCAAGGCCGTCGGCATAAGATAAAATCTGCGGAATGTCCTCTCCATATTTCTTCTTCAGATTGTCAATGACCGAGAGACGGTTTTCAATCTCTTCCAGTCGTGCCGGGGAAAAATCCATATTCTCCACATAGGAAGAGAGTTCGGCGGACAGGTTTTCAAGCTCGATCACCGCGCTTTGTACGCTTTGCGCATACGGAGCGAACTGGGAGTCAATACTCGAGAGTCTGTCAATACGCGACTCAAGGTCCGAAATCGCATCGATCAGAGACGGGCTTTCCGGATCCTCGTCCGAAAGGATCATCCTTGCCTGTGCGGCCTCCGAGAAGAGCTGTTCAGAATGGGAAAGAATCTGTTTCTCCTCGTTCAGGATCTCTTCCTCATCCGGCTCAAGAGAAGCCTTTCGGATTTCGTTCAGAGCAAACCGGTCAAATTCCTCCGCCCGTCGTTCTTCTCTCCCCCTGGACTCAAGTTCCCGAATCTGCCCGGCTGTCTTTCTCAGGCTTGCGGTCATCTCAGAGAGCTCATCGAGAATTTCCCGGGCTTCTTTCCCGGCGTAGGCGTCAAGTTGAATCCGATGGTTTTCCGCTTTAAAGAGGGAGGCGTGCTCATGCTGTCCGTGGATATCCATCAGATGCGGTCCGAGCGCCTTTAGAAGAGCAAGCGGGACAATAATCCCGTTGACCCGGCAGACGGTCTTCCCCCGCTTGTCCATCTCTCTCGTGATAATCAGCTCCTCACTGATGTTTACGCCGTATTTATCAAGAAGCTCTCCGACTTTCGGGTCCTCCCGCACGTTCGGCGGATCAAAGAGCGCGGAGACAACCATTTTGGAAGCGCCGATTCGAAGATTGTCCTTACTCGCCCGCTCCCCGAGCAGCAGGGAGATGGCATCAATCACGATGGATTTTCCGGCTCCGGTCTCCCCGGTGATCACATTCATGCCTTCTCCGAGGTCCACCGTCAGCTCTTTGATAAGCGTGTAATTTACAATACTGATACTTCTAAGCATCTATTTAGCCAGCTTTCTGAAGCGAAGCATAATTTCTTCTGAACGGTCCTGGTCAAAGACCGCCACAAAAATGGTGTCGTCTCCCGCGATGGTTCCCGCAATTTCAGGCCAGTCCAGGGAGTCGATTGCCAGCGCCGCCCCCTGAGCCATCGCCGGAAGCGTGCGGATCACAATCAAATTCTGCGCCCGCTGAATGGATGTGACCGTCTGTCGAAAGACGTTGTGAACTCGTTCATCATAATTCTGCCCCCGTTGTGCAATGGACGCGTAAACCTGCTTCCCATCGGGGCGTGCCACTTTGACCAGCTGAAGTTCCTTTATATCTCTGGAGATGGTGGCCTGCGTGGCCTTGATCCCATTTTCAAGAAGCCTCTCTGCAAGCTCCTCCTGAGTTTCGGTCGGATAGGTTTCAATAATCTCCAGAATTTTCATCTGCCTTGCGTTTTTCATTCGTCTTCGTAAAACAGTTTTTTCCTGATTCTTTCGTAAATATTGGAATGGGCAAGCCGAATCAGATTGCATCTGTAGGGCGCCTCTCCAATAAGAATTCTATCATACCCGTTAATGTAGACATCCTGCTGGCCATCCATGCTTACGAGAATGCTTCTTTCCTTCTTGTCAAATTTGAGAAGGATGCTAGTGAAAGAAGGAAAGACAAACGGCCGGTCATGAAGATGCTGCGGGGCAAGCGGGGTGAGAATGATCACATCGGCCTGCGGATGAACAATTGGACCGCCTGCTGCAAGTGAATAGGCGGTGGATCCGGTCGGGGTGGATAGAATCAGGCCGTCGGCCCTGAATTCTGCAATCTTCTCCTCATCTGTCTCTGCCTTAAATTCCATCATCCGCATCCCGCAGTTTCGTACGACCACGTCATTGAGCGCAAGAAAACTCTCCTCTTTTCCGCCATGCTCCTTCAATATGGTGCAGGAGAGCATGAGTCTTGAATCGATATAGGTTTTCCCCTCAATAAGCGCTGTGAGAAGATCGTCGTATTCCGCGCCTTCACCTTCTGTGAGGTAACCGAGTTTTCCTGTATTGATGCCAAAGAGCGGAATCCCGGTTACGGCCGCGTTTCTCGCCACCCCCAAAAGCGTTCCGTCTCCCCCAAGCACGATAATGCAGGAAGGAACCGTATAGAAAACATCCTTCGGAACGAGTTTTGTGCCGCTGACCAGATAATCATCAGCCTGGCGGGAGAGCATGTAGGGCGTAATCCCGCGTTTGATCAGGCGTTCTGCGATCGCTCTTGCAAGCTTAATACTCTCGGGCTTGTCCACATTGCAGTAAATACCGATTTTATCCATTTTCCCGATACGGTCAGTCATCTTCTTTTCCTGTCAGCTCTAAAATGCGGTTTTCGAAGGTTTCCGTCTTTTCCGGCTCTTGATTTTGCACAAACATCAGGAATTCAATATTGCCGGATGGTCCTTTAATCGGCGACTTGTCAAGCCCCCGCACCGTAAAGCCCGCTTCCTGCGCGGCATTGACGGTATCGCGCAAAACGGCTCTGTGGATTTTCCTGTCCCGAACCACACCGTTTTTCCCAACATTTTCTTTACCCGCTTCAAACTGCGGTTTGATCAGCCAGACGCCCTTAGCACCGGGCTTCATAATCTCTTTCAGCTTGGGGAAGAGTTTCTGTATTGAAATGAAAGAGACATCCATTACGGTTCCGTCGACCTTCTCGGGAATGACGCCATCTTCTAACTTTCTGAAGTTCGTCCGCTCAAGATTGATCACACGCTCATCATTTCTCAACGTCCAGTCGAGCTGGCCGTAACCCACATCCACGGAGTATACGCGTCTGGCTCCGTTTTTGAGCAGCACATCCGTAAATCCGCCGGTCGAAGCACCGACATCGCAGAAAACCAGTCCCTCTACAGGGAAATACAGAAACTCTTCCCCAAGNNAAATACCTCGATTCCTTTCTCAAGCTTGAATCCGCCTCTGCTGACATAAGGGCAGACTTGTCCTTTGACGATAATCTTGTCCGGATTGAGATCTTCCGGAATCTGCTCGCCCGCTTTGGTGTGAGGGACATGATCAATCTGAACCAGCCCCGCCATAATCGATTTTTTCGCCTGCTCTCTTGATTTAAAAAATCCGTGATGCGTCAGGTACGCATCCAGTCTCTCTTTTTTCATAGATCTATCCTGTCTGACTTCACGCCTGATGCCTCCGTTCGTTATTCTTTCACCCCGAACAGTGCTTTAAAGGACTGACTGACTCTTGCAAACATGAAGACAATTTTGACGGAATGCTTCATGGCGAGGTCTTTTCCGATCGCTTTTCCTCCGACGGTGATCGCCGCCACGCACCCTGAGAGCACGAGAGAGATGATCACCGCGTTAACCGTCGGCATCAGTGCTATCAACTGGGCGCTGATGGATACGCCGGTTGCCCCTGAAACGATCCCGCATACGTCCCCGATGACATCATTCAACACATTTGACATGCGGGGCGCGTTTCTTATCATGTTCACTGCCGTCCTTGCACCGGGTATTTTTTTTGCCGCCATCGCGTTAAACGGCTGAGGGGAGACGGCCGTAATGGCCACCCCAATAATATCCGAAGTAATTCCGAAAAATATAATAAAAACCAAAATTACCAGGGACCAGAAGAGATTTGCGTTGGCAAGAGCTGTGTCTGAAAGATAGGTGATAATAATGGTTGAAAAAAAAGTCGCAATCGTGACGAGAACAACCCACCGCCTGTGTTTTTTTTCTTCAAGCTCTTTCTTGCTCATTCCCTTTCCCTTATCCTTTTTCGGAGCGGGTTTCTTCTTTTTCTGCTGTTTGTTCTTCATAGTTTAAAAAAAAAAAGGAATCACAATACTGTGATTCCTTCATCGTTCAATCTAACAGATGGTCTAGAACGGATTAACTTTGCGACATAGGTTCAGTAGGATTTCCCAAATGTCAACCTGACGTCGCCGTTCAGGCGGTTTCCCTTTAAGACATCTCTGCGGTGTCACCACTCGCAGGACTGAATTACCACTAAGTGCGCACTGTAATCCCCGTCCTAGCTCTTTCGAACAGTCTAGGAGATTTCCTCGGCACTACACACTGATCCTTAGCCTCTTTTGCAAATACAGGTTTCGAACGCATTATCTTTCATTTTCCGGCCGTGAAAATCAAAGACTGTCAGTCCATCCACCTGTTTCACTCAAGGCAGGCTACACTGCTTCAAAACATCGTATGCCGTTAAGCATGCGCGCTTATTCACAGGTTTTCCCTGTCACCAAGAGTATTGGTCGACGAGGTCTCCGCGGAAGCAGGGTCAGATTCTGCATGCCATTGCAGGCCGCCCCATCTTCCTTAACCCCCTAAAAACACCCTCGATTGGGCATCAAAAGCATTAATAAGGGACTTCATCGATGTGCCCTTCGGCGGATTTTTAGGCCCGCCCTGGTGATCAGCAGTAATGACTAGAATACTGCACCATCTGTTATTATTATAACAGGGTTATGATTGCGAATCAAGTACTTTTTGTTGTTTTTTGTAAATATTTTTTATAAAATAGAAGATTGCAAATCCGCTTTCGCCCTGGATAGATAATTGAATTCTATCCGTAATTTACAGGAATAAGCTCAGTGCAAACTTAAAAAGCCCGGAGTCTTCTCCGGGCTTTCACATCAGGATTTGGAAACCAGATCCCAGAATTTTTCATTTTCTTCGTGATTTTCAGGTCCAAGTTCCTGTCCAAGTTCTTCGATGAGCTGTTTGGCCTTTGGCGAGAGTTCCTTTGGTACTTCAACACGGATTGTGACGAACATGTCGCCCTTTCCCTTGCCTTTGACGTTCTGAACCCCTTTGCCCTTCAGCTTGAAGATCTTGCCGTTCTGTGTTCCGGCCGGGATCTTCATCTTGACTTTGCCCTTCAGGGTAGGAGCCGTGACGGAAGCGCCAAGAGCCGCCTGGTCAAAGCTGATCGGAAGCGTGTAGCTGATGTTGTCTCCGTCTCTCTTGAAGACCGGATCTTCCTGAACCCTGATATAGATCAGCAGATCTCCCGCGGGACCGCCGTTTTCTCCGGCGTTGCCCTGTCCGCGAAGCGGAAGGATAGATTCATTGTTCACGCCTGCAGGCACTTTGATCTTGATTCTTCTTTCCTGGGTCGTCGTACCGGATCCGCCGCAGACTTTACAGTCTTCCGTATGATGTTCTCCGGTTCCGTGGCAGTCCGGGCATTCTTCTTCTGAAGCAAAACGGCCGAACGGCGTATTTTGTTCAACACGGACGGTGCCTCTTCCTCCGCAGGTCTTGCATGTTTCAACCTTGGATCCAGGTTCCGCACCCGTTCCATGGCAGTGCGAGCATTCTTCGGTTCTCTTGATTTTGATGGTCTTTTCAACGCCAAAGCAGGCTTCCTTAAATGTCAGCGTCAAGCGGACTTTAATATCCGACCCTTGAACCGGTCCGTGATAGGTGGACTGGCTTCCGCCGTCAAAGCCTGAAAAACCGCCAAAACCGGAACTTCCGCCAAATCCGCCACCGAACAAGTCGGAGAAGATATCTTCAAAGCCATTTAAACCGCCGCCATAGCTTCCTCCGGTGAATCCTTCAAATCCGGATCCGCCGTATCCGCCGGCGCCGGCCTGGTAATTCGGATCTACACCCGCAAAACCAAACTGGTCGTATCTCTTCTTCTTCTCTTCATCGCTCAGTACTTCATAGGCTTCATTGACTTCCTTGAATTTTTCTTCAGCCTCTTTATCGTCCGGGTTTTTATCCGGATGGTACTTAAGCGCGAGTTTACGGTAAGCCTTTTTTATCGCTGCCTGGTCTGCGTCCCTGGAGACTCCAAGCACTTCATAATAATCTCTCT
>DLOL01000088.1:6017-6480 GCA_002478485.1 Eubacteriaceae bacterium UBA7485 | reverse complement strand
CGAAGCTGCCGTTAAAATTGTCTGTTACAATCAGTCTTCGTCTGTGATATCTTCAACTTCAGCTTCGACGACATCATCGTCACCGGCCTGAGCTGCTTCTTCCTGATCAAGCGGAGCTGTCTTTTCAGTTTCCTGATACATCTTCTGAGCCAGAGGATAGAGTTTTTCGTTCAATTCTTCCATCTTCTTCTGGATCTTGTCTTTATCTCTGTCGTTGATGGCTTCCTTGACTTCTTCAATCTTCTTTTCAACGTCGGCCTTTTCGTCTTCCGTGATCTTGCCTTCCATATCCTTCAGGGACTGTTCAGCTGCGTAAACGGTGGAGTCTGCGTTGTTGATGGCTTCTGTGAGTTCTCTCAGTTCCTGGTCTTCCTTAGCATATTTTTCTGCTTCCTTGACCGCCTTCTGGATGTCTTCTTCACTCATGTTGGTGGAAGATTTGATGACGATGTTCTGTTCCTTG
>DLOL01000088.1:0-6002 GCA_002478485.1 Eubacteriaceae bacterium UBA7485 | reverse complement strand
TGCCGTTCGCGTCGATATCAAAGGTGACTTCGATCTGCGGCACGCCTCTTCTTGCTGCCGGGATGCCCTTTAACTGGAAGCGGCCGAGTGTCTTGTTATCCTTCGCCATTTCACGTTCGCCCTGGAGGACATGAACATCAACGGCTGTCTGGTTGTCTGCTGCAGTGGAGAAGACCTGGCTCTTCTTGGTCGGAATTGTGGTGTTTCTGTCGATCAGCTTGGTCATCACGCCGCCCATGGTTTCAATACCGAGTGAAAGCGGGGTAACGTCAAGCAGAAGAACGTCTTTGATTTCACCAGCGAGGACACCGCCCTGGATAGCTGCGCCGATTGCGACACATTCGTCCGGGTTGATTCCCTTATACGGTTCATTGCCGGCAAGATCGGTAACCAGCTGCTGGACAGCCGGGATACGGGTAGATCCGCCAACAAGGATTTCTTTGTTCAGATCGCTCTTTTCAACGCCTGCATCCTTCATCGCGTTCTTAACCGGTTCCTTGGTCGCATTGACAAGATCCTTGGTCAGATCGTCAAACTTCGCGCGGGTCAGGGAAAGTTCGAGATGGAGCGGGCCGTTTTCATTTGCAGTGATGAACGGAAGGTTGATGTCGGACTTCATAACGGATGAAAGTTCGATCTTTGCTTTTTCAGCGGCTTCCTTTAATCTCTGCATGGCAAGCTTATCGTTCTTTAAGTCGATACCGTTCTGCTTCTTGAATTCTTCTACCATCCATTCGATGATCTTTTCGTCAAAGTCATCTCCGCCTAAGTGGTTGTTACCGTTGGTAGCCAGAACTTCAAAGACGCCATTGCCAATTTCAAGGACAGATACATCGAATGTACCACCACCAAGGTCATAGACCATGATCTTCTGTTCTTCATCACCCTTGTCAAGGCCGTATGCAAGTGCTGCTGCTGTCGGTTCGTTGATGATTCTTAAAACATCAAGTCCTGCGATAATACCAGCATCTTTTGTCGCCTGACGCTGCGCGTCTGTGAAGTATGCCGGTACGGTGATGACAGCTTTCTTAACTTCTTCACCCAGATAGCTTTCCGCGTCTTTCTTCAGTTTCTGAAGAATCATAGCGGAAATTTCCTGCGGTGTGTAAACTTCGCCGTTAACATTAACTGTCTGATCAGAACCCATCAGACGTTTAATTGAAATAATCGTGTTGTCCGGATTGGTTACAGCCTGGCGCTTTGCTACCTGGCCGACCAGTCTTTCACCGTCTTTTGTGAACGCTACAACTGAAGGGGTTGTTCTGTTTCCTTCTGCGTTCGGGATTACAACCGGTTCGCCGCCTTCAAGTACTGCCACGCAAGAGTTGGTGGTACCAAGGTCAATACCGATAACTTTTTCTTTTCCCATGATAATCAGTTCCTCCTGTTTTTGTTCTTTTGAGAACTGCCGGATAACCGGTAATTTTTAATTATAAACAACACAAAGGTAGGACGTTTCCTGCCTTATATGGATTTACCCATGCTTATTTTTGATTAACTTTTACCATCGCCGGGCGAATGACTTTATCTTTGTACTGATACCCCTTTTGAAGTGTTTCAGTAATTTCCTGGTCTTCTTTATCCGGATTGGAATCAAGCGCTACGCCGTGATGGTAGTTGGGATCAAATTTCTGACCGTCTGTTTCAACCTGCTTCAGGCCTTCACCCTTTAAGACATCGATGAGCTGCTTGAAGACCATATCGACTCCCTGTTTGTAGGATTCGAGATTGTCCTTCGCGCTTTGTTCTGCTCTTTCAAGATTATCGAGAACCGGAAGAAGCTTTGTCATGAATGTTTCCATGGTGTAGTTGGCAACTTCGGTTCTTTCTTTCTGAGCCCGCTTTTTGAAGTTGTCGAAATCCGCCTGAAGACGAAGCATCTGGTCTTTCATTTCCTGCTGCTTCTTCGCCGCTTCTCCAATTTCCTTGGAGATGTCGTCTTCAACTTCATCTTCGCCCTTTTCAAGCTTATCTACGACTTCATCCAGATCTTCCTGCGCGGCTTTTGCCACTTCAGGTTCCTGATCATTTTGTGCGTCAGCCGTCTGTTCTGGTTCAGGCGTCTGATTCTTCACTTCTTCACTCATTTCTCCACCTGCTTTTTAGTTAGTAAGTAGTTAACTAATTAATATTTTAACCACTCGATGCGAAAAAAAACAATCTATTCATTGATATGTAGGATCATTTCTTTAAATTCAGATGAAATCTTTCGCTAACTCTTTACATACCCACTAGCACAATATACAAGAGAACGGGATACAAAAAATGGATGGAGCAGGTTCTCACTATCCAAAAACAGTTAAACAAACTCGATGAAAACCTGATTGGCAAGATTTTGTCCAAGAGGTGTCAGGAAGATGCAGTCCCCCTGTCGTTCGATAAGTCCTCTGCCCTTCAGTGTATCCACAGCGTCTTTATACTTTTCAAACAAAGATTCTCCGAACAGCTCCTGAAAGTCCCGGTCGCTCACGCCTTTCATTCTGCGAAGACCGGTGAACATCATGTCTCCCATGGCTTCCTCTCTGGTTAGTGCATGGACGTCCCTCAAAGAGTGAAGAGGATCGCTGATATACTGCGCGATGTTTTCCGTATGGGTTCCCCTGACCATGTTCCCGAAAAATGATGCACCGGCTCCAAACGCCCAGTATCCTTTCATCTTCCAGTAAGAACTGTTATGAACAGATTCAAATCCGGGTTTTGCAAAGTTTGAAATCTCATATTGGAGAAATCCCCTCTCCTGAAGGCACTTTTTCACCTCCGCATCCATCTCTCTTTCCGTCTTTTCATCCGGAAGTGAGACTTTTCCCTGGTCAACTTCAAGCTGCATTCTCGTTCCCTCTTCAATCTGAAGAGAGTAACAGGAAAAATGCTTGACTTCTGAATATGCAGAAAAAGTCCGAATGAAATGACCGATATCCTCTATGCTTTGTCCGTGAAGCCCGTACATCAGATCAACCGATATATTCTCAAACCCTGCTTCCTTTGCATCTTCAACACTGCGCACCGCATCAGCCGCGCTGTGCTTTCTTCCGATGATCTGAAGCGTCCGGTCATTTAGGCTCTGCACGCCAAGACTCAACCGGTTAAATCCAGCCTCTCTGACTTCCTCAAGCCACTGTCTGCTCTCAGACGCCGGATTCATTTCAATCGTCCATTCCGCATCCGCCTCTATATTAAAGGATTCACGCACTGCCCGAACAATCCGCTTGATTTGACGCCCTGTAAGTTCTGAAGGGGTTCCGCCTCCGAAATACACACTCCGGACCGGCGAAGAAAGCATTGCGTCCCGAACTTTCAGTTCTGCCTGATTTTCCGTTTCGAACTGGCAGACCTCTCTCTGCCCCCTCATTTCGGACACCAGAGCTGTGATATACTTTTCTTTGATTTCTTCCGGATACGGTCGAGATAAAAATGCGCAGTAAGCGCATTTTGAGCGACAGAAGGGCAAATGAATATATATCCCTTCCGGTGTGTGCGGCTCTTTGGCCATATTCACCTCCAAGGTAAGAAACTCCATCTCGTAAATTTGAAAGGAGGATCCTTTGAATTCTCAAACCATGAATCAACCTCTTCCTTCGGGAAGAACTGACTACCAGGATAAAGATCATCTGGGAACATACGACCCGGCTGATCTGAAGAAACGTTTCCTGCCGACTGAAACCTGTCTGAACACGCGCGATCTGGGCGGATACAAGACTAAAGACGGAAGGCAGACCAAATGGGGAAAGCTTATCAGAAGCGAGGCGCTTTTCAGACTTACCGATTCTGATAAAGAATATATGGATTCTCTTGGACTCACCTATATCTTTGATTTCAGAGATCCGCCTGAAGCGAAAAGACTTCCCGATTATATCCCTGCCGGATCTAAATACGAAAACCTTCCGATCCTGGAAGGGCTGATCCGCGGCTCATTCACGTTAAGGCCGGATCATCTGGAAAGCGCGATCTATGACCATATGCGAGAACTTTATGAGCTGATCGTGGAAAACCGCGCGCAGGCCTATACCCCGGCGCTGAGAGTGCTCAGTGAAGATGAAGATGCAAAAATTCTATTCCATTGCACCAACGGAAAGGACAGGACAGGATTCTTTGCAGCCCTTCTCCTTCTGATTGCTGGAGTCGATGAAGACACAATTGTGAATGACTACCTTTTAACGAACCTGAATATTGATGAAGCATGCGCTGTATTCGGCCCGAAAATGTCTGAGGATATCGGAGTTCCCGCAGAATTTCTCAGGGATTTTTTCGGGGTGCATCGCGACTGGATTCAGACTCAGCTTGATTATATCCGCTCAAATTACGGCAGCGTGACGGCTTATCTGCTGGACAAGACGGATCTGAGCGAAGAAGAAATCAATAGAATCAAAGAGAACATCACGGAGGACCCTGTTGATATTTTATGATCCCTATTTATATATGGGACGCCCTTTGACGATTCTGACTTTGGTGATCAATCTGCTTTTGACTTTCTTGATTATTTTCTGGGAAAGAAAGAAGCCCTCATCAACCTATGCTTGGCTGCTATTTCTATGGATTTTTCCCATTGTGGGGTTTGTTTTCTACATCCTTTTCTCTCAGAAATTCTCTTCAAGAAAAGTATACCGCTACCGTATGAAGCAAATGGAGGTTCATGAAGATAAACTTGCCGAAGCGCAGGCAAAAATGATACGAGACGGAATCCCGAAAGATTCTCCTCTTTACCGCTTTCGGGAATATGCGGATAATATCGAATATCAGAATAATGTGTGTGATGCCGTTTTTACGGCTGACAATGACGTGAAGGTCATTACAGACGGGACAGTCTTCTTCGATGTGCTCATGAAGAATATTGAAGAAGCAAAAGAGACCATCAACATCGAATTTTATATTTTTAAAAGCGACAAGATCGGCAAAGACATGATAAACCTGCTGATCAAGAAAGCCCTTGAAGGCGTCCAGGTTCGAATTCTCTACGATGAAATCGGAAGCCGCCTTTTGAGCTTTCGCTCTATCTACCGGATGAAGCAGGCGGGAATCGCTATCAGCCCCTTCCTCCCTTCCAAACTGACTTTGTTCAGCCGGTATTTTCAGCTTCGGATCAACTACAGAGACCACCGCAAAGTCGTGGTTATTGACGGTAAAACCGGATATATCGGCGGATTCAATATCGGAGACGAGTATGTGGGCCGGTCAAATCGCTTCGGTTACTGGCGTGATACGAATCTTAAAATTGAGGGCCCCGCGGTCAGCCAGATGCAATTGCGCTTCTTGACCGACTGGGCAACCAATAAAGCAGATATCCCTGGTATGCCAGTCTCAGAATACCAGGATATTCTCCTTCCAAAACTTCATTCAGAAGGAGATGTGGGGGTTCAGATCGTGGCTTCAGGCCCTGACACAGTAAATCAGAATATTAAACAGGGTTACTTAAAGATGATCAACGATGCAAAAAAGCATATCTACATCACATCTCCCTACTTTGTTCTGGATGACACGATGCTGGAAGCTTTAAAGATCGCGCTTCTTTCCGGAGTAAAGGTTTATATCATGATTCCGTCCAAACCCGATCATCCGTTTATTCTGCCCACCACCCTCTCTTATGCGGGGGAACTGCTGACTTACGGAGCTAAGGTCTATCAATATCAGAACGGATTTGTACATTCCAAAGTCATGTGTGTGGATGACGCGCTTTCTGTCGTCGGTTCCTGCAATTTTGATATCCGCTCTTTTGCTCTGAACTTTGAATGCTCCGCTTTTTTATACAGTAAAGAAATCAATCATAAACTCATCGAAGACTTTCAGAAAGATGTGCTTCTCAGTAAAGAGTACACTCTGGACGAATACAAACATAAAAGCATAATGCAAGCGTTTCGAGAGTCCGTGTCTCGGCTTCTCTCCCCGCTTCTCTAGCTTCCGCTTCCGGCTTCACTGTCCGGAAGCTTTTTATTTACCTTCCCGGCTTCCGCATTTGAAAGCAATAGAAAAAGCACGCCGTTTGATATTTGGTTCTATGATGAAAGTGG
>DLOL01000054.1:4646-6116 GCA_002478485.1 Eubacteriaceae bacterium UBA7485 | reverse complement strand
TCCGTAAGGAGACATATTTAAGGCTTTGGCTATTTCTTTTGCCGTTAAATTTCCATTGAGATATTGTTCACATGCCCAGGTTTTTTGGCCCTGAGTATATTTCGCTCTTCTTCCCATAAATAAAACTCCCAATAAAGCAGCTTCAGCATTTTCATAAATGCAGGGTCTACTTTATTGGGAGCATATCAGAAAGTCGGGCGGAAACCGCTTTTCTTTTATCTTGAATTGACGGGAATAAATCCCCAAAAAACCTCCATACCTCTTTCATCCCACGTCGAGATCCGTGTTTTCCGAAAGAACCACAAGCCCCGGGTAGCGCTCCTGATCCCTGAACTCTTTCTCAAGCCTTCTTCTAAAATCTTTGGTCAGCGCCTTGTCTTCCGGATAAAGGCCTTCACCCCCCATATAAAGATTCAAATAGACCTGATGGAACAGGGAGAGGGCGATGCGGATATCTTCTCTGAGCTTCATCTCACTCTGCCCTTTCATTCCGTATAAAAGACAGCATTCTTTATAGTAGGAAGCGATCTCTTCAGGACTGACGCCCTTACCTATTCCTTTTCTCATCACATCTTCCCTGAAATCTTCATCAAAGGTCTCAATGCCGATTCGCGCGCGAAGCTCCACGCCTTCCTCACAAAGCGCCTCTTCAAGCGCTTTGGTCTTTTCGTGATAGACCCAGTGCGTTTCCGTGCTGAGCACCCGGATTTTCTTTTCACGAAGAATGGAAAGAATCCGCTCTCGCGTCCTCTTTGGAAGCTCAAACCATGATCCTGAATTGATGACCGTCAGCCTTCCGGTCTCACCCGTCACGCAGTTGAGGACCTGATCATTCAGCGCGGCCGCTTCATCCTCCTCCGCCGCGTCTTCATAATAATTGCAGAAGACGCATTTCTTCCAAAAGCAGCCCCTTCCTTTGAGAAGCACCACTTCAGTCCCCGGATCAGACACCGGGCTGAGCGCATAGCGGGATTCAACCGGCGTCATGAATCAATTCCGAGCGCGCGGGCCCACTCGGCTTCTTTAAATCCCGGAAGGACCGCGTCTTCTGTCATCAGAAGCGGCCTTCTGATGAGCATGCCGTCGGAGGAGAGAAGACCGGCGATTTCTTCCTGACTCATATCCCCGATTTTGTCTTTCAGGCCAAGCTCTCTGTATTTCATCCCGCTGGTGTTGACAAACCGTTTAACGGGAAGTTCTGTCTGTGAAAAGATCTGAACCAACATTTCTTTTGAAGGCGGATTCTCCACGATGTTCAAGACTTCATAAGCTTGTCCATGCTCATCGAGATACTTTAACGCTTTTTTGCAGGTCGAACATTTCGGGTAACAGTAGACTTTCATTTTAAAACATACTCCTTGATCACTTTCTCAATCGGGTGCTCATTATTTGAGACTATAAATTAAGTAAAAAATACAGCAGGCTTTCATCCCCGCAGCAAGCTGCGGGGTTTTCCGCCTGCATTTATAA
>DLOL01000054.1:3472-4599 GCA_002478485.1 Eubacteriaceae bacterium UBA7485 | reverse complement strand
AAGAATGGATGGAAAGACCTTTTGGCTTTTACAGAATAAATTCTTTGATCACTTTGGCAGCCGCGCTTTCGTTGTTCGAAACCGTGACGTGGGAGGCGGCTTCTTTCACCGCATCGATTGCGTTCTCAACCGCCACGCCGAGGCCGGCTTCCTTGACCATTTCAACATCATTCCCCGAATCGCCCACCGCGACAACCCGTTCAAGCGGCAGATTCAGAATCTCGCAAAGCTCCCGGAGCGCTTTTCCCTTGCTGTTTCCTTTATGGAAGATTTCAACGCCCCCTTCCGCCGCAACCAGAAAAGAGACTCCTCTCTCTTCAAGCCTTCTTGCCATCTCGGCCCGGTCTTCGGGACTTTTGAAGAAGATGTTAAGCTTCTCCATCCGCCCGCTGTCAAGCAGCTGATCAAACCGGTCCTCGTCAACCGGAACCACCATCTGAAGGAAGGTCGGTATATACCTCTCTTCCACATATTCCCCGATTCGTACGAGTGATTCTTTCTTTGCATGGGACTGGTTGTCGACGTAAAGCTCGACAAACATGTCAAGCCCTTCCATTGATTCCTTCACAGCCTCCATCTCGTCGTCCGTAAGCGGATTCTCCGTTAGGTTCCTTCCCTGTTTGATGTCGTACACAGCCGCCCCGTTTGACGTGATCGCATACCGAATCCCTTCGATATCCCTCACGTCTTTTGGAATGATCCCGTAGCAGCGTCCGGTGGCGGGCACCACGTGCACGCCCTGNNTCGCGTCAATATTTTCTTTCGACACTCTCACATCATGATCAAGCGTCGTGCCGTCCATGTCAAGGCACACCATCTGATAATCCATTTTTCCCTCCAGCTTGTCTACTGTCTTCATTGTAGTCCTATCTGTCTTCCTTTTCTTGATGACAGCGATTTCGATTCTTTGGTTTTTTCAAGCTTTCGGGGATATCCTTTTTTATATCATCAGGAAGGAGTCTTATATGCGAGAATATGAATTTGAAAATGCCCCGGTTCCGAAACCTGTAAAAGGGGAACCGGAAATCCTCTCCGCTGAAGAAGTGGTGAAGGAGCCCAGTAAGAAAGATGAAAGAAAAGCCGCGCTTGCGGCCTTGGGCATCATCGCGGGAACCGCGCTTGGCGCG
>DLOL01000054.1:0-3441 GCA_002478485.1 Eubacteriaceae bacterium UBA7485 | reverse complement strand
TCCGGCCGGGATTTTCCATAAAAAAGCTCCCCTGCGGGAGACCTTCCTGCAGGAGAGCGGTGTTTCAAACGATTAGTTTGCGCTGTAGTAGTCAAGCTTGTCTTTGAGCGCAGATTCCGGCTGAAGACCGACGATGGTTTCGACAACCTGTCCGTCTTTGAATACCTTCATGGTCGGAACACTCATGACTCTGTACATCTGAGCCAGGTTCGGTGACTGGTCGATATCAACTTTGTAGATGTTGACCTTTCCTTCATATTCCGGAGCCAGCTTTTCGAGAACCGGGCCTAAAGCTTTGCAAGGTCCGCACCAAGTTGCAAAGAAATCGACGAGTTCAACGCCCTTTGCGTCGAGAACAAGATCCTTAAATTCTGATTCATTTAAAACTTTCATCGGATGATTCCTCCTCAATGTTTTTGATCAAATCATCAAGCCGCCTGAGCGTATCCCGATCGTCCAGCGGAAACACCCGATCGGTGTCGGGAATATCCACACATCCGATCTCCCGGGCCTTGATGACTCTTAACCAGTATTTATATACCCCTTTTATGCCCGCAAACTGCGTATCGTACGGACGAGATCCCGCAAGGTGGACGCCGGCGAAGATTTTGTCTGGGACCCCGGATTTATCCTTCAGATTAAAGAAGAGCTGACACCGGTCGAACATCGCCTTAATCTTGGAGGGAAAACTTGAAAAATAGACCGGTGAGACGATGATCACGACCTGCGCGTCAAAAAGCGCGCTGTAGATCTCCTTCATGCGGTCCTTCACGACGCATTCCCCCTGATGAGAAAGACAGTAGTCACACCCCAGGCAAAAGCCGACCTCTTCTTCCGAAAAATCGACCACCGTCTCGTCCTCAAACCTGATCCTTTCACGCAGGTAGTCGAACACCTTTTCTGTATTGCCCCCGCGGTGGTTGCTTCCCTGGATCCAAAGCGCTCTCATCTCCTGTTCCTCCTTTAAATGGATCTTGTTCTTCTCATACCGCAATTGGGGCGCAACTATTCGTAAAATGCTCCAAATTGCGCGATTCTTTTTTTAATTCAATTTTTTATTCGTTTTTGCGCATTATTAGCTTGTAATTGCGCGTTATTGCGCGTATAATCGAACCGTAAAGAAAACAAACACGCAAAATCAAACAAATTCATTCATCGATCGGATTCAAGGAAAGGAAGACAAAATGAAACACCCGAACAAGAAAGCATGTGAAATGACAAGAAAGGAGCTCGCTTCCTACATCGACTATTCTGTCCTGAAGCCGGAATTCACGGAAGAGGAAATTGTCGAACTCACAAAGGACGGCGCGGCGCTCGGATGCGCGACCATCTGCATCAATCCCGGCTACATGGATCTGTGCGAGCCCTACATCAAGGGAACCGGCACCCGGCTCTGCCCGGTCGTGGATTTCCCGTTTGGAACCAGCTCCACCCAATCAAGAGTCAAGCAGATTGAAGCGGTCGCTCCGTATGACTCCGTCGGAGAGATTGATATCGTGGCGAATTTCGGCCATGCCAGAGGCGGACAGTATGGAAAAATCAGAGAGGACCTCAAAGCCTGCGTGGACGCTGCCCATAAACATGGAAGAGAAATTAAGGTCATCTTTGAGACAGACGCGCTCAACGAAGAGCAAATCAGAACTCTTTGTGACATCTGTGCGGAAGTCGGGGCTGATTTCGTAAAAACCAGCACAGGTTTTCTGACCGGATTCGATCTTGAAGGCGCATCGCCTGAAGTGATCGCGATTATGATGGACCAGACCGGAGAGAGATGCAAAGTCAAGGGGAGCGGATGCATCCGCACAAGAGACCATTTTCTAAAACTGATTGACATGGGCATCGACCGGATGGGCGTCGGCTACAAATCCGTCCCTGTCGTGCTGGGAATCGGCGATGCAAAGCCGGATGAGAACAGCGCCTACTAAAGCAAAATTAAACGAAGACAGATCTGACACGTCTGATAAGATGAAGATGGAGGAAAAGGCAAACCGGCCTTCTCCTCCAAGCCTAAAGACCAGAAGAGGAAAGATCACATGATAGCAAGCGAACGCGCCGCAAGAATTACACAAATGGTGAATGAGAAAGGATTTATGTCCACGAGCAGCCTTGCCTCCCTTCTCCACGTGACCGAATCGACGATCCGGAGGGACTGTGAAGAGCTCGAAAAGCAGGGCTTGCTGATCCGCGTCCACGGCGGTGCAAAGAGCCTGAATCCTTCCGCCATCTTATCCACGCAGGATGAAAAGAAGATGAGCGAGCGCGATGCGCATGCAGATGAAAAAGAGGCGGTTGCAAAAAGAGCGGCCTCTTTTGTCCGTGACGGAGACTGCATCTATCTGGACGGCGGGACCAGCATCGTTCCCATGCTCAAATATCTGAAAGGGAAAAAGCTGAAGATCGTCACCAACAGTTTCCTGATTGCAAACCAGTTTGACGATGACCGGGACAGCGAACTGATCGTGGTCGGCGGAAAATACATTCCTGAATATGAAATGTCGACCGGCCCGCTCGCGCTGAGCACCCTTGAGAAATTCAACTTTGACCAGGCGTTTTTAAGCTGCGCGGGAATCGATCCCGAAACGCGCGCAGTCTACACAGCGGAACTTGACACGATGTACGTCAAAGAAAAAGCAATGGGAAAGGCCGTCAAGAAATACCTGCTCGCCGATCCCTCCAAGCTCCACGTAAAGGGTTTTTGCAGCTTTATCGACAGCGATTCGTTTGACGGGGTTCTTGTTACGGAAGAAAACACCCTTGCGGACGAGACGCTTCCTGAAAACTACATCGTGGTGGAAAGGCCCGGATCGCCTGAAAAGGGGGACATTGGAGAGAATCTATAAACAGAGCGCAGGCGCTCTTTTTTTTTGAAGGACACAAAACAAAACACGAAAGGAAAAAAGATAGAAATGGATCAGAAAACAGCAGACGCGCTCAACACCCTTGGCGCTTTTCTCGGAAAGAAAGACATTGAATCGTTAACCCGGGAAGCGCTTCAAAATAAGTACGGCTTTGACCAGGCGGACGTGATGGTCCTGTTTGGGGGCTCTGTCCCCGCAGGGGCAGATGTGCTCGCGGAGGCGATGAAGGAGGAAGTGGCGAAGAAATACATCATCGCGGGAGGCGCGGGGCATACGACTGAGACGCTCAGGGAAAAGATGCGGGAGCTTTGTCCGCAGATCAAGACGGAGGGCCGGTCTGAAGCTGAAATCTTCAACGACTATCTCAAGACGAACTACGGCCTTGAGGCGGACGAGCTTGAATGCGAGTCCACGAACTGCGGAAACAACATCACCTACCTGCTTGACTTGCTGGGTGAGAAGAATCTTCCGTTTGGGAAGATGATCCTGACACAGGACGCGGCCATGCAGCGGCGCATGGATGCGGGAATGAGGCGCTACGGACCGAAAAACCTGACCCTCATCAACTATCCCGCCTACCAGG
>DLOL01000096.1:6693-8502 GCA_002478485.1 Eubacteriaceae bacterium UBA7485 | reverse complement strand
ACACAATCCGGATCTTCACCCGGATAGGCGCAAAGCTTTTCCCGGAAAGCCAGAACAATCTGCCTGTCTCCTCCGCATTTTCGGATCCGGACGGCCGCAACATCGCGCATCAAATATTTGCCGCTTCGCATCTTGACCCCTTTGAAAGAGCTCTCGATAAACGCGCGCACGCGGCTGTCCGAGAAAAGGTCGGGAAGCTCTTCTTTTGGAAAGAAAAAGCCGGCAGGCAGGGACTCTTCTATCCCCTCCGGCATCCCGGCTCCGTTTTGAAGCAGGTCCAGTGCAAACGCCTGATACAGCTCCTCTCCGGCATTGATTTTCTTTAGATAGTCAAAGACCGCCTCGGCCTCTCTTCGCGGCGAGCGCTTCTCATACGGATTTTTGAGGCTTTCGAGAAAGCCTTCAAAAAAGCGGTGCGGTGCGGGTTCTCCGGTGATCTGTTTCATCAGGACACGGTAGCGGCCTGAATTGTAAAGGGCGTCAAAAACATGCTCAAACGCGCGAAGACTTGAAATCTCTTTCGCGCTCATCGTTGAGGTCCTGACAATTTCATAGGGAGGCGCGTCATCATAGACAAGTCCATGCGCTTCTCTCAGCGGTGTTCTTCTGAGCACTTTGAGAAAGCCGATCTGAAGCATGTCCGGAAAAGCCCGGACCGCCTGGTCAAACGAGCGGCGGAAGGTCCCGACCGTCCCTCCGGGGAGACCTACGATCAGGTCTAAGTGAACCGGCGTGTTCCCCGCGGCCTGGATTCTTGCAGCATTTTCAAGGATCTTTTCCGTATCGTGGCTTCTGGTCACGTTTCTGAGGACTTCTTCATCTGTGGACTGAAGTCCGGCCTCAAGCTGAAAAAGCCCTTTTCTTGCGGATTCAAAAATTTCAATAAGCTCTTCATCTAAAATGTCTGCCGAAATCTCGAAATGATAGCGGCTTTTCCCGTTCTCGCCCGCTTCGATGCCCCGAAGTACTTCTTTTGCAAAGTGTCTGTCCGCATTAAAGGTCCGGTCGACAAATTTGATCAGCTTTGCGCCGGCCTTTGAGAGAGCAAGCGCCTCTTCAACCACATCCCGCGGCTCTCTCAGTCGAAGCGCCCTGCCTGATCCGCTCAGGCAGTAAGCGCACCGGTACGGGCATCCTCTCTGCCCCTCCACATAGACAATACGGTTCTCAAGGTCCTCCACGCTCTCAGGGCGGATGGATGGAATCTCGGAAGGCGGAACGGGATCGGCCTGCGTGAAAGGCTCTCCTCTGAAATTCACGCCGGCCAGCTTTTGATCCTTTAAATAGGAAAGGGGGTCTTCCCCTTTCTCAAGCGCCTCTTCAAAAGCATGGAGAACCCGGGGAAAAACCCGTTCCCCTTCTCCGCTGACAATAAAGTCTGCCTGGGGAGAGAGTGAGAGCTCCTCCTCGGGATCAGAACCCGCTTCCGGTCCTCCGAAGAAGATCAGCGCCTCGGGTCTTGCTTTCCTCAAAAGAGAGGCGGCTTTCCGGGTCTTCTCTATATTCCAGATGTAGGTGGAAAATCCAAATGCCTCCGCTCCGCTCTCCAGAAGTCTTGATAAAACTTCAAAGTCCTTGTCCTTCAANNCCGCCTTCCATGATTTCAACATCATGGTCCTTCGCGGCTTCTTTGAGGTGGCGGATGGCCGGGTTTGCGTGATTGTAACGGGCATTAAATGAAAACAGCAGCGTCTTCATCAGACATTGAAGCGGAAGAAGACCACATCCCCTTCCTGCATCACGTAATCTTTTCCTTCCACGCGGGTGATTCCAAGCTCTCTGGCTTTCTGGTCGGAACCGGCAGAGACG
>DLOL01000096.1:0-6622 GCA_002478485.1 Eubacteriaceae bacterium UBA7485 | reverse complement strand
CTTTCCGGATGGTCCATGCGCGGCATTCATCCGGTCCGGCGGTCAAAAAGGACATGAGCCCGAGCATGTCATAGGAGACTCTGATCACCTGATCAAGCCCCGATTCTTCAAGTCCCATATCCTCGAGAAACTCCTCTCTCTCCTCATCATCAAGCTGGGCGATTTCCTCTTCAATTTTTGCGGAAATCTTAATGACTTTTCGTCCTTCCGAATCAGCCTTTTCTCTCAGGGCCTTGACGTAGCTCCCGTCTTCCAGGAGATCGTCCTCTGAGACGTTTGCGATATAGAGAACGGGTTTTGCGCTGATCAGCTGGATTTCCTTGAGGTACTTCCATTCATCTTCCGTGAAGTCTTCTTCTGACGGATTCCGTCCCTCTTCCAGAATGTCCATCAGCTTTTCAAGCGTCTTGAGGTTTTTGGCTTCTTCTTTGCTCCCCTTGGCCAGTTTCCGGGTCTTCTGAATCCTCCTGTCGACCACTTCCATATCCGCAAAGATCAGCTCAAGCTCGATGGTTTCGAGGTCATGGACCGGATTGACCTGTCCGTCCACATGGACGACGTTCTCGTCATCAAAGCAGCGCACCACGTGGGCGATGGCGTCCACTTCTCGGATATGCGAGAGAAACTTGTTGCCAAGCCCCTCTCCCTTGCTTGCGCCCTTGACCAGTCCTGCGATATCCACAAACTCGATGACGGCAGGAACCACTTTCTTGCTCTGATACATCTCTTCAAGCACGCCGAGTCTTTTGTCCGGAACCGTCACCACGCCGACGTTTGGATCAATGGTGCAGAAAGGGTAATTAGCCGCCTCCGCTCCGGCTTTTGTCAATGCGTTAAAGATGGTGCTCTTCCCCACGTTTGGAAGTCCCACAATTCCTATTTTCATAAACACCTCGTTTTTCTAATTTCAGTTCGTATGGGTAAACCTTTTTTAGGAGGCCCGAATGAAGACACATCATCATCACTTTATACATAATTTTGTGCATAATCGATACATCGAGCAGATCAAAGAGCACCCCAACTTCACCAGTGAGGTTATTCTGCCCGTCTGTCTTACCGTGGTCATGATGGTCGGCTGCTGGAGAATCTTCTCTCTCTCAACCGTTCTTCTCTCCAATACGTTTTATTCGATGTACAAGCAGTACTCGAAATATTATCCGGCCGACTGGCCGATTCTGAGGATGATCTTCCTCTCGCTTGCGCTGGTCTTTCTGTCCTGGGTAGCCGACAAATCGCTTGTCGGAGGGATTATCTTAAACATCCTGGTGGTGTTCTATCTCGCCTTTTACTTTACCAACTCAAAAACGGACACCAGCTACTCTCAGTATATTACTCTATTTATCATAACAGAATCCATGAACGTTCCGCTCTCATTTGTTTTTATCCGGTGCCTGTGCATCCTGTACTGCTGCCTTTGCGTGATTATCTTTCTGATTCTCAACAACATGGTCATGCGTCATTCCTGGATTCCGGATTTTGACATCCGGACGGTGTTTCCCTACCGGCAGTTCAAAAAGCGGTACCGATCGTTCAAGGAAAGCAATGTCCGTCTGCTCAAGAGTTTTCATCATATTGTGGTCTATCCATTCCATAAGAAGCATCATTACTTCAAGGATTCAAGGAACTTCCACTTCCATAAGACACGCTTTGCGCTCAGGCTTGCGCTTCTGGTCTCTCTTTGCTTTGCAGCCGCGCGAATCATGAATTCCCCCATGACCACGCTCCTGCCGCTTCTGGTATTCCTGATGGTCAAGCCTTATTACGCAGCGGCGCTCCCCAAGATGAAATCCCTGGTGCTCGGCAACATCTCAGCGGTGATTCTCTCATCCGTGCTTCTGGCTGTGTTTGAGACCCCGTTTGACTACATGGCGATTATCCTGATTCTGATCATCGGAAGAAACTTCTATCCTTCCAACTTTCAGGACACGCTCTGCTCGGTCACCCTCTCCATGGTAGTCTCGTCTGTGACGATGGACAACACCGCGCTCCTCACGTTCAGAACACTTTACGTGGTGCTGGCCGTGCTGATCGCATTCCTGGGTAACCTGTATCTGTATCCGAACCGCAAAGAACTCAATGTCTGAATTCAGGCGCAAAGAAGCCGCTGCCGGAATAATCCGCAGCNNGGCTCTTCTTATAACTCAACGCGTTTTGCGTCTTTCCATAATTTTTCAAGGTTGTAAAAATCGCGTTCTTCTTCGTGAAAGAGATGAATGATGACATCGTAATAGTCGAGAAGAACCCATCTTCCGGTGCGAAGCCCTTCAATGCTCTTCGGCTCCACTCCCATCTCAGTGGCTTTTTCTTCGATATTGTCGGCAATCGCGCCCACCTGGCGTTCGGATGTTCCGCTTGCGATAATGAAGTAGTCTGCAAGATCGGACACGTCTCCTATGTCGATCACCACAATGTCTTTTCCATTCTTGTCTTCAATCCAGTCTTTGACCTGAACGGCAAACTCTCTGCTTTCTTCTTTTTTCATGCCCCTTCCCTCTGCTCCTTGTCTTCTTCCGGAGAAAATTCCTGCTGGTTTTCCTCAATCTTGCGGATCAGCGCGCTTGCGGATCAGCGCGTTTCTGGAGAGGATGGATTCCGGATGGATGAGAAGTCCGCTTCTGGCCAGATGCGAGATGGTTCCGTTCATCGCTTCAAGAACCCCCTGATCCAGATCTTCAAACGCCACTTCTCTCAAATGTCCGACTCCCGGAAAATCCCTTCCGGGTTCAATGTAATCGGCAAGAAAGATGATCTTGTCAAGCTTTGACATGTTTTCGTTCCCAACTGTATGCGAGCGGATGGCGGAGAGGATTTCCGGATCATACACTCCATAGTCGCGTTTTGCAAGATAGGAGCCGACAAACGCGTGCATCAGCTTGTCATCCATAAAGATCATCTGGTCTTCCATAATGGAAAGCTCGCCCCGAATCGCTTCCTGCTGCTGTTCTTCCAGCACCAGACCTTTCGCGCAGTCATGAAGAAGACCCGCAATCTTCGCTTTCTCGACATCGGCGCCGTATTGTTTAGCAAGCTTTTTTGCCGTCTTTGCCACACGCAGGCTGTGCTCGTAGCGGGAAGGCTTCAAGGATGCCTGGAGCTTCTCCTTCATAACTTTTGTATCGTAAATTTTTCCTTTTTTCATGTCGCCTCTCTATATAAACCGTGCTGATTGATGTAGGCCAGGACTTTGTCGGGAAGCAGATAGCGGACCGATTCACCCCGGCTCACCATATTTCTGATTCGCGTCGACGCGATATCGACGCCTGGTATTTCAATCAGACGAATATTTGTGCCAAAGCGCTCTTCAAGCTCTCTGGCCTTTTTCTTATGATCTTCCGGTTCGTTTCCGGGTCTGGAAATCACAAGAAGGTCTACAAGTGACAAAAGCGTCTGCGCTTCTTTCCATGTCTCCACCTGATAGAGAAGGTCTGTTCCCATGATGAAATAGAAGTCGTCTTCTGGGTGATCCTGCTTGATCTTTCTTACGGTGTCCACCGTGTAGGACTTTCCGGGTTTGTCGAGCTCCACGCGCGAAACTGAAAACGCGTCATTGTCTTCTGTGGCGAGCTTGAGCATCTCATAGGCCATTTCCCGTTCCCTGGGATCCGTTTTTTCCTTGAAAGGATTCTGAGCGGCGGGAATAAAAATCACCTCGTCAAGTTTTCCCTTCTCCCGAGCTCCTTCGGCGTTTGCAAGATGTCCGTAGTGAATCGGGGAGAATGTGCCTCCAAACAGACCGATTTGTTTTCTGCCGCCCGGTTTCATTAAAGGATTCCTTCTTTTTTCTGCGGGTTCTTCTTATATAAAATAAACTTGCTTCCGATGACGCGGACCACATCGCATTTGGCTTCCTTTGAAAGCTCGTTTGCGGCTTCTCTCGCGTCTATCGGCGCATTTTGCTGAACTTTTCCCTTAATCAGTTCTCTGGCCTTCAGCTGCGCCTTGGCCTGATAGACTACTTCATCCGTCACTCCGTCCTTCCCAATGAAGAGGATATCCGGAATCTGATTGGCCAGTCCGTTCAAATAGGCTCTCTGTTTACTTGTTAACATCGTTATCCTTACTTAAAATACTCAAATTCAATATCCTGAAGTCTGACAAGCTCTTCTTCCTGGATGCCCATTTCTTCAAGCTTCTTGAAGACGCCTCTTTCCTTGAGCTTTCTTTGGAAGAAGCCGACTGAGTCAAGGTCATCGAAGTTGACAGAGTTGATCAGGCGTTCGAAGTCACCATCGACCACAAACACGCGGCCGTCTCTGGAATCCTCAATGGTGATTTTAATCGGCTCGTCGCTGTAGTCTTCCACCTTCACATCTTCTTCCGGTTCAAGGTCAAAGAGNNAAGAGCGGTTCAGGATCCTCAATTTCCTCGAGAAGCTGCGTGCAGCGCGTGAGAAGTTTGTCTAGGCCCTTCCCTGTAGCCGCGGAAATCACATAGGTTTCGTAACCCATGTCCTCAAATTCCTGCTTGATCAACTCGATTTCTTCATCATCTGCAATGAGGTCGGCCTTATTGAGCGCGACAATCTGCGTTCTGTCCGCCAGTTTTTCATTGTACTGCCGAAGCTCGTCATTGATGGCTTTGAAGTCCTGAATCGGATCTCTTCCCTCACTCCCTGAAATATCCACAAAGTGTACGAGCATCTTGGTCCTTTCAATGTGTCTTAAAAACTGGATGCCAAGGCCCGTGCCTTCATGCGCCCCTTCGATAATGCCCGGAATATCCGCGATGACAAAAGAGTCGTATCCTTTATAGTCCACTACGCCGAGGTTCGGAGTAATGGTGGTAAAGTGATAGTTTGCGATCTTCGGCTGGGCTTTTGTCACCTTGGACAGGAATGTGGATTTGCCGACGTTCGGAAATCCGAGAAGGCCCACGTCAGCGAGAAGCTTAAGTTCAAGCTCGATCGTTCTCTGCTGGCCCTTCACCCCGCCCTGCGCAAACCGCGGAGCCTGTCTTGTGGAGGTTGAGAAATTCATATTTCCCAGTCCCCCGCGCCCGCCTTTGGCGGCGATCACCTGGTCTCCGTCATTTTTCAGGTCCGCGATGATCTTTCCGGTGTCTTTGTCCCGGACAATGGTTCCGACCGGCACTTTCAGGATGGTGTCTTTTCCGGATTTTCCCGCGCTTCTTCCGCCGGTTCCGTTTCCGCCGCTTTCAGCTTTATATTTCTTCTTGTATTTAAATGCGAGAAGCGTTCTCAAGCCTTTATCGGCTTCCAGAATAATATCCCCGCCTCTTCCGCCGTTTCCGCCGTCAGGTCCGCCGTTTGGAACGTACTTCTCTCTTCTGAAGCTCATTCCGCCATGCCCGCCGTTGCCGGCTGTCAAATAAATTTGTGCTTGGTCAATAAACATGTGAACTCCTTAAATGGAAGACGCTTCTTCTCCCATTATCCTATTAATGGGGTATACCCAAGTAGCGCCTTTTGGTGGTCATATCCCCGAAAGGGATGTAAAACCATCAAAAAGACAAAAAAAGCAGCTTTCGCTGCTTTCTCTGTTGCGTGATTTACTGAACATCCGCTTTCGGGTAGATGCTGACCTGCTTTTTGTCGCGGCCAAGACGTTCGAAACGGACAACACCGTCTTCTTTCGCAAATAAGGTGTCATCTTTTCCGCGTCCGACGTTCAGTCCCGGATGGATGTGTGTGCCTCTCTGTCTCACGAGAATGTTGCCGGCGGTAACGAACTGTCCGTCCCCGCGCTTAACACCAAGTCTCTTGGATTCAGATTCACGGCCGTTTTTAGAGCTCCCTACCCCTTTTTTGTGAGCGAAGAGCTGAAGATCCATTTTTAACATGTTCATTCTCCTAATCTTCTTTTGTGCGCACTTTCACGTGTTCGGGATAGGAATGAGTCATATTCATGAGAGACAGATACACGGCTTGAAAGAGAAGCTGCGCTTTTTCCTCGTCTGAAGCATTCATGTTCTCCGGAAGCTCGAGGCTCAAAAATCCTTCGCAAACTTTGGATTTGACATTGGATATCCCCGCTGCTGCAGTCAGTCCGTTCTCAAGCGTGATGAGCACAGCCGATATGCCTGCGCAGACGATGTCTTCTCCATACTCAGCATAGTCCGCATGGTCTCTGCTCTCTACGGAACGCCATTTCCCGTCTTTTTTCCGAAACGTGATTTTCGTCATCTTAAAGTGAAATGTCTGTGATCTTGATCTTTGTAAAAGGCTGTCTGTGACCCTGCTTTTTGCGGTAGTCTTTCTTCGCCTTGTACTTGTAGATGATCACTTTGTCACTTTTCCCCTGTTCAAGGACTTCGCCCTTGACTTTTGCGCCTTCTACAACCGGGGTACCGATCTTGAAATCATCATCGCTGTTCACAGCGAGAACTTCATCAAAGTCAACCGTATCTCCCACTTCTACTGGAAGCTTCTGCACTTCGATGATATCATCTTTAGCGACTCTGTACTGAGCGCCGCCAGTTTTGATAATTGCGTACATATTGTTCCTCCTCAATCCAGTCTCGCCTTACTGGTGCGCCTTCGCGCTTTCAACCAGGTCCGTGCGGCTTCAATAACTCTAATATTGTATCACCATTGCTAGGACCAAACAATCTTTTTTTCATTGCGCTCAATCTATGATTTTTCAGCGTAGCGAATAAGGGATAT
>DLOL01000046.1 GCA_002478485.1 Eubacteriaceae bacterium UBA7485 | reverse complement strand
TCATCGACGCCGTCTTTCAAAATGGAAAATCTGAACTTTGGACACCATATGATATGATATTGAGTCAAGTATTTGCAATGAGCTCCACTGTGATATTCAGCTTCATTCAACCTTAGCTTCTCCAAGCTGATANNTGGATTCCTCTTCTCATCAGATCCAGAAAAGTTACTGTCTTGCCTTCCTCTACAGAATAGATGCGTGCGAGATTTTTTAATTCGGTTTTCCATTCATTTGGAATAGAAATATTAATTTGAACATTATCTAGTTTTGGTCTGCCTCTTGCCATTGCAAACCTCCATATTAATACATATGTTATCTATCTAAACTATGTCAATATCAACCACGAATTAAAAAAAGAAGCACGATGCTTCCAATCAAATCTATGTACAGTGGCTTGCATCCCCACAGCAAGCTATGGGGGTTTCGCTGCTAATTTATAACCTTTCTTTACATTATACAATGATATTTGGAAGAGATGTTAAAACAGAAAAAGAAAAATGGAAAAAAGGGTTTACAAGAGCTTTAAAAATCTGTATACTTATAAAAGTGTTCACGAAAGCACATGATTCCGTAGCTCAGCTGGTAGAGCGCTACGTTGACATCGTAGAGGTCGTTGGTTCAAGCCCAATCGGAATCACCATTTTGAACGTAGTCCCCCGAAGGAAACTTCGGGGGTTTTTCATATCTTTAATTTTTTAAGTGGAAAAAGGTAGAAGATTAGTGCCGTTTTCTGACCTTGAAGAGGCGGTTCTCCTTTTCAAAGAATTCTTCCACATATTTCATGAGCTGTTCCAGAGCCTCGGACTGCTTGATGGACTTGACGCAGTATCCGAAGGAGAGCGGGTCCACATCGGTAATCGGTATGGTTGCGAGTTTCTCGTCCTGAATAAGAAAGTGATCGGGGACAAGCGCAAGTCCGAACCCCGCTTCCACCAGCACCACAGCCGCTTCCGTGGAATCGACAAAATAGGTGTTGATGGGATTTCTCTCGTTCATGAGATCGATGGAGATCTGCCCAAGTTCGGAAGGGGAGCCGCCTCTAGACGGAAGAATCAGATTGTGGTTTTTCAGCTCTTCAAGCGTCAGGGACTTGTTTTTCGCAAGCGGGAGTTCTGCGAGACAGAATGCGCTGACGGGAACCTTTGCCAGTTCTTTGTACCTGAACTTTTTCTGGATGTTGGATTTGTCAAAAAAACCCAGGATGAGATCAAGGTTTCCTTCTTCCAGCATGTGGTTCAGGGTCGGAGGCGAATAAATCTGAAGACGCGGATGGATATAGGGATGCGAGGTTTTGAGTCTGCTGAGCGGTTCTGAGAAGGCAAAAAGCTGCGCTGCGCCCTGTGCGCCGAGTGAGATAAACTCAATCGCGTCCTGATCCGGATAGGAGAAGCGGTGAAGCGCCCGGTGGGAGAGTTCCAGAATCTGCTTTGCGTCGAGAAAGAAGATGCGCCCGTTATGCGTAAGACTCACTTTTCTCGTGGTCCGGTTGAAAAGCTTGGTACCGAGTTCGTTCTCAAGCGTGTTGATCTGATGCGTCACTGCCGGCTGCGTGATCCCGAGGCTCTCTGCGGCTCTTGCATAGTTCAGCGTCTCCGCCACCTTAATGAAACATTCAAGTTGAAACGTATTCATGATCCATTCCTTTATACTGATAAAAAACACTAATTATTAATAATAAAATTTAATTTCAATTTACCTATAATTCCGGGTAAAGTAAAGAGAAGAAGGGGTGCACACCTCTTTTTTGTTAGACGGCAAATGATTAGTTTTGTTAAAACTAACTTGGAAAGGAGAAAACAAAACCCTCTATGAACCGAACAGTCATAGCCCAGCTTGGTAAATACAAACGGGAGACCATCTTAAGCCCGATCTTTACCATGCTTGAAGTTTTTATGGAAGTTCTAATTCCGTTCGTGACGGCCTGGATTATCGACAAAGGGATTGAAGCAGGAAATATGGCCAATGTATTTCGCTACGGCGGACTGATGCTGGTTCTCGCGTTCCTCTCTCTCGGGTTTGGTTATCTTGGCGGTAAATTCGCAGCGGAAGCGGCCGCAGGATTATCAGCAAACTTGAGAAGCGCAATGTATCGAAATATACAGACGTTTTCCTTCTCAAATATCGACAAGTACAGCACGGCAGGTCTGGTGACCCGTATGACAACGGACGTGACCAATATCCAGAATGCCTACATGATGATTTTGAGAATTGCGACCCGCTCGCCGTTCATGCTCCTGTCGAGTATGATCATGGCTTTCTACATTAACCATTCACTCGCGTCGATCTTCCTCATCGCCATCGTGGTCCTCGGCGTTGCGCTGACCATCATCACACTGACTACGCATAAGATCTTCAACCGCGTCTTCAGAATGTACGACGCGCTCAATGCAAGCGTTCAGGAAAATGTGACGGGAATTCGCGTGGTGAAAGCCTTCACCCGGGAAAAGTTCGAAAACAGCAAGTTCTACAAGGCCGCGGAAAATGTCTACAAGATGTTCGTCAAGGCGGAAACCAACCTTGCGCTGAACGGGCCTGTCATGATTCTTGTCATCTACGGATGCATCCTGGCGCTGTCCTGGTTCGGGGCAAAACAGGTGGTCGGAGGCGCAATGACGACCGGGGAGCTCACCAGCATGTTCTCCTACATCATGGGCATTATGATGAGTTTGATGATGCTCACGATGGTCTTCGTCATGGTGGTTATGAGTGATGCATCCGGAAAGCGTATCGCGCAGGTCATCAACGAAGTGGCCGATCTCAAGAGCGAAGAAGGCGCGTCCAAGGACGTGAAGGACGGATCCATCGATTTCAACCACGTCAGCTTCAAATACAAAAAGCCGCCGGTTCTTGATGAAGACGGCATCGAGATTGAGCCTGCGCGGATCGATCCGAACACGAAAAACACGCTTGATGACATCAATCTCCACATCAATCCCGGCGAGACGATCGGCATTATCGGCGGAACCGGGGCCGGAAAGTCGAGTTTTGTCAATTTAATCTCAAGACTTTACGATGTTACGGAAGGGGAAGTCGAAGTCGGAGGAAAGAACGTCAAGGACTATGATCTTGAAACGCTCCGAGACCAGGTCTCCGTGGTCCTTCAGAAAAACGTCCTGTTCTCCGGAACCATCTACGACAACTTGAGATGGGGAGATGAAAACGCGACGGATGAAGAATGCCAGCGCGCAGCCCAGCTTGCCTGCGCCGATGAATTCATCGACCGGATGCCGGAAGGGTATAACACCTGGATTGAACAGGGCGGGAGCAACGTATCAGGCGGCCAGAAGCAGCGCCTTTGTATCGCGCGCGCCCTTCTTAAAAAACCGAAGATCCTGATCCTCGATGACTCCACCAGCGCGGTGGATACCGCAACCGACGCGAAGATCAGACGCGCGTTCAGAGAAGAAATTCCGGACACGACCAAGCTGATCATCGCCCAGAGAGTCTCGTCGATTGAAGACGCGGACCGGATCATCGTCCTCGATGACGGGAAGGTCAACGGCTTCGGCACGCATGACGAGCTGATGGAAACCAACGACATCTACAGAGACATCTACGAATCTCAGACCCAGGGCGGGGGAGATTTCGATGAACAGGGGGCGTGAGATGGCCAGTCAAGAAAAACAGCAAAACCAGAAGCCAAAAAATAACTACCGTGTCCTCCTTCGCGTGTTCGAATACATGTTCAAGGACTACAAATGGATGTTCATCGGCGTTGTCTGCTTTATCATCATCACAGCGCTGTGCACGCTGAGAACCACCCTTTTCATGCAGACGCTCATTGACGACTATATCGTTCCGATGATGAAGTCCGGCACCACCGACTTCACGAAGCTCCAGGACGCGATCATCAATCTCGGGATCACCTGTGCGCTCGGGGTCCTCACCTCCTTCGCGTACAACCGAATGATGGTCTACATCTGCCAGGGAACGCTGAAAAAGCTCAGAGAAGCGCTCTTCACAAGAATGGAAAGCCTGCCGATCCGTTACTTTGACACGCATCCGCACGGCGATATCATGTCGGTCTACACCAACGACATCGACACGCTAAGACAGCTTCTCTCCCAGTCCATCCCGCAGATCGTCAACTCAGGCGTCACGCTGCTCATCACGCTTGTGAGCATGTTCGCGCTGGACGTCTGGATGACGCTCCTCTCGCTTGCGATGGTCGGCGTCATGGCTCTTTTGGTCAGAAGATTCGGGAGCCGCTCCGGCCGCTACTTTGTCGAACAGCAGAAAGACCTCGGGAAGCTCAACGGCTATATTGAAGAGATGATGGACGGACAGAAAGTCGTCAAGGTCTTCAACCACGAAGAAAAGAGCATTGAAGGTTTCGATAAGCTCAACGAGCAGCTCAGGATCTCATCGGCAAACGCGAACACCAACGCAAACACCATGATGCCGGTTATCGCCAATGTCGGGAACATCTCCTATGTGCTCTGCGCTATCGTCGGCGGGATCATCGCGATCAGCGGTTTTACCAAGCTTACGATCGGTACCCTGATCACGTTCCTGACCCTCAACAAGAGCTTCACGCAGCCGATCACGCAGGTGGCTCAGCAGATGAATGCGATTGTCATGGCTATGGCGGGCGCGCAGCGTATCTTCAACCTTCTCGATGAAAAGCCGGAAACGGATGAAGGGTACGTTGAACTGGTCAACGCGCACTATGGAAAG
>DLOL01000031.1:5150-5381 GCA_002478485.1 Eubacteriaceae bacterium UBA7485 | reverse complement strand
TCTAGATCATATTTTATAACATAATACAAAAGACGAAAATAGACCATTATTGACTCATCTTGCTTTGGACTTTAAATTAGAGTCCTAATGAGACAAAATTGTCTGATCTTTTTATTTATACTGAAGATATAAATCGTTCTATAAATTGACCACCTGATAAGAAAGGCAACTTATGATAAAACTAGGAAAAATCGAAGAAATCAAAGATTTGAGAACAGTCTGGCCCCATGA
>DLOL01000031.1:210-5021 GCA_002478485.1 Eubacteriaceae bacterium UBA7485 | reverse complement strand
TAGAAGAGTGATCATTGAAAACCAGCTTGAGGCCACCAATCACGATCATCTTGGAAAGCTGATAACTTATGCTTCAGGAAAATCAGCTAATATTATTATATGGATTGTAAAATATGCCAGAGATGAACATAAAGCTGCGATAGAATGGCTTAATCAGCATACAGAAGAAGATATAAACTTCTTTCTTGTTGAAATTAAGCTTTATAAAATAGGAAAATCTGAACCGGCGGTAAAATTTGAAATCATTGAACAGCCAAATAACTGGAGTAAGGAAATAAAGAAATCATCGAATCAAAATTCCACTCTCAGTCTTCTTTATGATTACTGGACCGCCTTTACAGAAAGAGCAGATCAAAATCAGGAATTCCAAATTAATTTTAACCGTAGGAATCCGCGTGCCACAAGATGGCTGAGCTATTCGTTAGGCAGCTCAAAATATCGGATCGATGTTTGCATGTGGACTCAAAAAGAAAAAAGCCAGGTCGATTTTTTTATTAAGGATGACAAGGCAATTTATCATAATCTTCATCAAAATAAGGAAAAAATTGAAGAAGAAACAGGCGTATCGTATGAATGGTTTGAATTGCCTGAAAACAAAGCAAGTCGCATCTCCATTTCAAGACACTCTGTCCTTCAGGATATAGATGACTGGAATAATCAATTTGATTGGACACTAGAGAATATGGTTAAAATGAAAAAAATATTTTTGAAGTATGTATAATAGCATCCAGATGAAATCATGTTTTTTCATGAGATCATCTGGCTTTTTTTATGGAAATAAGAACAATCGAAAGTTTTGATACGCTGTAGTTAATGACCTGGCATTAAATCCTTTTTATTTTCTGTTTTTGGCGCATAAAGCTCATATGAGAAAAGAAAGCTTTCCAGTTCATCAACTGACGAAAAACGTTGATTGAAATCTGTTCCACATCCTCGTTCATAAAACTCATTTAATCTCTCATTATTAAAATTTCTAAAGTTTGTTTTTCCAGTCAATGTAAAGAGAATTACTTTTGTCAATGCATAGATCTCATGCTTAACCTTAAATTCTGAAAAACCGCAATCAGATAAATCCGGATCAATAAAATGTCCTTTAACTTCTGAACCAGTTGTCGTCAAATTGCTATCCTGCCTTTTTACCAGTCCAAAATCTGAAAGCTTTGCAATCACCGTACCGTCATCATATTTTTTGATCAGGATATTATGAGGTGAAAGATCCCTGTGAAAAAGCTTTTTTGAATGAAGGTACTTCACTCCTTTTATGATTTGTTTGACTAAACTCTTTCTAGTTGATAAATCAATTTTGTTATTATTCG
This sequence comes from Eubacteriaceae bacterium UBA7485, assembly GCA_002478485.1. Classification (GTDB taxonomy): domain Bacteria; phylum Bacillota; class Clostridia; order Eubacteriales; family Eubacteriaceae; genus UBA7485. Next base: position 3,705 of record DLOL01000031.1, on the reverse strand, counting down.
TCTTTATATATTGATCAAGAGAATAATCCATATTCTCCATGATATATTCGTGCTTTTCCTCATTGTATTGGTATACTTCGACAATATAAGGTGAATAAAGCTTCGCTAACTCATCATATTCTTGCCGAAAACGGGAAAGCTCCTTCTCATCTAAGTCACGTTTAGCACATTTTAAAGCAAATTTCTTATTTAGAAATGAATCCTTAAATGTTTTTACATGGGCGTATGATCCAGATCCAATCAATTGAAGATTTGAATTATAAGGATTATCGGGTCTGGAGATTTGAATTGAATCCTTCATTGAAAATATTGGTCGAGTATTAAGAATCTTAATTCTCTCACGATAAGGAAGAGTACTTCCATTCGACCAAGAAAGCGTTTTTCGTAATTCTTCTAAGACTTCAGAGTAATAAGAATCCATTTCAAACTCTTTTGAACTCCCTTCCACATTCTCTTTCAGCTTATCGAGAAATTGGATTAGTTCTAATAATTCTCGACTACTATGAGCGTTTAAATGACTTGATCCCTTTCGTTCTTTAGGAAGGAGACGATTGATATTCTCAAAATATTCGAGTAAGTTTTCCTGTAATGCTGCAAAAATTTGCCTTAAAGATTCATTTTGGATTTCATCGTATAAAAAATCACATGTTCCATTAATAATCAAACTTTGTTCTAAATCTGAAAGGTATTGTTTTAAATAAACTACAGTCGCATCTTCCTGGTTCATTTTTTCTAATTCTCCCGTTTATCTCAAAATTAATCTAATTTAAGTTTATTTATTCCATCATTATAACAAAAGAAAATCGTTAGATTACTGTCTAAAGCAATTTGATTCAAATCTTTACAAAGATCAATTGAGCTTGACTTATCTACAAAGCTTCACTTAGATAAATATTGATAATTATTATGATGAGAGATTCGTTTTTTCTTTACATTGTATTAAGTTTTTTACTCGAAGTTTTATACAACTCCAGCTCATCTACATCCCAACTGTATAGTGATTACGATTAGTTTTGCTGTTTTACAAGCGGTCATTCTCGTGCAGGAAGTAACCTGTTACGTGTTTTCACAGAGTGCTAGACAGAAATATTGTCTTAAGGACTGAATATCGATATTCTTTAAAAAACGAAAACGGGATTGCCTTTGAGTGGGCTCGAACGTGTAGGATAGCATCAAAAGGAGAATGGAAATGATTTATACAACTTCTCAAGCAGCGAAAGCCCTTCATATCAGCCCGCATACTTTGCGCTGGTCCGATAAGCAGGGTCTTCTCCCCAATCTGAAACGAGACCGGAATGGAAACCGGATTTTTGATGAACAGGACCTTGAATTTATTTATGTGGTCATCTGCCTGAAAAAGACCCGCATGACAATTCCGGATATTCGAAGATGTATTGAACTTGCCGGCGAAGGCGACACATCCCTTAAAGATCGGTATCAGCTGATGTTAAAACATCAAAAATAGATTCAGGATGAAATCAAGAAGCAGCAGGCCTGTGAAGCATGTATCGCTGCAAAAGTAGAGTATTATAAAAAAGCTCTTGATGCGGGATCAGAGAGCGCTTGTAAAGAGTTTTCTTTGGAGATCCCGTTATTCTCCATTGTACCGGAGGAGGAAGAATCAAAATGAAAGCAGTTGTGACGGGAGGAACCGGACATATCGGAACTTATCTGGTTCCAATGCTGATTAACGAAGGGTAGGTACGATGTGACTGTGGTCACAAGAGGAGACTCCAAGCCTTATGAGGATCATCCGGCTTGGCGGAAAGCCAAGCATCTCTTCATGGACAGGGGCAGGGATCCTGATTTTGAAAAGAAAATTGCACAGATTAATCCCGATATCGCCATCGATCTGATCGGCTTCCAACTCGAAGACACTAGGAAGATGGTTGAAGCGTTGAAAGAAACGGACTGCTCGCATTTTCTTTATTACTCAAGCTGCTGGACGCACGGGATGGGCGAAATCCTTCCCGCTGATCCCGATTCTCTGACAAAAGAGCCGATTTGTGATTACGGCAGAGAAAAGTTCAGGACGGAATTGTATCTGAAGGAAGAATACAGAAAAAACGGTTTTCCTTCGACGGTGATTATGCCTGGACAGATTTTGGGTCCCGGATACACCATCATCTCTCCCTGGGCCATCGCGACGCTCCGTCCTGCTCAGATGATCGCGGACGGAGAAGAAATCAAGCTTCCGAATTCCGGGATGGAAACCCTTCACCACGTTCATGGAGAAGATGTCGCCCAGCTGTTCATGAAGGCAGTAAAGCATCGAAACCAGGCGCTTGGCGAGATTTTTACGCGCAAAGCGGTCAGTCGATTACTTTACGGCATGGCGAAGCTTCTCTAGACGTATTTTGGTCTTGAGCCGAAAATCAGTTTTCTTCCATGGCCCGAATGGACGGAATATGAAGGGAATCCGGACGAAGTGGAACAGTCAAAACTCCATATGATGCGGTCGGGTTCTTTTGACATCCGAAAAGAGAGAAAACTGCTTGGATATGAACCGAAACACAGCAACGTGGAAAACATTCTGGAAGCCGTGCAAAGCTAGATGGACCGGGGCGTGATCACACGGCATGAATCCGTGAACTTGTTTCTCTGAACCCGAAATGGCAACTGATCTAAAAAAGCACGCCCCAGCAAACGGCTGTCTGATGAAGCGTGCTTTTGAACTGTTTTATACGTATTGATTCTGTTTGGTTACCGTCGCGCCGAACGGCAGAAGCGCCAGTTTTGCAAGCTTAAAGCACTGCAGGCCGAACGGAATCCCGATAATGGTCACGCAGAAGAGGCATCCGTTGATAAAGATACCGAGTGCAAGCTCCACCCCGCCGAAGATCAGCCACAGGATGTTCAGAAGAATCGATCCCGCACCTCCCCCGTAGTTAATCTGCTTCCCAAACGGGAAAGCGGAGAGCTTTGCAAACTTGAAGCACTGTTTTCCCACCGGAATACCCACAATGGTGATGCACCAGACAATACCGACAAGCGACCATCCGATGGCCATCCAGAGGCCTCCGAGGAGAAACCAGAGAAGATTTCCTAAAAATTTCATTTCTCTTCTTCACGATCTAGGACGAGTCTTTTTCTCGTCACCCGAAGAGTCGCGGGATCCAGGTAGAAACCCGCCTCCTTCATAAACGCGCCGACAATCAGATCCGGCTTGATCAGCGAATTGTCTTTCACGAGCACGCCGGTCTCAAGAATGAAGTGCTCGGGATCCTCTTTGAGTCTTAAAGAATCGAAAGAATCCCGGATACTCTTCTGTACCGTTTTCCCTTTCTTATTGCGTTTTTCAATGAAAATCTCATCTTTCGCATTAAATTTATCAAGTTCCGGTTTTAAAAATTTTCTTTTCTCCGGTTTGAACCCCATCAGCTCAATTTCGTAGTCCGCTCGCATGAGTTGTTTTGTCAGGCTTTTCGCGTCCGGAGGAAGAGAAGCCACTTCCAGGATCTCGATCCCTTCCGGCATCGCGGCCTGAAGTTTTTC
>DLOL01000031.1:0-136 GCA_002478485.1 Eubacteriaceae bacterium UBA7485 | reverse complement strand
AAAAGAAATCTGCGGATGCGGATTAAAGCCGTTTGAATACGCTACCGGAATCTTCGCCCGGCGAAGCGCACGCTGAAAAAGTCTGAGCTGGTCAAGATGGGAAAGAAAGCGCAGGGACGGCTTTCTCTGAAACCGG
>DLOL01000028.1:13918-17928 GCA_002478485.1 Eubacteriaceae bacterium UBA7485 | reverse complement strand
ATATCCCTTATTCGCTACGCTGTGATTTTTCATGGCATTCTTTTTCTTTTTAAGAGGGAGTATATGAAGATAGAAATTTTTGAAGCCTCATCGAGCGGGGGGAGAGGAGATGAAGATATCCTGTTTGACGGGATTTTAGAAGATCTGATGCTCAGTGGAATTGAGATTGTCCGTTATGACCCGGTGGCGGACCAGTCCATGTATGAAGAGGCCAGAGTATCTGAGAGACTGAAAACCTTTCGAATGCCGTACTTTTTTGTGGACGGTGAGTTTCGTCTCGCGGGAAGCTATGACGTGAATAAACTCAATCTCAAGACCGGCGGCTGCTCTGGATGCAAATCTGGCGGATGCGGAAAAAAAGAAGGATGCGCGGGATGTAAAAAGAAAGAAAACTGTCCCGGGCAGAAAAGGTAAAGGCGGTATCCGTTTCGGAAGCCGCCTTTTTTGATACGTGTTTTTGATCAGTTTCTCATGATGAATTTCTTTTCGTTGGTCACGGCTGGAATCATGGTCTTTTTATAAGTGGAAACCGAAATCCATCGGTTGGCGTGACACATATCGTGGATGAAGCGGTCGATCTGAGCTTCCGTCCCCTGCACCTCGCAATCCACATCGCCGTTGTCGAGGTTTCTGACCCAGCCGGTCACGCCGAGACGGGTCGCGGTCTGTGTGGCAAACCATCGAAAACCGACGCCCTGGACTCTTCCTGAAAATACAATATACGCCCTTTCCATACTCTCTCCTTTATTCCTTTTCGCTTGATTCTTCAAGCAGATCTTTCAGATCTTCTGTTTTGAAGATGTATTCATTCTTGCAGTAGGGGCAGACGACTGGAAAGTCTTTTTCTTCTGAAATCATCTCTTCAAGATTGGCCTTTCCCGCTGCGATGAGCGCCTGGCCCGCTTTTTCTCTTGAGCATCCGCATTCGAACTTTACATCCTTGACAAGGGAGGTTTCCGGAAACAGACCCGGGAGAAGGGCCGAGACGAGCTCCTGGGGAGAATCGTGGGCTTCAAGCATATCGCAGACCGACTGGCTCTTCGCAAGGTCCTTTTCAAGGAGGTCGACTACTTCGTCCGGGGTATCCGGCATAAGCTGAATCAGAAAGCCTCCGGCTCTTTTGAGCGTGTCGCCGTCAAAGTCTTCGCCAAGCGCGCATGAGGAAGGGGTCTGTTCCGAAAAAGCGAAATAAGCGGTCAGGTCCTCCGCAATTTCACCGCTTACCAGCTGAATGCTCCCTGAATAAGGTTCTCCCACACCGGTTTCCTTGATAATGCGAAGCATCCCGTCTCCAAAACTTTCGCTGACCGTTTCTTTGAGAAGCTCTTCCTGATCATCAATGAGCGCTTTGACTTCCCCGGCCGGCGTGGCTGTGGCGGTAACGTGGGAGATCGCGCCTTCTGCGTTGACCGAAAGGGTGAAGCGGTCTGAATCATTCTTCATTAAAGAAGCGCCGAGCACGGCGCCCGTGAGCACGCGCGCGAGGGCGTGAGCTGCTGATCCTTTGGCATGATGGATTTTAATGGCTTCTCTGCAGGCGTCTGTGGTATCGCAGAAGCGGATTACCACCGCATCCCTGGCGGAAGCGTAAACAATTTGATTTTCCATGATTCACTCCTTTTGTCCAATATTTATCAGACCGGACAATACTTTTTTTAAAATGTAAAGTATGATAAAATTCTTTAGTTAATTGTAAATTATTTGCTGTATAAACAGCAGATCTGGATCGCTGGAGGCGAAATTTGAATACAAGAGCATTAACCCAGGGAGCGCTTATGACGGCGCTCACTGTGGTCGCTGCCGTTGCTTCCTACTACGTGCCTTTTATGACAATTTTACTCTTTTTTCTGCCGGTTCCGGCAGTCATTCTGGCACTTAAGCAGGGATTTCGGGCAGCCGCCATCTCATCCGCGGCCTCTTTCCTGATCTTGTTTATGTTCTTGACCCCTTATGCGGCAGTGTCCACGGGCATCTGTGCGATTCTTCCGGGACTTGCGCTCGGGTGGGCGTATCAGACGAAAAAATCAGGGTTCTTCCGCCTCTTTGCGGGATACCTGGCCTACCTGGTCAGTTTTTTCGTCATCATCTATCTCGGACAATGGGTCACCGGGGTCAGCTTTACACAGGATTATGTAAAATCCGTGGAAGAAACTTCAAGAATCATGCTTGAGATGTATAAAAATGCAGGCCTTTCCATTGAAGAGCTTGCCCAGGTTACCGCTCAAGTTGAAAACATGACCAAGTCCATGAAACTCTTCCTGCCGGCCATCATGCTGGCGGCGCCGTTTTTCATGAGCCTGATCGCGTGCGCGCTTTCGGATTTCCTCTTAAAGCGCCTCAGAATTCCGTTTGTTCCAATGAAGCCGTTTGACCAGTGGGAGCTTGCGCCGAGCCTGAAAATTTTTCTCGGGCTTGTCTTTCTTCTCTCATTCTTCCTGGAAGTGGCCTTTCCGGGAATTCCGGAGATCTATTTCGCCACAATCGAAATGCTCGGGATGGTCATCTTCATCTTCATGGGTTTCTCCTTCATTTTCTGGCTGACCAGAAACATGTCCAAAGGTCAGAGGAACTTTTTGAGAATCATCAGTTTCCTTCTGTTCTTTATGGTGTCGGGTTTCTCGCTTGTCATCCTTCTGCTTGGGATTGTGGATGTCTACGTGCCGGTAAGGAGATTCATTTCGCAGAGACAGACTAAATGAGAAGAGACCAGCTGATTGTCACCGCTGTACTGATATTTACCCTGTGCGGACTCTTGATTTACTCTGAGCCGCAGACGGGTTTTATTATCACGCTGATTCTGGTTCTGTTTTTGGGCATTGCCTTTCTCATCGAAACCAGAAAGATCAAAGACCAGGCGAACGAGGCCAAGACCGTCTACAGTTTCTTTGACAAGCTGAACAAGAAAAGACTTTTTGAGTATCCCATTGCTTCTGTGATTACGGGAGAGAATCAGAAAGTTGTATGGTACAACCAGAAATTCAGAGAAGAATTTCTCGGCGGAGAGGAGATGACGGATCTGGATGTCACCCTGAGAAGCCTGATCGGGCTCAATCTTGACGAAATCCGAGAGTCTCCCGAACATGTCTTCACCCATGACGACAAAGACTATGACGTCTTCATGAGTCCTTTCACCACAAAGGACAAGCAGTACGAGATCATCAGTCTTTCGGACATCACGGCTTTTCGCCGGGAAAATGAGATCTACAGAAAATACGAAGCGGTCTTCTGCTATATCATGATCGACAACTACGACGACGTGATCGACCCGCTTCCCACGCCGGAGAGAAGCAGCATCCTCTCGCAGATTGACCTGCGCATCACCGACTGGGCCAAGCGAAAGGACGCGTTCATCTTAAACTATGAAACCGACCGTTTCCTCGTGATCTTCGACCGCTCCAAACTCCAGATCATGGAGAGAGGGAAATTCCATATCCTCGATGAGATTCGGGAGATCCAGACGGAAAAACCGTACCAGATCACCCTCTCCATCGGGGTGGGCGTCAGTGAGAAGCCGCTGACGATTATGGAAGCGGACGCAATTTCGCATTCCGCGCTTGAAATTGCCATGGCCCGGGGAGGAGACCAGGCGGTCGTCAAGAAGGATGAGAGTCTCTCCTTTTACGGAGGAACGTCCGAAGCGACGGAAAAACGCACCAAGGTCAAAGCCCGTATGAAGGCATACGGTCTCAAAGAGCTGATTTCGGAAGCCGACAACGTGCTGATTATGGGGCATAAGACACCGGACATGGATGTGCTCGGATCGGCCATCGGGCTGACGGATGTGTGTTCGAAAATGGGAAAGACCTGCAAGATCGCGCTCTCTTCCATCAACATGTCCATCCGCGCCATGACGGAGTTCCTGGCTTCAACCGGCGAGTACAACAATGTGTTCCTGACACCAAAAGAGGCGGAAGAGTACATCACGCCCGGGACGCTTCTGATTATTGTCGACACGCAGAACGGATTCTATGTGGAAGTGCCGGAACTCGTCGAACAAGCCAAAAACCGAA
>DLOL01000028.1:3582-13913 GCA_002478485.1 Eubacteriaceae bacterium UBA7485 | reverse complement strand
CCATTTTCGAACACACATCCGTTCTTGAATACTGCGAAGTCTATGCTTCATCGACCTGCGAGCTGATTACAGAGCTTGTGCAGTATTTCGGGGACAAGAACATGATCGGGCCGACTGCGGCCAACGCGCTTCTTGCCGGCATGTACATGGATACGAAGATGTTTACAGTTAAGACCGGCGTTCGCACGTTTGAAGCGGCCAGCTACTTGAAGAGAAGAGGCGCGGACACGATCAAGGCGAAGAACATGCTTCAGGAAGACCTGACCACGTACGGGCTCAAGGCGAAAGCCGTCCAGGGCGCGAAGGTTTATCACGATGAGATCGCCGTCTCTTTATTTGAAGAAGACAGCGAATATGCTAAAATTATAGCAGCGCAGGCAGCCGATGAGCTCCTCAACATCAAGGGGATTGAAGCAAGCTTCATCATCCTCTTGTCGGATGGAAAGATTTCCATCTCCGGCCGCTCTTCTGGAAAAATCAACGTGCAGGTGATTCTTGAAAAACTCGGGGGAGGAGGCCACCTGGCCATGGCCGGCGCGCAGCTTGAAGATGTGTCGCTTGAGGAAGCCAAACAAATGCTTTTGAAGGCGATTGACGAATATATGGAGGACTAGCATGAAAGTAGTGCTGTTAGAGGACGTGCAGGGTCTTGGCATCGCAGGCGAAGTTGTCAATGTCAAGCCCGGCTACGGAAGAAACTACCTCATCAAAGAAAATAAAGCGGTGGAAGGCACACCGGCCAACATCAAAAAGGCCGAACAGATCAAGATCGAGAAGGCCAAGCAGCAGGCGGAAAACAAAAAGTCCGCAGAAGTGCTCGCGGGTATCCTCGATGAGACCACCATCACCATTAAGGAGAGAGCGGGAGAGGATGGAAAGCTTTTCGGCTCTGTCACCAGCAAAGATATCGCGGCCGCGCTTGAAGCGCAGAAGGACATCCACGTGGATAAGAGAAAAATTCTTCTCTCCTCTCCGATCCGCAACATCGGACGGGCGGAAGTGAGAATCAAAACATTCCCCGGCGTGGAAGGAACCCTCACCGTCGTGATTGAAAAAGCGTAACAGAAGCGCCTCCANNTGTTTTGGTTTAGGAAGGAGACAACAATGGCGGAAAAGACCATCCCTTACAGTCAGGACGCGGAAGTCTCCCTGCTTGGATCGATTCTTTTAGACCAGTCGCTCATGGACCAGGCGGCGGAGGCGGTGAGAGCGGAAGACTTTTACCTGAAGAGAAACCAGGATATCTTTCAAAGCATGCTCGCACTTCACGAAAAGCAGGAGTCGATCGATCACACCACACTCTCGGAAAATCTGAAGTCCCGCGGGAAATATGAAGAGTCCGGCGGCATTGAATATTTTACGGAGCTTGAATACAACACGCCCTTTGCAAGAAACGTCAAAGAGTATGTCAAAATCATCAAGGAGAAGGCGCTTCAACGAGAGCTGATCTATTCGGCGCAGAAAATTATCCAGCAGACCAGCGAGCCCACGGATGATGTCATGGGCCTGGTGGAGGATGCGGAATCGATGATCTTCAAGCTCTCCCAGAGTGAGCAGAAGAAAGATTACGAGCCGATTCAGACGATTCTGATGAAAACGATCGAGCATATCGAGTTCAGGAGTAAGAACACCGACCAGCTCTCAGGGCTGACCACGGGGTTTAAGGAGCTTGACGAGCGCACCAGCGGCCTTCAAAAGTCCGATCTGATCATCATTGCGGCCCGGCCTTCGATGGGAAAGACCGCGTTTGCGCTGAACCTGGCCACGAACGCCGCCCTCAAGGAAGACGCGGCTGTTCTCATTTTCTCGCTTGAAATGTCCAAGGAGCAGCTGGTTCAGAGAATCCTCCTCTCCCAGGCCTATGTGGATTCAAACAAGGTCAGGAGCGGGGATATCGACCAGCAGAAAGACTGGCCGGACCTTCTCAATGCCGCAGACAGGCTTTATGAATCGAAGATCTACATTGACGACACGCCTGGCATCAATCTGACCGAGATGCGCTCCAAATGCAGAAGGAAGAAAGCCGAAGGAGCGCTTGATCTGATCGTCATCGACTACATGCAGCTGATGAGCGGATCGGGCACATCCGAGAGCCGGCAGAATGAAATCTCGGAAATCTCAAGAGGGCTTAAGGGACTTGCCCGCGAGATGGAATGTCCGCTCCTGACCTTGTTTGAATNNNNCGAATCACCGGCCGATGCTCTCCGACCTGAGAGAATCCGGATGCATCGAGCAGGATGCCGATGTGGTGATGTTCCTCTACAGAGACGCTTATTACAATAAAGACGAGGCAGTCAATCCGAGAGAGGCGGAACTGGATATCGCAAAGCAGCGTAACGGCCCGACCGGCATGATGAAACTGACCTGGCTTGGCGAATACACGAAATTCACGGACCCCGCGCCTGAATACCTGGATGATATGGCGCCTGACGCTCCGTTTTGATAGAGGAGAATCATGAAGAAAGAAAAGTACGATGTCGTCGTTGTAGGCGCAGGACCCTCCGGCATCTTTACAACCATGGAGCTTGCCAGGCTTCATCCGGAGAAAAGCATTCTCCTGATTGAAAAAGGCGCCTCCGTCCACAGAAGAGTCTGCCCGAAGCGGACCACCGGCGTATGCGCCGGATGCAGNNNTTGCGGGAGCCGGCGCTTTTTCGGACGGAAAGCTCTCCCTGAGCCCCGAGGTCGGAGGCGAGCTTCCCGAACATATCGGCTATGAAGAGACCGTCAAGCTCATTCACGATGCGGATGAGATCTACCTGAGCATGGGGGCGGACCCGGCCGTTCACGGCGAGACCATCACCGACGCGACGCGCGAGATTAGAAAGCGCGCGATTAAGGCAAACTTGAAACTGGTCGACTGCCCGGTCCGTCATATGGGGACGGAAGTTGGAAAGGAGATCTACGGCCGCTTTGAAGATCATATCGCTTCGCTCGATAATGTGACCATGGTCTTTGACACGCCCGTAAAGGATCTGATCGTTGAAGACGGAAAGGCTGCGGGCGTCACGACGGAAGACCAGGCGATCGGCGCAGAGAAAGTGGTTATCGCGGTCGGACGCGAGGGATCGGAATGGCTTTCGAATTTATGCCGGAAGCATGACATTCAGACGCAGATCGGAAAGGTCGATATCGGCGTGCGCGTGGAGACGCGAAACGAGATCATGCAGATGATCAATGACAATCTCTACGAAGGAAAACTGATTTACTACACGCCGACTTTTGACGACAAGGTGAGAACCTTCTGCCAGAATCCGGGAGGAGAAGTCTCCACCGAATATTATGAAAACGGGCTTGCGGTGGTCAACGGCCATTCCTACAAGGCTGACGAGAGGAAGACGGACAACACAAACTTCGCCCTCCTCGTCTCCTCTGNNACCAGCCGATCGCCTACGGCCGCTCGATTGCGGAGCTTGCCAACATGCTGACCGGAAAGAAAATCCTGGTTCAGCGCTACGGCGACTTCATCCGCGGAAGGCGGACCACGGAGAGCCGGCTCTACCGAAACAACATCGTCCCGACGCTTAAGGACGCGGTCCCGGGCGATCTCGGGCTGGTGCTTCCGTACCGGATCATGGTAGACCTCGACGAGATGATCAAGGCGCTTGATAAAATCGCGCCGGGGCTTGCCAGCGACGAGACGCTCCTCTACGGTGTGGAAGTGAAATTCTATTCCAACAAGGTCATGGTGGACGACACCTTTGAGACCAGTCTTAAAAATCTTTACACGCTCGGAGACGGAGCGGGCATCACCCGCGGACTGATGCAGGCGTCGGCCAACGGTCTTTACGCGGCAAGGCATCTCTACAGGGAGGAAGCATGTCCGGAAAACTGACCTTAGTCGGAACCCCGATCGGAAATCTCGAAGATATGAGCTACCGGGCGGTGCGCGCGCTCAAGGAAGCCGACCGCATCGCCTGCGAGGACACCCGGCAGACGATTAAGCTTTTGAACCATTTTGAAATCAAGAACCGGCTTGAGAGCTATCACAAATACAACGAAAATAAGGAATCTGAAAAGATCATCGAATACCTCAAAAAAGGAGAGAACGTGGCGCTCGTCTCGGACGCGGGCCTTCCCGTCATCTCGGATCCTGGAAACATCCTGGTGCGGCGCGTCAGGGAAGAAGGGCTCTCCGTGGAGGTGGTGCCCGGACCTAACGCGGGACTCTCCGCGCTGATGCTCTCCGGACTCGATGCAGGAAGCTTTCTCTTCATCGGGTTTATCGGAAAGTCCAACAAAGAATTCAGGGAAGGGATCGAGCGGGTGAAAAACTCGCCCGACACCGTCATCCTTTATGAATCCCCCCATCGAATCATCCGGCTCCTGGAAGCCCTGCGGGACGCGGTTCCTGAACGGGAAATCAGCATTTCCCGGGAAATCACCAAAAAGTTCGAAGAGACGGTTCAGGGAACGGCGCAGGAGCTTCTCACGCGCTTTGAGGAAAAACCGCCCAAAGGCGAGTTTGTGGTCATCATCTCCGGGAGAAGCGAAGATGAAGACAAAGAGGCGTTTGAAGCGCTGACTGTAGAAGAACACGTGGCCCGCTACGTGGCGGAAGGGCTGAGCGAGAAGGACGCGATGAAACGCGCGGCCAAAGACCGGGGTCTTTCCAAGCGGGAAATATACAACGAAATCAAGAGGCAGAAATGACAAAGAAACCATTTTATATCACCACGCCGATTTACTATCCAAGCGGGGATCTGCATATCGGCCATACGTATACCACCGTCGCGGCGGACGCGATGAAGCGCTTCAAGACGCTCACCGGATATGACGCCTACATGCTGACGGGAACGGATGAGCATGGTCAAAAGATCCAGAAAAAAGCGGAAGAGGCCGGCGTGACCCCGCAGGAATTTGTCGACGGTCAGATTGACAAGATCAAGAAGCTGTGGAAACTGATGAACATCGATTACGACCAGTTCATCCGCACCACCGACGAAGAGCACGTGAAGACCATCCAGCGGATCTTTGAAAAGCTCTACGAGCAGGGCGATATCTACAAGGGAAAATACGAAGGTCATTACTGCACGCCGTGCGAATCCTTCTGGACGGATTCCCAGCTCGTGGACGGATGCTGTCCCGACTGCGGCCGTCCCGTGCAGGATGCGAGTGAAGAAGCGTATTTCTTCAAGATGAGCAAATACGCAGACCGCCTCATGAAATATATTGAGGAGCATCCGGATTTCATTCAGCCCGAATCGAGGAAGAATGAAATGGTCAAGAATTTCCTGGAGCCGGGCCTTCAGGATCTGTGCGTCTCAAGAACTTCCTTTGATTGGGGCGTTCCCGTCACGTTTGACAAAAAGCACGTGGTTTATGTCTGGATGGACGCGCTCCCGAACTACATCTCCGCGCTCGGCTACTTGAACGACAAGGAAAACCTGATGGACAAGTACTGGCCGGCGGACGTGCATTTGGTCGGAAAAGACATCATCCGTTTCCATACCATTTACTGGCCGATCTTCCTGATGGCGCTCGGCCTGGAACTTCCAAAGCATGTCTACGGCCACGGCTGGATCCTGATCAAGGGCGGAAAGATGGGGAAATCCTTCGGAAACGTCGTCGATCCGGTTGAGCTTGCCGACACCTACGGCGTGGACGCGCTCCGCTACCATGTGCTCTCGGATATGAAAAAGGGCGCGGACGGAAACTATTCAGAAGACATGCTGGTCAACAAGATCAACGTCAATCTGGCAAACGACCTTGGGAATCTCCTCTCAAGAACCGCCGCGATGACCGCAAAGTACTTTGACGGCGTGATTCCTGACGCGCGTGAAGAAGAGCCCGTGGATGAAGAGCTCATCTCGCTTGCCGAAAAGACGCCCGGAATGATGGAAGCGGACATGGACAACTTCGACCCCGCCCAGGCGCTTGAAGATCTTTTCACGCTGGTCTCCCGCGCGAACAAATATATCGATGAAACACAGCCCTGGGTACTAGGAAAAGACGAGATGAAGCGTGCAAGACTCGCTTCCGTCCTTTATAACCTGACGGAAACCCTGCGCTACATCGCCGTTCTGATAGAGCCGTTCATGCCCGAGACCGGAGGGAAAATGGCGCAGGAGCTTCTCCTCACGCCGGAAGAGAGAACCTGGGAGAGCCTGAAGCACTTCGGAGGATACCAGGCCGGAAAGAAGATAGAGCGCCATGCGCCGCTCTTCCCGAGAATTGAAAAGAAGCCTTCCGAGGAGGCCAAAGAAGAAAAGAAGCCTGCGAAGAAGGAAAAGAAACAGGCGAAGAAAGAAGAAAAGAAAAAGGAAGAAGGGAAGAAGGACGAGAAAATCACGATTGAAGAGTTCTCAAAACCCGAGCTCGTGGTCGGGCGCATTGTCAAGTCCGAGCGTCATCCGAATGCTGACCGTCTTCTGGTCAATCAGGTCGACATCGGAGAAGAATCGCCCCGCCAGATTGTTTCCGGCATTTCTCAGTGGTACACGCCGGAAGAGCTGACCGGAAAGTCCGTGGTTGTCTGCGTGAACTTAAAGCCTGCCAAGCTCAGAGGCGTGGTCTCTGACGGCATGCTTCTCGCAGCGGAAGAAGGGGACACCGTCTCGCTTCTTGAAGCGGATAAGAAACTCTCGCCGGGCAGCAAAATCCGGTAATCTGAAAAATCAAAAGGCGTCTTTCGGAAACGCGGGTTTTCGGAAGAGGCCTTTTTTAAACGGGATCCGGCATGCATCCGGATCTTGTTTTATGTTTCAGGCTTCTCTGTCTGGATCAGTGTGATTCCCGCCTGCTGCGGCCGCACCGCTTCGACGTCACCTTTTTAAGGAGCATGATCCTCTCTTTTTTGATTTTAAGCCGTTTCAAATTGAATATTTAAGTGTGGTTCATTTTATAAAATTCGACAAGACTAAAAAAACATAGAGAGAAACATATAAAAACCATAGATATTATGGATGAATGAATTATTGAAAGGATCTTGACCTTCTTTTTCGTTCATCCCATTTGAGTAAGAGATAAAATATAAAACAAATTGGTTGGCGCTTTTTTAAAAGTGATTGTTATTTTATAGAAAATGTGTCTCTCTTTTGGGCAAATAAAAGAATGCGGCACTAGGTCGCGAATCTCAAGGAGAGTATAGGATATGCGCTATTTCAGCAAAAATAAAAAGTGGGCCTGGAAAGCCGCTCTCATCACACTGGGCGTGGCCGCATCGTTTTTTCTCTGCCTGGCTTCCGGCGCCCGAGACAGCTATTTTTCATCCATCCTCATGTGCCTGATGGTTCTCTATGTCTCCCTGATGATCCGTCCGAGAGGCACAGCCCGCGAGGAGAACCAGTATCTACTCTGGGTTTTGCTTGCGGTCTCCACCATCACCTGGGTGGGCATTGAAGCCTGGAGCGGCTCCGGGTTCAACGAGACGCCCGACGGACTGAAGATGCAGATGATCAGGCTCTTCTTTAACTACGTCATCGTGCTTGCCATCTTCATCCTGTTTGTCACCGCGACAGGCCGGATGCGGTCAGGGCTTAAGGGCGGGATTATCTTCATGAACGCGGTCGGACTTGCAAACGCCGTTATCTATCAGTTCAAGGGAGGTCTTCTGCTTCCGGCGGACCTTGCAGCCTTTGGAACTGCGATGAAAGTAGCGGGAGGCTATACGCTGAGCGTCTCTCCGAACATGGTCTGCGCGATTTTGATGATGTACTGCGCCTGGTCCTGCGCAAACTCCGTCCCCGAACGGGATGACCGGTTCCTTCCGAAGAAAAAGAATGAAGGGCGCGCCGCAAGGCTCACGGGCCTTGTGATCGGTGCTGCCATGCTCCTCTCGTTCTTTGTGTTTGACTCGGAGAATTACTATTACGCCTGGTGGAAAGAAGACAACGGCTATCCGTACAATCTTGTCATCAACACCAAGCTTCTCAAAGTCTCAAAGCCGAAAGGCTATGAAGCGGATGACATCCCTTCGATCATCGGGCAGGGAGGCGACACCGTTATCCTCAAAAACTACAACGCGGATGAGGCCATCAAGAACGCGTTCCCCGAATACTACCAGCAGTACGGCGCAAAACCCGTGATCA
This sequence comes from Eubacteriaceae bacterium UBA7485, assembly GCA_002478485.1. Lineage (GTDB taxonomy): Bacteria > Bacillota > Clostridia > Eubacteriales > Eubacteriaceae > UBA7485. Next base: position 5,883 of record DLOL01000028.1, on the reverse strand, counting down.
TCGGCATCATGAACGAATCGTTCACGGATCTGTCCGTGGTCGGGGATATCGAGACGGATCAGGAAATCTTCTCTTATATCGACTCGATGTCTGAGAACACCATCAAGGGAAATCTCTACACCGAAATCTACGGGGGCGGAACCGCGGACTCGGAATACACCTTCCTGACCGGAAACTCCACACTGCTCTTCGCGGAAAACGCGAGAGCCTACCAAAACTACGTCAAGAAAGACAATTCAAGTCTCGCTCTCTCCTTAAAGAACCAGGGATACGACACCTACGCGCTCCATCCGGAAAACCCGAAGAACTGGAACCGCGAAAAAGTCTATCCGATGATCGGATTTGACCACTTCGCAAGCGGAGGGGAAGACCGGGAGAGCGCGAACGGGAATGATTATTTCGGCCAAGAGATTGTCCGAGACAAATACACCTCGGACGCTGCGACCTATCAGTACATCGAGGAGATTTATGATCAGATCGACCGTCCGTTCTTCGCGTTTGACGTGACCATGCAAAATCACGGCAACTACCTGCAAAGCTACAACAACCTTGACCCGGTCAAGATCACAAACCTCGGGCAGGAATATCCGATGGCCGACCAGTTCGTCTCGCTGATCAAACGCTCGGACGAAGCGTACGGCGATCTGATCGAGCACTTCAAGAGTGCAGACCGGCCGGTGGTCATCATCATGTTTGGAGACCATCAGCCGAAACTGGATGAAGGCTTCTACGACGCGTTATCGGGAACCCCGATCTCTGAATGGAGTCCTGAACAGTCGCAGAACCAGCAGATCACGCCGTTTATTATCTGGGCCAACTACGATCTTCCGGAGACCACCTTTGACGAGATGAGCATCAACTACCTGAGCACGCTCTTCATACAGTGCACGGGAACGGAAATGACGCCTTACCAGCATTACCTGGCATGGCTTTATGAAAAGTATCCGGTCATCAATAAGAAAGGGCTCATCGACAAAGACGGGAACTATCTAAGCTATTCAGACCTTGATGGGGAAGACCAGAAGATCATTCAGGATTACCGGTATGTGCTCTACAACAACATCATCGATGTCAAACACCGGACGGCAGATCTCTACGGCATTCTGCCTGAGAACAATGCCGCCCAGCCGGTGGAAGAGGAGAAAAAAGAGAGCTGACACCGGTTTATGAATCAGGCGCATAAAGCATATAATAGAAACACCAGGCCGCGAGCAGGATTCCTGCCCGCGGCTTTTTAAGGGGCAAATTATGAAGAAAAAAGGGCTCCTTCGGGAGAGAATTGAAAAACTTGCGCGCGAAGACACGGTGCGCATGCATATGCCCGGACACAAGGGAAGGGGGGAGGACCTTGCGCTCTCTCTCGACATCACGGAAATCCCGGGCGCGGACAATCTTCATCATGCGGAGGAGATTATCAAAACCGTGCAGGAGAAGATCGCGCGCATATACGGCGCGGGAAGGAGCTTGATGCTGACTGGAGGATCGACCGCAGGAGTGATCGCATCTTTGATGAGCGCGGCCCGTCCGGGCGAAAAGCTCCTCATTCCGGCAAACGCCCACCGAAGCGCCTTTTCCGCGCTGGCACTCGGCCGGATTGAGCCGGTCTTCTTCTCCCCCCGCACCACGCCCTTCGGGGCCTATGTCACAGAAGAGCAGATCGAAACGCTTTTGGATGCGCATCAGGACGTAAATGGGGCGCTGATCGTCTCGCCGGACTACGCGGGATGCCTTTCCGAGACAAAAAGCATCGCGCGCCTTCTTCACCGGAGGGGAAAGAAACTTTTGGTGGATGAGGCGCACGGCGCGCACCTGCACTTTTTTAACGGGGAAGACAGCGTGGCTGCGGGAGCTGACTTTTGTGTCCAGAGCGTACACAAGAGACTCTCCGCCATCACGCAAAGCGCGCTTCTCCATGTCCGGGAGGAAGAAGACGCAAACTGCGCGGCCAAAATTCTCTCAATGATTGAATCCTCTTCCCCTTCTTATCTTCAGATGATCTCGATTGAGGAGTCCGTGGATGAAGTAGCGGTGCGGGGCGGGGCGGTTTTCCGAGAAATCTTCGAAAGACACGAGGAAATGCTCAGAGATCAGCATCCGCGCGCAGCCTTCAAACTGGTCCGACCGTCGCTGAAGTATGATCCCTCAAAATGGCTTTTTACCGTCACGGACGGAAAGCGTGCCTGCGAGATCTTGAAAGAATACGGAATTGTGCCGGAAATCGAGCGGAAAAACCAGATCCTTCTGATGACCGGCATTCACACCACAAGGGAAGACCTCGATCTTTTAAAAGAGGCGGCAGGG
>DLOL01000028.1:0-3511 GCA_002478485.1 Eubacteriaceae bacterium UBA7485 | reverse complement strand
ATCGGGGAAGCCATGCGGGAGAAGAGCAGGCGGGCAGATCTTCGGGAGGCGGAAGGCTCTGTAAGCGCGGATTTCGTGATTCCTTATCCGCCGGGCATTCCCGTCCTGGTCCCGGGATCCGAGGTGAGCCGGGAGGCCGTTGAGGCCATCGAAAAGGCCTTGCAGGACGGAACGGATGTGATTGGACTTGAGAATCATCAGATACAGATATTAGGGAGCAAGTGAGAGATGGGAAAAATTATCGCCATTGAAGGCATTGACGGTTCGGGAAAAGAGACGCAGAGCAAAAGGCTTGAAGAAGTGCTTCGCGCGCGCGGGTTTGATGTGAGGCGGGTCTCGTTTCCCCGTTATGAAGACGGGGCCACCACCCTCGTGAGGCGCTACCTTTCCGGGGAATACGGAGAGGACCCGGACCAGGTCAATCCCTCNNTTTTACGCCGCGGACCGGGCGGATGCGTTCTTAAAAGAGCTGGGGGATTTTTACCGCAAAGGCGGGGTGATCATCACGGACCGCTACACGACATCCAACATGATCCATCAGGCAAGCAAAATCGAGGACGAGGAAGAGAGGGAGAGGTTTCTCAGCTGGCTTGAAGACCTTGAATATGAGAAGATGGGGATTCCCAGTCCGGATCAGGTGTTCTTTTTAAATCTGGCACCGGAGGTTTCGATGCGCCTGATTGAAAAGCGTGCCGAGAAGGCAAAGAGCGTAAAGGACATCCATGAGAAGGATGAGGCCTACCTTTCAAGAAGCGCGTCGCGCGCAAAACGCCTGGCGGAAGGGAGAGGATGGACGCTCATCGACTGCGCGCCCGACGGGGAAATGCTGCCGGTCGATGTGATCGGCGAGAAGCTGCTCTCACAGGTTCTCCCTCTTCTGGAGAAAGACCATGTTTGATCAAATTGTCGGCCATGAGCGCCAGAAAGGGATCCTTTCACGGGAAATCGCGGAAGAGAATGTCTCTCATGCCTATCTTTTCTCCGGAGAAGAGGGGATCGGCAAGCGGATGACGGCAAAAGCATTTGCCGCGGAGCTGATCAAAGCGCGCGCGCTCAAGCCCGATGAAGCGTTTACCCGTGTCATGGAAGAGCGGCATGCCGATTTCATCGTTCTCGAGGCGCAGGGGAAGACCATCGGCATCGAGCCTGTCCGCCAGGTGGCCAAGCAGGTCAATGTGCGTCCGCTTGAAGGGGGAAGGCGCGTGGTTTTAATTGACGATGCGGAGAAGATGACGCCGGAGGCGCAGAACGCGCTTTTGAAGACGCTTGAAGAGCCGCCTGAGAACAATATCTTCATTTTGGTCACTTCAAGAACCGACCTGCTCCTTCCCACCATCATGAGCCGGTGCGAAAAACTCTTCTTCCTTCCGCTGAGCGCGCTTGAGACGCAGACGGTGGTGGAAGGGCTTGGAATCGACGTGACCGATGCAAGAACCCCCCTCGAAGCGGTCCGACGCGCGGAGAACCCGGAGGCGGAAGAAAAGTTCAGAGAAGCGGGACACCTTTTTGAACGGGTGATGAAAGGCGACATGCTCAGCGCGTTGCTTCTCGCCGAGAAGATATCGGAGAGCAAAGAGGTCGCGCAGGAGATCTGTGTTCGCCTGATCGAGCGCCTTCGGAGAAAACTGACGCAGGACGACATCCTGACTCCATCCTATTTTGAGCCAATTCGCCTCTTGTTTGAGCTAATCGAGCGGATTCAGTATAATATTAATCTAAGACTGCAGGTGGAAGCCTGCATGATTAAAATTGCAAAGATTCGGAGTTAACATACATGTCACAGTCAGTAGTGGGGGTGCGCTTCAAGCCGGTCGGGAAGATCTACCAGTTCGACCCGGGCGAGATCAAGTTGGAGCTTGGAGATCACGTCATTGTGGAAACCGCCAAGGGGCGGGAATATGGGGAGGTGGCGTATGCTCGGAAGGAGATTGATGAAAACGATCTTCATACGGCACTCAAACCGATTTTGAGAAGAGCCACACCGGACGATCAGAGAGAATACCAGGAAATCAAAAAGGTGGAGGCGCGGGCGAAGGAAGTTTTTATCGAAAAGTCCAGAGAACGCGACCTTCAGATGAAATTGATCGATGTGGAATTCACATTTGACAAGAAGAAGATCGTCTTCTATTTCGCCGCGGAAGGAAGAGTGGACTTCAGAGACCTGGTCAAGGATCTCGCCTCTGAATTCCGGGTGAGGATCGAGCTTCGCCAGATCGGCGTACGCGATGAGGCAAAGACCTTCAACGGCGTGGGCATCTGCGGGCGGCCGTGCTGCTGCTCCCAGTGGATCGGGGAATTTTTTCCGGTCACCATCAAGATGGCCAAGGAGCAGAACCTTTCGCTCAACTCTTCCAAGATCTCGGGAATTTGCGGAAGGCTTTTGTGCTGCCTGACCTACGAACAGGCCTATTACGAAGAGATCTCGAAGAAGATGCCCCGCGTGGGATTCGCGTTCAAGACGCCGGATGGGCCCGCGGAAGTCTTCAAGCTCAAGACGCTTGAAGAGCGGGTGCTTGCGAAGATCAAGAACGAGAAAGATGAAGTCGAGATACGCTCCTACACCCTTGACGAGCTTGACTACTTCAAGGAGCATGCGGACGAATATCCGGACGAGCCGGTCAAAAAAGTCCAGAGGGAAGCGCAGAAGAGTGCGGAGAAAGAGGACGAAAGCAAAAAGCCCCCGAGAAGGGAGCGCGTCAAGGCAAGAAAGACAAAGGGATCGGGAGAGAAAGGGCAGACCAGCCCGAGAAAAGAGCAGACAGAGCGAAAAGAAAAGCGTCCACCAAGAAAAAGCACGAAAGAAGCGGCAAAAGAGGGGACCAGAGACGAGGCCAGAAAGAAACCGAGACGGGGAGGCAGGCGCAGAAAACCGCAGCGAAATCCCCAGGAAGGCGAGAAAAACCCGTCCGGCCAGGCAAGAACCGAGTCCTGATTCCCGGAGGAAGAAGCAGATAAGGAGAAGAAATGGCTTATCAGATTTCACAAGAATGTCTCTCTTGCGGCGCTTGCGCCATCTAGTGTCCGGTTGAAGCCATCGACGAAGGGGATTTTATTTATGAAATCGATGCGGAAGAATGCATTGACTGCGGCGCTTGCGCGGATGAGTGCCCGGTCGGAGCGGTCCGCCCGGCGGAATAAACAAAAGCCTGTATTGGGCGGTCACGGATGACGCCATTCAGGCTTTTTTCATTCATAGGGATTTTCTTTTGTGTTGGCGTATTTGGCGTTGGCTTCCCGGATTTTAAAGTCCCCGGTCGATCGGAGATAGTCAAAGGCGGAGAGAACGTCCTCTGGTATATCGACGTGCGCGACATAGTTCAGGCCTTTCGGGCCGTAACTCCCGGGCTTGTCCTGAAGTCTTTCGATATCGCCCATTAAAAGCTCCGCGTAGCGTTCAACCGGCCACATGCCTTTGATCGCCTCTTGATAGGCGAGCGTTCCGTCTTTTTCCGTGACACGCGCCTGGTAGGCGGGATAGTTGATGAGGGTCAGGTTTTTCGGTCCGTAGCGC
>DLOL01000055.1:1499-2743 GCA_002478485.1 Eubacteriaceae bacterium UBA7485 | reverse complement strand
GTAATGATATTCCTAGCAGATCCCCGCGAGTATTGCTTTTAAGGAATCATCTATTCCGTTCTGCAGCGCCGGGTATCTGAACTTTGGACACCATATGACATGATACTGGGTCAGGTACCTGCAGTGAGAAGCGGAGTGGTATTCGGTATTATTCCTGCTCATTGTCCTCATCCGCAAGCTGGAACTTTTCCTGAATGCCCCTTCGCATCAGGTCAAGGAATGTGACAGTGTCTCCCTCCTCGACTGAGTAAATGCGGGCAAGGTTTTCAAGCTGGTCTTTCCATGATTTAGGAATCGAAATATTTACCTGAACATTTTTTCTGTTTTTTCATATTGTTACCGTCACATAGTAGATTGTATATCTATTATACTATAAATTAAGTAAAAAATACAGCAGGCTTTCATCCCCGCAGCAAGCTGTGGGGTTTTCCACCTGCATTTATAACATAAAAAATCCTTTCCGTCCGTCGACAGAAAGGATTCAGAATCATGCTTCTTCAATTTCTTCTTCAGCTTCTTTAGCTTCTTTCATAATGGATCCGGATGTGCCCTCCTTCAGCGCTTTTCTCATGCGCTTCTTGGGGTCGAGGACTTCATCCTGATATTTGAAAGTTTCTTTAGCCACCACGCCGGAGAGAACAACCAGCGAGATCAGATTTGGAATCGCCATCAGCCCGTTGGCCGTATCGGAGAAGTCCCAAACCACCTGAAGAGTCTGGGTGGCTCCAACAAACACCACCAATGTGAAGATAACGCGGTAAACCATCGCAGCCGTATTGCTCTTGAAAAGATAGCCAAGGGAGCGTTCCCCGTAGTATTCCCATCCGAGAATTGTCGAGAAGGCGAAGAGCGCAAGCCCGATTGTCACAAGGTATCCTCCGAATGATCCAAGTGCGGACTGGAAAGCCGCAATTGAAAGGTTCACGCCTGTAATAAGGTTACCGGAGGCGTCAAGCGTTCCGAGCTGACCCGATGAAGCGATAACCAGACCTGTAATGGTGCAGACAACCAGCGTGTCGAAGAAGGTCCCTGTCATGTTGATATAGCCCTGGTTTGCGGCGGAATCGGTCTTTGCAGCTGCTGCCGCGATCGGCGCGGAACCAAGCCCTGCTTCGTTTGAAAAGACGCCCCGCGCTACGCCCCAGCGCATCGCGGACATCATCGATGCCACAATGGTGCCACTGACTCCGCCTGCGACCGCTTGCGGATTAAACGCCATCGAGCTTGACGCCTCCGGTAACCTT
>DLOL01000055.1:0-1415 GCA_002478485.1 Eubacteriaceae bacterium UBA7485 | reverse complement strand
TGGATGCCGCCGAGAACGACAACGCCAACCAGAACGACTAAAATAATACCGATAATCCAGGCAGGAATATTAAATGTATTTGAGAACGCGCTTGAAATGGAGTTGGCCTGAGTCATGTTTCCGATCCCGAAGGACGCGCAGACAGCAAAAACAGCGAAACACACACCGAGCGTCTTTCCAAGCCACTTGGTTTTAAAGCCTCTTTCAAGTGTGTACATTGGTCCGCCTGCCATCTCGCCTTTATCATTGGTGACGCGGTATTTAACCGCAAGCAGAGACTCCGCATACTTCGTCGAGAGGCCGAAAAGCGCTGAAATCCACATCCAGACAATTGCGCCGGGGCCTCCTGCCACCATGGCAGTCGCAACCCCTACAATGTTCCCAGTCCCGATGGTTGCAGCAAGCGCTGTCATCAGGGATTGGAAAGGTGAGATGTCCCCTTTTGACACTTCATCCTGGTTATCTCTTTTTGAGAAAACCTCTTTGATCGCAAATCCTAAATTACGCCACGGGAGAAACTTCAGTCTAATGGTAAGATACACGCCTGTGCCCACTAAGAACACCAACATGACCGGACCCCAGACGAAGTTGTTGACTGCGGAAAGAATTTCCGCAAAACTTAATCCACTCATTTTTTCTCCTTCCTAATACACAAAATTTTAGCATAAAAATAGACATGAAAATTTAATTTCATGTCTATTTCTGGATACATAATACAATTTTATTTTGTCTGTTCGTCAAATGGGTCGTTTACAGATTTGACGTCCACGCTTCAGAAACAGCTTTGGCGATCGCATCGACAACCCGCGGGTCGAACGCGTCGGGGAGGACCTGATCTTCCCTGAGCTCCTCATCTGATAAAACACCGGCCAAAGCAAAGGCAGCCGCCTTTTTCATCTCGTCTGTGATTTTTGAAGCGCGCACGGATAAAGCGCCTTTAAAAATTCCAGGGAAAGCCAGCACATTGTTGATCTGGTTTGGAAAATCGGATCTTCCTGTTCCGACAATACGCGCGCCTCCCGCCCGGGCTTCATCCGGCATGATCTCAGGAACGGGATTGGCCATGGCAAACACCACCGGTTCATCCGCCATTTCCTCAATCATGTCTTTCGTGAGCAGATTCCCCACGCTCACGCCGACAAAAATGTCTTTTCCGCGGAGCGCTTCCTTAAGCGTTCCCTTTTCGCCTTCCGGGTTCATCTCGCGGGCCAGTTTCTTTCTCGCTTCATCAAGCCTGTCATCATCAGCGTTCAGGATCCCGTTGATATTCAGGACTTTCACATCGCCGATTCCGATATTCTTGAGCATTCTCGCTATGGCCGAACCCGCGGCGCCGTCTCCGTTGATGACCGCTTTCATGTCAGAGAGGTCTTTTCCCTTGAGTTTTGCCGCGTTGATGACGGCAGCCGAGACAA
>DLOL01000013.1 GCA_002478485.1 Eubacteriaceae bacterium UBA7485 | reverse complement strand
AAAGATGGTTAGACACTTTGCATCCTTCAAACGATAAATCCATTATAAGGGATTGTTAAAGTCTTGTCAATACCCGTCTAATAAAAAATCCGAATATATTCTTCGCTTTTGTCCCGAAGCAAGATTCGGATTCAGAGGAAGGAATATCCTTCTTGAATTCTAACTTAATAAGTATATGATTTTTTTTCTTAATGAGCAAGTCCTTTCTCTTCTTATTCGTTAGATAAGTGAGAGAAAAGCGGACAGATCCTGATAGAATATTCAATTTGTATGCGCAATCTGTCCCATCGAATTTTTCATAGGAAAATGGGAATGTTCTTTTATATATCAAGACTAAGAGGGGTCTCATCTATGAAGAAGTTCATTTCCGTTCTTTGTGTCTTTCTAATTACGCTTTTCGCAGTAAGCGGCTGCGCCTCAAGCACTTCTAATGAATCTAATGAAATAGAAAACACCGAGCGGACATTTACTGTTGAAACGATTCTTCCTGATGGTCAAAAGACAACCCAATCGGAAACCACTGTCGACATTTATCTTGGAGAATATCTGAGAGATAAAGGCATTGTCAATGGTGATCAAACAGACTCAACGTTCAAGGTTACCGAAGTAAATGGAAATCAGGCTGCTGACAACCAGAAATGGGTTCTTTCTGTTGACGGTAAGGAAACAGATCAAGATATTAACGGAATTAAAATCGAAAACGGAGCTGTTTACAGCTTTACATTAACGAATAATTAAGTTGATCCGCTCTTCGGAGCGGTTTTTTTGCAATTTCATATTACATTATTCGTGCCTTATTTATGGACGGAACAATTCAATTGAAAGGAGCATCACGTCCGGAATAAAAGTCCCACGTGCAAGTGAAAATGAATATTCCTAAAGAAAACAAGAAGTATGATGCGATAACCATGGGTGAAATTTTGCTTCGGCTTTCATCTCCACACTCCGAACGGTTATCCAGAAGCGATGTTTTTGAAAAAAATGCCGGCGGTGCAGAAATGAATGTCGCGGCTGGCATTGCCCTGCTAGGTTTGGATACAGCGATTATTTCCCAGGTTCCTGACAATGACATAGGTCATTTTATTCGGAATGAAATTCGTTTCTACGGCGTATCCGATGAATGCCTCATCATGGATGAATCAGATGATGCGCGTATCGGCCTTTACTTTTATGAACATGGCCGTTATCCGAGAAATCCTAAAGTTATTTATGATCGTGAGAATTCTTCCTTCCTGAATCTGGATCCAGATAAAATACCCGACAGCGTTTTCGACAATACCAGACTTTTTCATTTCAGCGGTATTGACCTGGCTTTGTCGAAAGAAAGCAGAGAAGCAACAATTAAAACCATGAAACGTTTTAAGGAAGCGGGAGCCAAAATATCATTCGATGTAAACTTCAGAGCAAATCTATGGTCTGGAAAAGAAGCAAAAGAAGTCATTGAACCTCTCCTTGATGACGTGGATATTTTCTTTGTCAGTGAAGACACGGCAAGGCTTACGTTCGGCTCGCAGGGAACTCTTGAACAGATTCAAAAGGATTTTGCCGACCGGTATGGCATTGATATTGTAGCCTCTACGAAGCGTAAAGTGAACAGCCCTCTAAGCCATGACTTTACTTCTACAATCTACTCTAGAGAGGAAGATAAATACTATAAGGAAGCTCCTTATACCGACATTGAAGTTATTGACCGTATCGGAAGCGGGGACGCGTATGTTGCAGGTATGCTTTATGGTCTTCTCGAAAGCGGAGATCCGCAGCGCGCTCTTGAAGTCGGAAATGCTTTCTCTGCTCTTAAAAACACCTCTCCTGGAGATATGCCTACAAGCGACCTTGACGAAGTTGAAACAGTCATTCGAACCCATAAAATTACAGACGGTTATATTCCGGAAATGACACGCTAAATAATTCTTGTATCATAAAGATGGAGAGGTATCAAAAACGCTGATATCTCTCCATCCTGGTTATAGAACCAAACAAAGAACCGTGCAGAAGGAACTTCCTTCGCACGGTTCTTTTACTGCTTGAATTCAAAACTCAGTCTTTCAGACGAATTGCTTTACTTCTTAAATTTTTGAAGTTCTCTATTGAGCATCTTCAGTTTCTTTTCAGCTTCATCCCCGTCGTTATTAAAGTGACCAAGTTCTTCAATTGTGGAGTCCTTCATCATCTTCATCATTCCGAGATTTACATTCATTCCGATGGTGGAACTGATTCCGTTCAGGAAAGTCTTCATGAGTTCCTTGTTTTCAGAATCAAGGTCGCCTACCTTGTCTTTTATACTGTAGTAGCCTTCCTTAAATTCCATAGGACCTTCGACCTCTTCCATATCATCAAACCAGTTCGTAACACCAACACTTCCTTCCGGAAGATGATAGATGTATTCATCAGGAAGCTCGTCGACCTTTTCAATGTAGATCACATCTTCAAGATCTCCGGATTTTACAGTAAATGTGTTGATTCCATCATGGAGCGGAACATTCTTAAATTCGAACACTTTATCTGCACTTAATTCGGTCGTCTTGCCCTGGTCATCGATCAGTGTGACCTCCGGCTGGTTGGAGTAAACTTTGATGGTGGTTTCAGTGCCCGGGCGTCTTGCGTAGCGTTTTCCTGCAATGTGCACGAAAGGATCATCCGACCAGTAAGCTTTATAGATATAGTAGCTGTCTTTTTTCAGCTTCCTGTCAAAGCTCATCAAGCCCTTGTTGTTTCTTCCTTTAACACCGCCTTCATCACGGGCATCAACACCAAAATCGAACATGTTCCAGATATGAGTGGCCCAGAGCCATGGACGTTCGTCAATCATCTTGGCCATATGTTCATGATATTTGGCCTGGTATTCTTCCGAATAGTCCCCTCTTGACGGATTGTCATTGTGGTAGTCAACGATACCTTCACAGCCGTATTCTGAGATGCCGATTGCACGGTCCGGATATTTTTCGTGGAATTTGTCAAACCACTTTTCGTTATCTTCAAGATTTCCACCGTACCAACCGAAATAGTGATTATAAGAGAGGATATCGGAAAGCTGATTCTGAACGGATTCCATCGGGAGGCTTGACACCTGTGCCATGGTGGTCGGACGTGTCTGATCGAGTTCATGAACCAGATCATTTAAGTCTTCGAGGTTCTTATTGAGCTGCTCGGTTTCACCTCCGATTGTGATTTCATTGGAGATTCCCCAGGTTGCAATAGACGGATGGTTGTAGTTCTGGTAGATCAGTTCTTCCATTTGGCTTCGCGCGTCTTCATGGGCTTTCGGATTATCGCTCATTTTTGAGATGAACGGAATTTCCGCCCAGGCTACCAGGCCCATTTCATCCATTAAATCGTAGAAATCCTGGCTATGCTGGTAATGCGCAAGCCTTACTGTATTTGCGCCAAGATCGCGAATCAGTTCCGCATCTTTCTTATGATCTTCATAAGTCAGCGCATTTCCTTTATCCAGAAGGTCCTGATGACGAGAGACACCACGCAGCGGCGTGAGCACTTCATTCAGGAAGAATCCCTTTTGCGGATCAATTTCTATTTTTCTGAATCCATGATTAACCGCAATTTCATCCAAAATTTCATTGTGACGGCGCAGTTCAGCCTTTACAGTATAAAGATACGGATCCACGGTTCCCTGCCAGAGATGAACATCTTTTAGATCCATCTGGGCCTTAACGGAATGTTCAGCAGGAAGAATGACTTGCCCCGCCACATTTCCTTCTGCGTCAATGACGGAAAACTGAACAGAATCTCCTTTTTCCGGATGGGTGACCCAGGCTTCAATATTGATTTTGGCTTCTCTGCTCTTCGGGTCAACTTCAGAATCAACCTTGATTCCGGATGATCCTCTGAAATCAAGATCAAAATGCGTGTGTGGAACCACGATAATGTCCACTCCTCTGTACAGCCCGCCGTAGAAAGTAAAGTCCGCCATCTGCGGATAAATGTCATCTCTGAATGAGTTGTCCACCTGAATAGCAATCAGATTCTTGCCCTTATGAATGAGATCCGTGATATTCGCTCTGAAGATGGAATATCCGCCTTCATGGTGTACGGCTTTTTTCCCATTAACATAGACGTCCGCCACATCCGTTGCTGCATTCACCTGAAGATAGACTTCGGATCCCGGCTTCAGTTCGCCAAAATGCACTTCTTTGGCATAAGTGCCGATTCCACGGTAGTAATCTCCTCCACCGTCCTGACCGTCATATTTATTCCAGGTGTGCGGCAGATCAATCTGCTGCCACTGTGGCATTTCCTGGACCGGTACCTCCACCGGCTCAAGCGTAAAGTGCCACCCCTGATTAATATTGTTTATTTCTCTCATGATGTAAAATGGGGCTGTCGCATTAAAGGAAAAAGCCTTTAATTGCGTCAGCTCCTT
>DLOL01000077.1:7652-8744 GCA_002478485.1 Eubacteriaceae bacterium UBA7485 | reverse complement strand
ATTCGGACTACAAAATGGAGGACCTGGTCCGGGATACTGCCGTCCTCGGCCTTGACGAGATTTGCTTCACGGATCATGTGGATTACGGAATCAAGCGCGACTGGAAGAACCCGGGATGCTCGTACAGCGGGTCTGAGAAGGCGGGACTCCCCCCGATGAACGTCAAGTATCCGGCGTATCATGAAAAAATTAAAAAGCTTCAGCGCGAATACGAGGACCGGATGGTGATCCGGGAAGGCATGGAATTCGGGATGCAGGCGCATACGGTTCCGCTCTTTGAGAAGCTCTTCTCCTCCTATCCGTTTGATTTCATCATCCTCTCCTGCCATCAGGTGGATGATCTTGAATTCTGGAACCAGGACTTCCAGAGAGGAAAGACGCGGGAAGCGTTCAGAAGATCCTATTATGAGGAGATCTTGAAAGTGGTCGGATCCTACAAGAATTACAGCGTCCTCGGACATTTGGATCTGATCAGCCGGTACGATGAGGGAGGTTCCTATCCGTTTGAGCGGGAGAGGGATATCATCGCGCAGATCCTCAAGACCGCGATTTCAGACGGCAAGGGCCTTGAAGTCAACACTTCTTCTTTCCGCTACGGTCTTCAAGATCTCACACCTTCGGTTGACATCTTAAAGCTGTACCGGGACCTTGGCGGCGAAATCCTGACCATCGGGAGCGATACGCATGCGCCTTCCCATCTCGGCGCGCAGATCAGGGAGACCATGCCGGTCCTCAAAGACCTCGGCTTTAAGAGGCTTTGCACCTTCGACGCGATGCGCCCGGTCTTTCATAAAATCTGAAAGCCCGGACCGGTTATGCCGCGTGNNCGGGCCGGGCTTTTATCATTCAGACGTGAAGGCCGCTGAGCACGCCTGAGTTTCTGAGCTTGAGGAGATTTAACATGTCTCTCGGGTTGAGGTTTGTGACCGGATTTCTCGCATACGGCGCGATTTCATTGAGCGCGGCGAGCACGTATTCGCGGTCTTCAAGCTTGTTGTGCGGAACCGTGAGCTCATCGGAATTGATCATTTCGTTTCCGAAGAGCAAAATATCAAGGTCAAGAAGCTTTCGGCTCCCTTCCGTGGCGCGGTT
>DLOL01000077.1:3856-7601 GCA_002478485.1 Eubacteriaceae bacterium UBA7485 | reverse complement strand
CTCAAGGACTGCGGTGAGGCTTGCGTCTTTTTCGTCTCCGTCCGGATAGAAGTCCGAAACCTTCAAGAACCTGCAAAGCTTGTTCTCAATGATCTGGTCGATAGCGAAGTTCAGGTACTGATCCTTCGATTCGTCATTTGAAGAAAGGCTCAGATAGACAGTGTTCCAGCGTCTTGAGACTTCATAGCTCACCTGGCCGAGCGAATAGTCCGCACCCGGCGAGACCAGTCCGAGGCTGGCCTTGACCTCCTCGATCAAGGGAAAATCGAGCAGGAGCATCTGGGTGAGCGAGAGCGCCTCTCCTTCCGCGCTCTCCCCTTTCCCCTTCTGGAGCCGTGCCAGGGAATAGTTTGCAATCTCTTCGTAGGAGAGCGTGTCCTTGATGTGCTCGCCGTCCGTGGTCTTGATGTTGTATAGAAGTTCAAGGGTCAGAGTGTATTTGTCGCGGATCACTTCATGTCCGAGCGCTGCCTGATCCTTTTCGTGAATTTTCATATCTTTGATAACGAGTTTATCCATCCATTTTCCTCCTTTGAAAGCTTTTTGAGAGCTTTTCTTTACTTATTCCCTCTCATTTGTTGACAAACAGACCGGACTGAAGATGTTGATGAAAAAAGGATCAAAAATATGCTTAATTCATGAAAAAGCTGCCCGCAGGCAGCTGTCTTCTAGTCCAGGTATTCCTTGATCTGCTCGTAAATGCCGTCCGCGTCGAGTTTGTATTTTTTCAGAAGCTCAAGCGCGGGGCCGGATTCCCCGTAGGTGTCATAGATTCCAATTCGCTTCACCGGGGTCGGAAGTTTTTCAGAGAGAAGTTCGGAAACCGCGCTTCCGAGTCCTCCGATTATGCTGTGCTCTTCCACGGTTACGACTTTTCCGGTCTTCCCCGCGGATTCAAGAATGATTTCTTCATCGAGCGGTTTGATCGTGTGGATGTTGATCACTTCGGCGTCCACCCCGTCTTCCTGAAGCTTCTTCGCAGCGTCAAGCGCCTCGGACACTTCAAGGCCCGTAGCAAGGACAGTCAGGTCCTTTCCTTCCTTGAGCTTGACGCCTTTTCCGAGTTCGAACACGTAGTCTTCCGTATCGTTGATCACAGGAACGGCGAGCCGCCCGAACCGCGGCTTTCGCTTCGATATCATCCGAAGGATTGATGACCACCATGCCGGGGATCTCGCGCATCAGCGCGATGTCTTCAAATGCTTGGTGCGTGGCGCCGTCCTCGCCGACGGAGATGCCCGCATGCGTTGCGCCGATTTTCACGTTGAGTTTCGGGTATCCGATGGAGTTTCTGACCTGTTCATAGGCGCGGCCTGCGGCAAACATCGCAAAGGAGCTCGCAAATGGGACCAGTCCCGCGGCCGCAAGACCTGCCGAAATCCCCATCATGTTTCCTTCCGCAATCCCCACATCCACAAAACGATCCGGATGCGCAGCTTTAAAGGTGCCGGTCTTGGTCGCTCCCGCGAGGTCCGCGTCCAGCACCACCAAATCATCCACTTCAAATCCAAGGTCCTTCAGAGCCTGTCCGTATGAATCCCGGGTTGCGATTTTTTTCACTTCACTCATCTCATTCACCTCAGCTCTTCCATGGCCTGTTCATATTCCTGATCATTCGGCGCTTTTCCATGCCAGCCGACTTCATCTTCCATGTAGGACACACCTTTTCCCTTGACGGTCTTGAGGATGATCGCGACCGGTTTCCCTTCGCTCTTCCTCGCTTCTTCAAAGGCCCAGTCGATCTGGTCCATGTCGTTTCCGTCTTCGACATTGATCACGTCAAAGTTGAAAGAGGCGAATTTCTCATCGATCGGATAAGGCGAATTGACCTCCTCCACCGTCCCGTCGATCTGCAGGTTGTTATTATCGACAATAACAGTCAGATTGTCAAGTTTCTTCGCACCCGCGAACATGGCCGCCTCCCAGACCTGCCCTTCCTGGATTTCTCCGTCTCCGAGAAGGGTGTAGACATGATAGTCTTTTCCCTGCAGTTTTCCGGCAAGCGCCATGTNNACCGCTGCCGAAATTCCCTGCCCGAGCGAGCCTGAAGACATGTCAACGCCCGGAATATGCTTCATGTCGGGATGACCCTGAAGATAGCTTCCGACATGCCTTAACGTCTTTAAATCCTCCACCGGAAAATAGCCCCTCTCCGCGAGGGCCGCGTAATAGCCCGGCGCCGTGTGCCCTTTTGAGAGCACAAAGCGGTCTCTGTCCGGATCTTTCGGATTTTTGGGATCCACGTTCATTTCCTTAAAATACAGATAGGTAAATACGTCTGCAGCTGAAAGGCTTCCGCCGGGATGGCCGGATTTTGCTGCGTGTGTCGCTTCGATAATCCCGCGCCTGACATCACGTGCTTTTTCTTTGAGTTGTGTTGTATCCATCGTATCCCCTTTCGTTCTCCTTTATTGTAACGCAACCGAATGAAAATTCGAAACCAAAATTGTTTTCTATGAATCGGCTTTCAACGCTTACATATACTCAAAACATTTTCAATAAAAACTGAAAAAGGAGCGGCAGGATCCGCTCCTTCAGTTATAGTAATGTCTAACAAAATTGACGAAGGTTCCGATTGAGCGTTTAAGGAGATCTCCTTTCCGTACAACCAGGTACAAGGGGCGGGTCAGTGTTCCTTCGCCAAGCTCAAACCCCAAAAGCCGCTTCTCGCGGATCATGCCCGCAGCCGCCTTCTCCGAGATCATGGAGATGCCCATGCCTCCCGCGACCAGATTCTTCACGCTTTCCTGGTCGTTAATTCTTGTGGAAATTCTCAGATCCTTCTCTTCGATTCCAAGTTTCTCGAGAAAGCGGGTGGCAAGCTTCTTGGTGCCGGACCCCTGCTCTCTCAGGATGAAGGGTTCGGCCAGAAGCCTTTTAACTTTCTCATCCGCACTGTCAGGACCGTTTTTTACCGCCTGGTAATAATCAGATACCGGCGTGATGAGGATAATCTTGTCTTCATAAAACGGGATGAACTCAAGCTCTTCGTCATCGGTCCTTGAGCCGACAATGCCGATATCGTACTCGCCCTCGCTCATCTTCTCGATGATGGATGCAGAGTCGCCCTGATGCACCACAAAATAATTCTCCGGATGGATCTTCCCGTATTCCGGCAGAATGTCCGGCAGAATATAGGAAGAAGGCAGTGTGGAGACACCGAGATGAAGAACTTTCTTTTTGTCCCCCGCCCATCTTGCGATCAGGTTGTCCCTCAGATCCAGAATCTGGTTTGCGCATTCGTAGAGCTCCCAGCCTCTCCCTGTCACTTCCACGCTCTTGGTCGTTCGCGTGATCAGCTTGCTCCCGAGCTCCTCCTCCAAAAGGCGGATGTGCGTGCTGATTGTGGGCTGCGAGATATTGAGAACTTCAGCGGCTTTCGTAAAACTTTTATATTGTACAAGTGCAGTAAAAGACTGCAGCTGTTTAAACTCCATGTTTCTTCTCTCCCTTATCTCTATTTTATCAGAACAAAAGGGAGAGGAGCGATCAATCGGAAAAACGGACCGGCAGCACGCTCTGATGATCCACATCGATCAGGCCGAGCGTGTTCACGCGAAGTCTTGGAATGACCGGCAGACAGAGGAAAGCGAGTGTCATGAACGGGTCGACACCTTCCGCAACCCCGATCTCTCTTGTCATGTTCTTGAGGAGTTCAAGCTGGCGGTCCACCTGGTCAAGGCTTTGGTCGCTCATCAGTCCCCCGATCGGAAGTGGCAGGTCCCCGAGCACCTCGCCGTCGACC
>DLOL01000077.1:0-3820 GCA_002478485.1 Eubacteriaceae bacterium UBA7485 | reverse complement strand
ATGTCCCGGTCGTTCGTTCCTGCGACGACCAGATTATGCGAATCGTGGGCGACGGAGGACGCGATCGCGCCTTTGGTGAGGCCGTAACCTTTTGCAAATCCGATGCCGACATGTCCGGTTCTCCGGTAGCGTTCAAACACCGCGACCTTGCAGATGTCGTTCTCAATGTCGACGCCGGGCGCCACGCCTTCCTTCTCGACCCAGGGCACTACAATCTCTTCCGTCAGAAGCTGGTTTGGGATAAATTCAGCCACCCGCATCCTGGGGCCGTATCCGGGAACCTTGAGCATCTCCTCGGTCACCGGATCGAGATTGAAGGAGGAGTAGATTTTGGCGTATTTCTTCGGATTGTGTTTGGCGGGCTTCTCCTTGACGGTCATCTTGCCGTCCTTTGCGACAAGCTTCCCTTTTTTATAGACCTCTTCGACGTTTAAGTCGTTGATGTTGTCCACAACGACGATGTCCGCGAGATATCCCGGGGCCAGCGCGCCTCTGTCGTAAAGGTTGAAGCGGCGGGCGGCATTCAGGCTTCCCGCAATCACCGCGTCTTCAGGCTTTGCCCCGAGGGAGACCGCCTTCTTGATGATGTAGTCGATATGCCCGAGATTTTTCAGGTCACCCGGATGCTTGTCATCCGTCACAAGACAGATTCTCCGGTTATAGGGCTCTTTGAAGAGATCGATGAGCGCTTCGAGGTTCTGCGCGGCGGTCCCTTCACGGATCATGATCCACTGCCCCCTCCTAAGCTTTTCAAGCGCTTCATCAAGGTCGCTGCACTCGTGGTCGGAATCCACGCCGCTTGTGATGTAGGCGTTGAGCCCGAGCCCCGAGAGGAACGGGGCGTGTCCGTCGATGAGCTTTCCGGCCTTCTCCGCCATATAAATCTTGTCGACAATCGCCTTGTCGGCCTGGATGGTCCCGAAGGAATTCATCAGTTCTGCCAGTCCCAGCACCTGGTCCTTTTTGATAAAATCCTGCAGGTCGTAGGCTTCAAGCACAGCTCCGGACTCGTCAAGGTCGGTGGCCGGCACACAGGAAGGCAGCATGATAAAAATGTCAAGGCTGGTTTTTTTTGCCTGGTGAAGCATGTGTNNGATGCCGTCATTTCCGGCCACATTGGCAATTTCGTGCGGATCGGTGATTACCGTGGTGGTTCCATGCGGCATGACGGCCTGTCCGAACGGAACCGGCGTGAGCATGGAGCTTTCGATATGAATGTGACCGTCAATCAGACCGGGGATGAGCGTCTTCCCGTTCAGGTCAATCTCCTTCTCCCCTTCGTATTCCCCGATTCCCACAATGATTTTATCGTTTACAGCAAGGTCTGCTTCTTCCAGTTCTCCCGTGAAAACATTGAAGATTTTGCCGTTTTTAAATACAAGCTGCGGTTTCTTTTCTCCTGACGCCGATTTGATGGCATCAACCAATTCTTCTCTGTGCATGTGAAACCTCCGGGCTAAATTGAAGTTAAATTGATTAAATTGTATCCTAAAAGGGCGTAAACAAACGGTGAAAACGAACGGGACAAAAAGAAAAGCGGCCCGAAAGCCGCGAATTCTTTAAATCATAAACTTTTTCAGTGTCTGCACCGGAATATTCAATAGACCGGAAACTTCTCGAAGGCTCAATCCGGAGTCCATCAGCACCCGCAAAAGGAGCGCTGAGTCTTTGTTGTAGGATCCTCTGAAAAAGGCTGCGCCGATTTGACTTGGAGTAAGAGCGGGAGAAATCATGAGCGTTTCATCCGAAAATGGTTCTTTCCCCACATACCCTTCCTTGTCTGCGGAATCGATCAGCCGGTCAGCTGTGTTCTCTGAAGACGTGGTGAAGTTATGGTAAGACTTGACACTCGTAATCTTGCTCCCGTCCTGTGTGCCGACCAAATGATGGAAGCTTTTTTCAGATTGTTCCCCATCCAGGGCCGGTGTGATATCGAAAGTCACTTCCACGCAGTTGTCCTGTGTGAGATTTCGATAATAAACGGGATTAATTTTCATGGCTGTCTCCATTGTTTAGGCTTAAGCAATTGATGCTTGTATTTACTCTAGTACCCTTAACCGACCGAAACAACAGGCAAATTCAATTATTCTTTAACGCAGAAAAATTATTGCTTGACAGCGGCGAGCTGGTCCGTCTCCTCACGGACCTTGTCTTCACCTTCGCGCATGGCAAGGATGGTCTGCTCGAAAAGCCTGTCAAGCGGCCAACCGAGCATCTCGGCACCGTCTTTGATCACGTCCCGGGAGCAGCCGGCAGCAAATCCCTTGCTCTTGAACTTCTTCTTCAGGCTCTTCACTTCCAGATCCTGAACGCTTTTGGAGGGGCGCATGAGGACCGCTGCGCCAATCAGCCCGGTCAGCTCGTCGGATGCGTAAAGCACCTTCTCCATCTCGTGTTCCGGTTTTGTCTCGACAGTCAGCCCGTAACCGTGGCTGACCACACCGTGGACCAGCTCTTCCGTGGCGCCGACTTCTCTTAAAAGTTCCGGAGCCTTGATGCAGTGCTCCTCGGGCCATTCTTCAAAATCCAGATCATGAAGGAGCCCGACCGTGGACCAGAATTCCTTCTCGTCTTCATGTCCAAGCTGCTCCGCATACCATCCCATCACCTGCTCCACCGTCAGGGCGTGCTGGATATGGAAAGGGTCCTTGTTGTACTGAAGCAATAAATCAAGTGCCTGCTCACGGCTCAGTCCGCTCTCTTTCATCTCTTCTCTCCTTTGCTCCACCTGGTATCAGGCGTTTTCCATCATTGTACCAAACCGGACCAATCATGCAAGAAAGAGAGGCATTGACAGAAGTAAACGTTAACATAAGAAACTAAAAAAACCGGCGCCCTCGCGCCGGTCGGTNNTTAAGCGGATTTGGTGTCGTCCGGTTCCGGTTCCTGACTGCTCTTGCTCTCCTCAATCAGAGTGTTGTTTGGCGAATTGAGGATTTCCATGAACTGATCCCCTGTGATGGTTTCTTTTTCATAGAGGAACTTTGCAAGCTCATGAAGCTTCCATTTGTTTTCCGTGAGGATGTCAATCGCCTTCTGGTGCTGTCGTCTGACAAGCTCGACGACTTCCTGGTCGATCTTGGTCTGTGTTTCAACCGAGCAGGCGAGAGAGGTATCCCCGCCAAGGTACTGGTTGGTGACATTTTCCATGGCAACCATATCGAAGTTTTCACTCATGCCGTACCGCGCGATCATCGCTCTTGCAAGCTTGGTCGCCTGCTCGATGTCGTTTGCCGCGCCTGTCGTGACGTTTCCGAAGATGACTTCTTCTGCCGCCCGGCCCCCGGTAATGGTTGTGATCTTGTTCTCAAGCTCTTCCTTGTTCATCAGGTTCTTCTCGCCCTCATCCACCTGCATGGTGTAGCCGAGCGCGCCGGATGTGCGCGGAACAATTGTGATTTTCTGAACCGGCGCGGAGTTGGTCTGTTTTGCGGCTACCAGCGCGTGCCCGATTTCATGGTAGGAGACGATGAGTTTTTCCTTGTCGGACATGATCGCGTTCTTCTTTTCATAACCCGCAATAACCACTTCAATACTCTCTTCAAGATCTTCCTGGGTCACAAGGGANNACGCTGAGGGCGGCTTCGTTGACGATGTTAGCAAGCTCCGCACCTGAAGCGCCGGACGCCATTCTCGCGATCTTGTTGTAGTCAATGCCTGGATGCGTTTTGACTTTCTGCGCGTGGACCCGCAGGATTTCCTCACGTCCCTTCAGGTCCGGAAGTTCAACCGGCACGCGCCGGTCAAAGCGGCCCGGTCTCAGAAGCGCGGGATCGAGTGAATCCGGCCGGTTCGTGGCTGCGAGAATCATAACTCCGTT
>DLOL01000087.1:37996-43509 GCA_002478485.1 Eubacteriaceae bacterium UBA7485 | reverse complement strand
CATCATAGAACCGAAAAAACCCCTTGCAAAAGGGGATTTTTTTTACTATAATATTCAGAGTTGACTGTTTAGCGATGAAGCGGAAAGTTGCTGTTACTAATTCAGGTAATTTCCGTGGAGAAGTCACGATCTAGAATCGGACGTTAACTAATCACTTCTTTGGATGTCTCTATAAAAAGAGCTGCTGGTTTCAATTGGGTTAGTCCCGGATAAAGAATCAGCTTTTTTTATAGAGACAGTGTGAAACACCCGGGGGAGTTGGTTGGTTTTCGTACCAGAATCTGAAAAAAACAACGGAGGATTTTTGGTATGGCCAAACAAAAAATTAGAATCAAACTTAAAGCGTTTGATCACAAGCTGCTTGATCAGTCTGCACAGAGAATTGTCAAGACAGCAAAAGACACTGGCGCGCAGGTCTCAGGGCCGATCCCGCTGCCTACAGAAAAAGAAATCATCACGATTTTACGTGCGGTGCATAAGTATAAGGACTCCAGAGAACAGTTCGAAATGCGCACCCACAAGCGCCTGATCGATATCTTAAACCCGACCCCGCAGACTGTCGATGCTCTTATGCGACTCAACCTTCCGGCCGGTGTGGATATCGAAATCAAACTCTAAATCAGGCGGTAACAAGGCACTAGCCTGATATTATGATCATTTACATGATCCACTAATAAGACGGAGGAAAACATGAAAAAAGCGATTATCGGCCGAAAACTGGGCATGACACAGATTTTCACCGACAACGGCCAGGTTATTCCTGTAACTGTTGTGGAAGCTGGCCCGTGCACGGTCGTTCAGAAAAAGACAGATGAAACGGACGGCTACTGTGCAGTTCAGTTAAGCTTCGATGAAGTCAAGGCGAGCAAGCTTACAAAGCCTGAACTCGGACACCTTGAAAAATACGGCGCAGCTCCTGCTAGAGTTCTGAAGGAATTCAAGCTTGACGATGCCATGAATATGGAACCGGGTCAGGTTGTCAGTGTAGACACTTTTGAAGTTGGCGACAAAGTTGATATTTCCGGGAAATCCAAAGGGAAGGGCTTCCAGGGTGTTATCAAGCGTCACGGCCAGCAGAGAGGACCGATGGCTCACGGCTCCAAATATCACAGAAGCCCGGGTTCCATGGGTGCATCCGCATATCCTTCAAAAGTTCCAAAGGGCAAAAAGCTTCCTGGACAGATGGGGAACAAAAACGTGACTGCTGTCAATCTTGAAGTAGTTGACATTGTTCCGGAAGACAACATCCTGCTCATCAAAGGTGCAGTACCGGGACCAAGAGGTTCTGTTGTCACCGTAAAGAGCAGTGTAAAGTCCTAAGCCTTTAAGGAGGAAATCACAATGCCAAAGACAGATATTTTAAATAAACAGGGCGAAGTCGTCGGTGAAGTTGAATTAAGCGAAGAAATCTTCGGAATCGAACCGAACGAACCAGTCGTCCACCAGGTGGTTGTTGCGCAGCTCGCCAACAAACGCCAGGGAACAAAGGGAACAAAAACCCGCGCTGAAGTCCGCGGAGGCGGAAAAAAGCCATGGAGACAGAAGGGCACGGGACGTGCTCGCGCTGGTTCCAACACCTCCCCGGTTTGGGTAGGCGGTGGTGTAGTCTTCGCTCCGAAAGCGCGTGACTACAGCAAAAAAGTAAACAAGAAAGTCAAAAATCTCGCGATGCGTTCTGTCTTCTCAGACAAAGTGCTCAATAATGAACTTCGTGTTCTTGACGCTTTAACTTTGGAAGCGCCGAAGACAAAAGAAATGATCGCGGTTCTCGGAGCGATTGAAGCGCCGAAGAGCACCCTGATCGTCACACCGGAAAAAGATGAAGTGGTCTTAAGATCCTCAAATAACATTCCGAAAGTTCAAACCACGACGGTTGGCGAACTGAATGTGTACGATATGCTCAAGTATGACAATCTCGTTCTGACGAAAGATGCGCTTGATAAGATCGAAGAGGTTTATAAGAAATGAAGGACGCAAGAGACATTATCATCCGCCCGATCATCACAGAACGTTCAACCGCAGACGGCGAAAACAAAAAATACACCTTTGAAGTAGCCAAAAGCGCGAACAAGATTGAGATCGCAAATGCTGTGAAGGAAATCTTCGATGTTGATGTTGACAAGGTCAACACGATGAACATGAAGGGCAAAGTGAAACGCGTCGGCAGAAGTGTCGGACGCCGCAAAAACTGGAAGAAAGCGATCGTTACCCTTACACCGGACAGCAAGTCCATCGAATTCTTCGAAGGTGTCTGAGCCTGAAAGAGAGAACTTAAATGGCAATTAAGAAATATAAACCTACTTCTCCGGGACGTCGTAACATGAGTGTCAACACTTATGACGAAGTCACGAAGTTTGAACCAGAAAAATCATTACTTGAACCGGTAAAGAAAAAAGCCGGCCGTAACAACACAGGCCGTATCACTGTCCGTCATCAGGGCGGCGGCGCAAAGCGCAAATATAGAATCATCGACTTCAAGAGAAATAAGGATAATATCCCGGCTAAAGTTGCAGGTATCGAATACGATCCGAACCGTACAGCCAATATCGCTCTTCTCAACTATGCAGACGGTGAAAAGAGATACATCCTTGCTCCTCTCGGTCTAAAAGACGGAGACACAGTTGTATCCGGCGAAAACGCAGATATTCGTGTGGGGAACGCGGTTCCGCTTAAGAATATCCCGATCGGTACACTTGTACATAATGTCGAAATGAAACCGGGAAAAGGTGGTCAGTTAGTGCGTACAGCTGGCGCTTCCGCCCAGTTGATGGCGAAAGAAGGCAACTACGCAACATTAAGACTTCCTTCCGGCGAAATGAGAAAGATCCATCTCAACTGTAAGGCGACCATCGGAACGATTGGTAATCTCGAACACCAGAACGTCCGCATCGGTAAAGCTGGCAGAAAGAGAAATATGGGGATCCGTCCGACAGTTAGAGGGTCCGTCATGAACCCGAACGACCATCCGCACGGTGGTGGTGAAGGCCGCGCTCCGATCGGACGCTCCGGTCCTGTTACACCTTGGGGTAAACCAACGCTCGGTTACAAGACACGTAAGAAGAAGAACGCTTCTGACAAGTACATCGTAAGACGCAGAAACGCGAAATAAGAGGAGTAAAGATGAGCAGATCTTTAAAAAAAGGACCTTTCGTCGATGAGAAGCTCTTAAGAAGAATTGAAGCTATGAACGAATCCGGTCAGAAGAAAGTTCTGAAGACTTGGTCAAGAAGCTCCACAATCTTCCCACAGATGGTTGGTCACACAATTGCAGTACACGACGGAAGAAAACATGTTCCGGTTTACTGCACAGAAGACATGGTAGGACACAAACTTGGCGAATTCGCTCCGACAAGAACCTTCAGAGGTCACGCGGGCGATAAGAAAACCAAGCTTAAATAATAGGAGAGGAACATGGAAGCAAAAGCAACAGCAAAATACGTCCGCGTCTCCTCGAGAAAAGCTAAGCTCGTTGCGGACTTAATCCGCGGCAAGGCAATTGGTGAAGCATTATCTATTCTTGCGTTAACACCGAATAAAGCTGCTAGAGCGACTGACAAGGTTGTCCGTTCAGCTCTCGCGAATGCGGAAAACAACCACGGTATGAATCCGGAAAACCTGTATGTTGATCAGGTTTATGCGAATCAGGGACCGACAATGAAGAGATGGAAGGCTGGTCCGCAGGGACGCGCGTTCCCGATTCTGAAAAGAACGTCTCACATCACTGTTGTACTGAAAGAACAAGAATAGAAGGAGGTCCGTTTTTGGGTCAGAAAGTTAATGCGCACGGTCTCCGTGTCGGCGTTATTAAAGACTGGAATGCCAAATGGTATGCCAATAATAAAGACTATGCTGATTACCTGGTAGAAGACCGGGAAATCCGTAATTACATTAAAAAGAGCCAGTATCAGGCGGGGATCTCCAAAATCGTGATTGAACGATTCAGTGGAAAGATCAGAATCCATATCTTCGCAGCGAAACCTGGCATGATCATCGGCCGCGGCGGTGCGGGAATTGAAGCGCTTCGCCTTCAGCTTGAAAAGATGACAGGAAAGACTGTCTTCATCAATATCATCGAAGTCAAGAATGTGGACCGTGACGCTCAGCTTATCGCTGAAAATATTGCAGGTCAGCTTGAACGTCGTATTTCCTACAGACGTGCGATGAAACAGGCCATGCAGCGCTCCATGCGTGCTGGCGCGAAAGGTATCAAGACTTCCGTGGCAGGCCGTCTCAATGGTGCCGAAATTGCCAGAAGCGAACATTACGCTCAAGGCAATGTTCCGATGCAGACACTCAGAGCCGACATCGATTACGGCTTTGCAGAAGCGGACACAACCTACGGCAAACTTGGAATCAAAGTTTGGGTTAATAACGGTGAAATTTTAACCGGCCGTGAAGATGTCCTCGCAGCAAATGACAAAAAGGATGACAAAAAGTCAAACCAGAAGTCAAACAGAAAGCCAAGAAGCAGAGCAGGCCGCTCTAACGAAGGGCGTAAAGATTCCAAATAAGCCCTCCAGGAGGAAGTAAATATGTTAATGCCAAAGCGTGTTAAGCGCAGAAGAGTACATAGAGGCCGCATGAAGGGTAAAGCTACCCGCGGTAATAAAATAACTTACGGTGAATACGGGATCCAGGCTCTCGAACCGGGTTGGATCACTTCAAACCAGATCGAAGCAGCCCGTGTTGCTATGACTCGTTACATCAAACGTGGTGGGAAAGTCTGGATTAAGATTTTCCCGGACAAGCCAGTTACAGCCAAACCTGCAGAAACCAGAATGGGTTCTGGTAAAGGGGCTCCGGAATACTGGGTTTCAGTTGTAAAGCCGGGCCGTATTATGTTTGAAATTGCAGGTATTCCTGAAGAAACAGCACGAGAAGCTATGCGTCTCGCAATGCACAAACTTCCGATCAAAACGAAGTTTGTTCGTAAGGAAGATCAGGTTGCAGAAGAAGCGCAGAAAACTGCTGCTGAACAACCGGCTCCGACTCCAGAAGCAGGTGAATAATGAAAGCGAAAGAATTAAGAGAATTACAGACAGCTGAACTCCAGGGCAAGCTTCGCGAACTGAAAGAAGAACTCTTTAATCTTCGTTTCCAGCATGCAACAGGTCAGCTCGAAAATCCGATGCGTATCCGCGAAGTCAAAAAAGACTATGCTAGAGTTATGACGATTCTCAGCGAACGCGCGGCTCAGGAAGCGTAAGAGAGGAACAACGATGACAAGAAACGATCGAAAGACGAGAGTCGGACGCGTTGTCAGTGACAAGATGGACAAGACCATCGTTGTTGCTGTCGAAACATTCGTTAAGCATCCGATTTATAATAAACGATACAAGAGAACCACGAAGTTCAAGGCGCATGACGAAGAAAATCAGTGCCGCGAAGGTGATATCGTAAAAATCATGGAAACCAGACCACTCTCAAAAGACAAAAGATGGAGACTGGTTGAAGTTGTAGAAAAAGCGCTTTAATCGGCGGACAATAGGAGGCATTTCTGATGATTCAGCAGG
>DLOL01000087.1:34339-37911 GCA_002478485.1 Eubacteriaceae bacterium UBA7485 | reverse complement strand
GTACGAGATCACCTTTTTTCACGATTCCAGGCGGCGACGTAAAGAAAGGTGATGTTGTCAAGGCAGTTATCGTTCGTTCAAAGAACGGTGTGAAACGCGATGACGGATCCTATATCAAATTTGACCAGAACGCAGCCGTTTTAGTTAAAGACGATAAGACTCCAAAAGGAACACGTATTTTTGGACCTGTAGCAAGAGAACTTCGAGACAAGAAATACATGAAGATTGTCTCTCTCGCTCCGGAAGTACTTTAAGAAGGTGACCTGATGGCAAAAAAACTTCATGTGAAAAAAGGTGATCTCGTACAGGTTAACGCGGGTAAAGACAAGGGCGCTGTCGGAAAGGTAATTGAAGCTTTTCCGCAGGAAGGTAAGGTCCGTGTCGAAGGCGCGAATATCCTGACGAAGCATAAAAAACCATCCCAGGCTATGCCGCAGGGTGGAATTGTCAAGACTGAAGGTAAAATTGACGTTTCTAATGTGAATCTTTACTGCGACACTTGCGGAAAAGGCGTCCGCACGGCTGTTAAAGTCGATGACGAAGGCAAAAAAGTCCGTGTTTGCAAGAAATGCGGAAAAGTACTAGATTAAGGTGACGAAATGAGCAGACTTAGAGAACAATATCAAAACGAAGTCGCCCCGGCGCTGAAGGAAAAATTTGCGTACGAAAACGTAATGGAAATTCCGAAGCTCGACAAAGTCGTCATCAACATGGGTCTTGGTGACTGTAAGGATAACGCAAAAGGTCTTGAAGCAGCAGTTTCTGATCTAGCGATGATTACCGGCCAGGCTCCGATTGTAACAAAGGCGAAGAAATCAGTCGCGAACTTCAAAGTTCGTGAAGGAATGAACGTCGGCGCAAAAGTTACGCTGAGAGGCGAAAAGATGTATGAATTCATCGACAAGCTTTTCAACGTCGCGCTTCCGAGAGTTAGAGACTTCCAGGGCCTTTCAAACAAATCTTTTGACGGCCGCGGAAACTACGCTTTCGGCGTAAAAGAGCAGCTCATTTTCCCGGAAATCGAATATGACAAAATCGATAAAATCCGTGGAATGGACATTATGTTTATCACTACAGCGAAAACAGACGAAGAAGCTCATGAACTGTTAAAACTTCTTGGTCTTCCGTATAGCAAATAAGAGGGAATAATGGCAAAAAAATCAATGAAGGTCAAGCAGGCCAAGAAACAGAAGTATTCGACACGCGAATACAATCGCTGCCGTATCTGCGGACGTCCGCATGCGTACCTCAGAAAATTCGGGATCTGCAGAATCTGTTTCCGCGAAATGGCGTACAAGGGTGAAATCCCGGGCGTGCGCAAGGCCAGCTGGTAAAATTTACGGGGAGGTACGAAAATGACAATGTCAGATCCGATCGCAGATATGCTGACCCGCATTCGAAATGCAAGCACCGCGAATAAGAAAACTGTAGATGTCCCTGCTTCCAATATTAAGAGAGGAATTGCGCAGATTCTTCTTGATGAAGGATATATTGCTGGTCTTGAAGAAATTGAAGACGGCGTTCAGGGAGCACTCAGAATTACGCTCAAATACACACCTGAAAAGGAAAAGGTCATTGCTGGTATCAAGAGAATTTCAAAACCTGGCTTAAGAGTATATGCACAGGCTGCTGAAGTTCCGAAAGTTCTTAACGGCCTTGGAACCGCAATTATCTCTACTTCAAAGGGTCTTCTCACAGATAAAGAAGCTCGCAAACAGGGCGTGGGCGGAGAAGTCATCTGCTACGTTTGGTAAGGAGGAGCATCGATGTCAAGAATTGGAAGACTGCCGGTCGAAATTCCGGCTGGTGTTGAAGTCAAATTAGACGGTCAGACTTTAACCGTCAAAGGACCTAAGGGAGAACTTACAGAAACTTTCCATCCGAACATGATTATCGAAGTGGAAGGGAACGAAATTCTCGTCAAGCGTCCGAATGATCAGAAATTCAACCGCTCTCTTCACGGTCTTACCCGCGCCCTGATCCAGAACATGGTAACAGGCGTCACGAAGGGATTTGAAAAAGCTCTTGAAATCAATGGTGTTGGTTACAGAGCTGAGAAAAAAGGCAACAAACTCGTTATGAACCTCGGATTTTCCCACCAGGTTGAAATGGAAGACCCGGAAGGAATTGAAACGGTTACTGACGGACCGGTAAAGGTTATTGTCCGCGGAATCGACAAGGAAAAAGTCGGAGCGCATGCAGCGAATATTCGTGCAAAGCGTCCGCCGGAACCTTACAAGGGTCATGGTATCAAGTATGCTGATGAACGCATCAGACGCAGAGTCGGTAAAACTGGCTAATGCTTGATGGCTATGTCCGGCAGGTAAGAAAGGATAATCAAAATGATTAAAAAGCCGATTAAAAACGAACTGCGTCAGAGAAGACACAAACGTGTTAGAAAGAAGCTTTCCGGAACATCTGAAATTCCGCGTCTTTGCGTTTTCAGATCCAATAAGCATACTTACGCGCAGATTATCGATGATAGCAATGGAACGACGCTTGTCGCTGCTTCCACTCTTGAACCTGAAGTAAAGGCGCAGCTGGAAACCAGAACCGTCAAAACTGAAAATGGTGAAAAGAAAGAAGTCAAGGGCGCGGACAAGACCGCGGCTAAAGTGGTCGGTCAGGCGATTGCCAAGAAAGCTCTTGACAAGGGTATTGAAAAGGTCGTTTTTGACCGTGGCGGTTATATTTATACCGGACGTGTCAAAGAACTGGCTGATGGCGCTCGTGAAGGCGGATTAAAGTTCTAAGCAGGAGAAGAATATTGAAAGTAAAAAGAGATTTCGATCCTAACGCGCTGGATCTGCAGGAAAAAGTTGTTGCCATCAACCGAGTTACCAAAGTCGTCAAGGGTGGTCGTAACTTCCGTTTCTCCACACTCGTAGTTGTCGGAGACGGAAACGGCCATGTCGGTGTTGGCAAGGGCAAAGCGATGGAAATTCCGGATGCTATTCGCAAAGGAATTGAAAATGCGAAAAAGAATATGATTTCGGTTCCGCTCGTCGGAACAACCATTCCTCACCAGGTGAACGGTGTCAGCGGTGCTGGACATGTTCTTTTAAAGCCGGCTGGAAAAGGTACCGGTGTCCTTGCAGGAGGACCTGTTCGTGCGGTCTGTGAATTAGCAGGAATTAAAGATATTCGTGCGAAATCATTAGGATCAAACAACCCGAGAAACATTGTCAACGCAGCGATTAACGGACTGAACAGTCTTACAACTGTAGAAGAAGTTGCGAAAAAGCGCGGTAAATCACCGTCTGAAATTTTAGGTTAGGAGGCTTTTGATGGCTAAGAAACTTGAAATTACGCTTAAAAGAAGTCCGATCGGCCGCAAGGAAAACCATAAGAGAATTGTCAGAGCGCTTGGATTTACCAAGACTGGTCAGACAGTTGAACATTATGATACTCCGACAATCCGCGGTATGGTCAATAAAATTGACTATATGCTCGATGTGAAAGAGAAGGACGCTGAATAATGAAATTACATACATTAAAGCCAGCACCAGGTTCCAGACGCCCGAAGAAGCGTCTCGGCCGTGGTACCGCTACAGGTCAGGGTAAAACGGCTG
>DLOL01000087.1:0-34320 GCA_002478485.1 Eubacteriaceae bacterium UBA7485 | reverse complement strand
GGCGGAGTACGTCCGGGATTTGAAGGTGGCCAGATGCCGCTTGCACGTCGTATTCCTAAGAGAGGATTCTCAAACTATCCTTTCAAAAAAGAATATGCGATCGTGAATGTGGACCGCTTAAACGTATTTGAAGACGGAACTGAAGTAACGCCGGAACTGCTTCTTGAAACTGACATTGTCTCAAAAGCAAAAGACGGAATCAAGATTCTCGGAAACGGGGAACTTGAAAAGAAACTTACTGTAAAAGCAAATAAAATTAGCAAATCTGCCGAGGAAAAAATCGTTTCCAAGGGAGGGAGCGCAGAGGTAATCTAGCATGTTTAAAACGCTAAAGGAAGCGTGGGATATCCCTGAGCTGCGGCGTAAAATCATCTACATGCTCTTACTTCTTCTGGTCTACAGATTAGGGACCTTTATTCCGGTCCCGTTTGTAGATACAGAGCAGCTTAAGGCCTTAGTCAGCGATGGCGGAATTTTCGGATTGTTTGATATCTTATCAGGTGGTAACTTCTCGAACTTTACCATTTTCGCTATGGGTATCACGCCGTACATTAACGCATCGATCATCATGAACCTTCTCGTTTTTGCTATTCCCGCACTTGAAAATCTTCAGAAAGAAGGGGAAGAAGGACGAAAGAAGATTCAGCAGTATACGATCTATCTGACGATGGTCCTGGCAGTCATTCAGGCTCTTGGCTTAACGCTGAGCATGAGTAACATGCTCACAGTCAAAAACTGGATGACCATTACAGCTGTTGTTCTTGTCACAACTGCAGGTACATCGCTACTTACCTATATTGGTAACCTGATTACGGAAAACGGAATCGGTAATGGTATTTCACTGATTATCTTCATCAGTATTATCTCCAGAATTCCGTCTGTAATTGTGAGCATGTATGAATATCTGCAGCTGGGTAACATTAATATCATCCAGCTATTACTGCTGATCATCGGTATTGTTGTCTGCACCATTGCTGTAGTGGCGATTACCGAAGGACAGAGAAAGATTCCGGTACAGTACGCGAAGCGTGTCGTAGGGAGAAAACAGTATGGCGGACAGAATACTTTCATTCCGCTCAGAATCAACATGGCAGGAGTTATTCCGATCATCTTTGCTTCATCACTGACTTTATTCCCTGCAACCATTGCAAGTTTCTTCCCGACATCAGGGTTTGCACTCTGGGTCTCAAAGTATCTTGCATGGGGTAGCTGGACTGCAACAATCATTTATGTCTTATTGATTATTGCCTTCACTTACTTCTATACTGCCGTTTCTTTCAATCCGCACGACATTGCAGATAATCTGAAAAAACAAGGTGGTTATATCCCGGGCATTCGTCCAGGAAAGAACACGACTGAATATTTAAGCCGTATCATGAACCGCTTAACTATCTTTGGAGCGCTGTTTCTGGCTGTCATTGCGGTGCTTCCGATTATTGTCGGACATTTCATGGGCGGAATTAACCTTCAGTTCGGAGGCACCTCGCTGTTGATTGTGGTCGGTGTTGCTCTTGACACAGTCAAACAGCTTGAAAATGAAATGACCATGCGTCAGTATCAGGGCTTCCTGAAATAAGCAACTGAATATGAGGAGAGAGGGATTATGAGAATCGTTTTATTGGGACCTCCAGGTGCAGGAAAAGGCACGCAGGCCAAAGGAATTTCAGAATATTACAATATTCCGCATATTTCCACCGGGGATCTTTTTAGAGAAAACATCAGCCAAGGCACAAAACTGGGACGCGAAGCCCAGGCTTACATGGACCGGGGAGAACTGGTTCCGGATTCCTTGGTGATTGCGTTTGTTGAAGATCGTGTAAGCAAACCGGACTGCAAAAACGGATTCCTACTCGATGGTTTTCCGAGAACAATCCCTCAGGCAGAAGCATTCTGGACATTTTGCGCCGACCGGGACGAACAGCTCAACGATGCGGTTTGTCTCAATGTGCCGGATGATTTGATTATCAAGAGGATCAGCGGACGGCGTTCATGTCCGAAGTGCGGAGCCGTTTATAATATTTACACCAACAAGCCGAAGGTAGAGGGTCATTGCGACTATGACGGCACAGCGCTGGTTCAGAGAAGCGATGACACAGAAGAGACAGTAAAGACAAGACTTTCTGTCTACGAAAAAGAAACTGAACCCCTGATCGGCTTTTATAAGGATAAGGGAATCCTGAAAGAAGTCGATGCTGCCGGACCGCTTGAAGAAGTCCAGCGTAGAATTATTGACGCTTTAAAATAAACGAATGATTATTATTAAGTCTGACAAAGAAATTGAAAAAATGCGTCAGGCAGGGCTTGTTGTGGCAGACTGCCATGAAATGCTCGCCGACTATATCAAACCTGGTGTGACCACTCTCGAGCTTGATCGTATTGCTGAAGATTACATCAGAAAGCAGGGGGCTTACCCGACGTTTCTCAATTATCAGGGTTTTCCAAACTCGATCTGCTCCTCCATCAACGGACAGGTCGTTCATGGAATTCCGGACAATACGCGTCTTGAAGAAGGAGATATTATCTCCGTAGACTTAGGCGCTACGTTAAATGGGTACGTTGGAGATGCCGCTAGAACTCATGGTGTGGGAGTGATTTCTCCAGAAGCACAAAAGCTGATTGATGTGACAAGAGAGTCCTTCTTTAAAGGAATTGAGTTTGCACGAGAAGGCAACCGATTGTCAGACATTTCCAATGCTGTTCAGACCTACGCCGAATCTTTTGGCTATTCCGTTGTTAGAGATTATGTAGGTCACGGAATTGGAAGAAATATGCACGAAGATCCGCCGATTCCAAATTATGGACGGCCGCATCATGGTCCGAGATTAAGAAGGGGAATGTGTTTAGCCATTGAACCGATGATTAATGAAGGAACGTATGATGTGGAAGTGCTTCCAAATGACTGGACTGTCGTCACGCAAGACGGAAAGCTCTCGGCCCATTACGAAAACACAATTGTCGTGACGGGTAAGGGCGATCCGGAAATCCTGACTTTAAGAGGGAATCAATGAATCCTCTAAAACCAGGTCAGATCGTAAGATCAAAAGCCGGTAGGGACAGAGGACGTTATCTCGTCGTTCTTGAAGTTATCGATGACCAATATGTTCTTGTCAGTGACGGAAAGCTCAGGATGGCGAATCACCCGAAGAAAAAGAAAGTCCTGCATCTTGCGAAAACAAACAGGATTTCGAAAGAGATAGAAGCCAGGCTTAATGAAGGTAGAAAAGTGACAAACGTCGACGTCAGGCGAGTCCTTGATACCTTGAATATCGGAGACAGCGATAAGACTGATATTCCAACAGGAGACTAAAGTTGGCTAAAAAAGATGTAATTGAAGTTGAAGGTAAGGTCATTGAGGCTTTACCAAATACAAAATTTTTAGTAGAATTAGAAAACGGGCATCAAGTTATGGCGCATATTTCTGGTAAGCTGCGAATGAATTATATCCGCATTCTTCCGGGAGATCGTGTCAAAATGGAGCTATCACCTTATGACCTGAACCAGGGAAGAATTACCTGGAGAGGCAAAGGCCGTTAATAAGGAGGACGCAAATGAAGGTTAGACCGTCAGTAAAACCTATCTGTGAAAAATGCAAAGTGATTAAGCGTAATGGCCGTGTCATGGTCATCTGCGAAAATCCGAAACACAAACAGAAACAAGGTTAATGATACTGCGGGATTAGTCCCGCAGTTTTCTAATGTTTTTTGAAAACAAGAGTACGGCCGCGGCTACGACCCCGTACTCATGACATATAGAGGTTCAGGATTTAATCCTGACGGACATGGAACAGGACAAATTAGGTTTTCTGTTTCAGATCATCAAAATTACATGATCCACTAGGAGGAAACACCCTATGGCAAGAATTGCCGGAATCGACCTGCCGCGCGATAAACGCGTAGAAGTCGGTTTAACGTACATTTACGGTATTGGACGCTCAACCAGTAAAAAACTGCTTGCTGAGCTCAATATCAATCCTGACACGCGTGTTAAGGATCTGACAGAAGAAGAAGTAAACGCGCTTCGTTCCTTAATTGATCGCGAAGTCACAGTTGAAGGTGACCTGAGACGCGAAGTCAATCTCAACATCAAAAGATTAATCGAAATCGGATCCTATCGCGGAATGCGCCACAGAAAGAATCTGCCGGTCCGCGGTCAGAAAACCAAGACCAACGCTCGTACGAGAAAAGGTCCGAAGAGAACGGTTGGCAGAAAGAAATAGGAGATTGTAGATGGCTAAAAGAGTTATCCGCCGAGGCAAAAGAAAAGTCAAAAAGAATATTGAACGTGGGATTGCCCATATTCAGTCCTCTTTTAACAATACAATTGTCACCATTACCGATATGCAGGGGAACGCAATTAGCTGGGCATCTGCAGGGGAAATGGGATTTAGAGGCTCAAGAAAGAGCACACCTTACGCTGCACAGATGACAGCAGAACATGCTGCAAAACTTGCAATGGAACATGGCCTTAAAACCGTTGAAGTCAATGTAAAAGGACCAGGTTCCGGACGTGAAGCAGCGATCCGTGCCCTTCAGGCAGCAGGTCTGGATGTTACAGCGATCCGCGATGTAACCCCGATCCCGCACAATGGATGCCGCCCGCCGAAGCGCAGAAGAGTTTAATTAGGAGATAGATAGATGGCAAGAACCACTGAAGCAAGCTGCCGCCAGTGCAGACGTGAAGGCTGCAAGCTTTATTTAAAAGGCGACCGCTGCTTTTCTAAAGATAAATGTGCATTAGAAAAGCGTCCGACCCCTCCGGGACCGCAGAACGGACGCAGATCGAAGTCTTCTGAATATGGTATTCAGCTTCGTGAAAAACAGAAAGTTAAGCGTTTATACGGTGTTCTTGAAAAGCCGTTCAGACATTACTTTGAACTTGCTGAAAAGCAAGACGGGATTACAGGTTCTAACCTGCTTACAATCCTTGAAGAACGCCTCGATAACGTTGTTTATAGATTAGGTTTCGCTGTTTCTAGAAAAGAAGCGCGTCAGCTGGTCAATCATGGTCATTTTACTGTTAACGGCAAGAAAGTTAATATCCCGTCATACAGAGTAAAACCAGGCGATGTGATCGCAGTTAAAGAAAAGAGCAAGAAAAGCCCTAAATTTAAAGAAATTCTGGATACAACAGAAAATAGACCTGTTGTTGCATGGTTACAGGTAGACCCGGAAAATCTTCAGGGGACTGTTCTTAATCTTCCGACTAGAGATGACATCGACGTTGACATCGCAGAACATCTTATCGTCGAACTTTACTCCAAGTAATAGTTAATCTATTGCTGAGAGTTAAGAAAGCCCCCATTAGGGAATACACTCGAATAAATTGGAGGGTATAATGATAGAATTCGAAAAACCGGTCATTGATATTGTTGAACAATCGGATGACAATTCATACGGGAAATTTGTTGTAGAGCCTCTCGAAAGAGGATATGGTACCACTCTTGGTAATTCATTGAGGAGAATCATGCTCTCGTCTCTTGAAGGCGTAGCAATCACGAACGTTATGATTGACGGTGTTCAGCATGAATTCTCTACTATTCCCGGGGTTCGAGAAGATGTAATCGAGATTTTATTAAATCTCAAAAATCTGGCTGCCCAGATGGATACGGATGAAGATGTAACCATACGTATTGATAAAGAAGGCGAAGGCGAAGTTACTGCTGCGGATATCACTTTTGATGACGCCGGCGTTAAAATTTTAAATCCTGATCTGCATATCGCAACACTCGCTAAGGATGCGAAACTTCATATGAAGATGAACCTTGCGAAAGGACGCGGATATGTGCAGGCGGAAAAGAATAAAAGACCGGATGATCCTGTCGGAACACTTCCAGTTGACTCAATTTTCTCACCGATAAAAAAAGTAAATTTCCTTGTGGAAGATACTCGTGTCGGTAAAGTTACCGATTTTGACAAATTGACAATTGAAGTTTGGACAGACGGGACAACCAAGCCGAATGAAGCGCTTTCCCTCGCCGCAAAGGTCATGAACGACCATCTGGCACTCTTCATTGATCTGACGGATGATGTCAAAGAAGTTGACACCATGCTTGAAAAGAAAGATCAGAAGAAAGAACTCATTAACCAGATGTCAATCGAGGAACTCGAACTGTCAGTACGTTCCAGCAACTGCCTGAGACGTGCGAATATCGACACGGTTCAGAAACTGACAGAAAAAACTGAAGAAGATATGATGAAGGTCAGAAATCTTGGTAAGAAGAGTCTGACTGAAATTACGCATAAACTTGCCGAAATCGGCATGCACCTCAAGAAGGATGAAGACGCGATCAGCGAATAATCCTTCTTGAAGATAGATCAGCATACAAGGAGTAAAAATGGCTTCAGGACATAGAAAACTTGGTCGTCCTACCGATCAGAGAAGAGCTATGCTCAGAAACATGACGACCTCCCTGCTTAAGCACGGACGCATTGAAACAACAGTGCCGCGTGCAAAGGAACTGAGAAGAACCACCGAAAAGATGATTACTCTCGGTAAGCGCGGAGATCTTCACGCTAGACGTCAGGCGGCTGCGTATATTACGGAACCGAAAGTCGTCCAGATCTTATTTGATGAAATCGCACCAAAATATCAGGAACGCCAGGGTGGATATACAAGAATCTACAAGACGGGCCCGAGAAGAGGCGATGCCGCAGAAATGGCAATAATTGAATTAGTATAATCTAAGAGGATCGGCCGAGAGGTCCGATCCTTTTTTACATTTAAGATGAAAGAACAGCCAATTATAGAAATTAAAGACGTCAGCTTTGAATACCCTGCACTCGAAGAAGGCGAAAAAAATATCCGGGCATTGGATCATGTAAATCTGGAAGTTCGAAAAGGGGAATTCGTTGGGGTAATCG
Source organism: Eubacteriaceae bacterium UBA7485 (assembly GCA_002478485.1). Taxonomy (GTDB): domain Bacteria; phylum Bacillota; class Clostridia; order Eubacteriales; family Eubacteriaceae; genus UBA7485. The sequence continues at coordinate 27,460 of DLOL01000087.1, read as the reverse complement.
GTCATAACGGAAGTGGAAAGTCTACACTCTCCAAGTTATTGAACGCAATTATCCTCCCTACGGAAGGCGATGTACTTGTTAAAGGGCTGAACACAAAAGATGAAAAATCAACTTGGGATATCCGCCAGGCTGCAGGCATGGTATTTCAGAACCCGGACAATCAGTTAGTTGCGTCAATTGTGGAAGAAGATGTAGCTTTTGGTCCTGAAAATCTTGGTGTCATTCCATCTGAAATCAGAAAACGGGTGGACAACTCTCTTGAAACAGTGGGAATGAGCAAGTTTAAAAGGAAAGAGCCTCATAATCTGTCTGGAGGACAAAAACAGCGAATTGCGATTGCCGGGATTCTTGCAATGGAACCTGAGTGCATAATCTTTGACGAACCGACAGCCATGCTGGATCCGAACGGCCGAAAAGAGGTCATGAGGACCATCAAGAAACTCAATGAAGAGAATGAAATGACCGTTTTGCATATCACTCATTATATGGATGAGCTTGTCGATGCAGACCGTATTATCGTACTGGATAAAGGTCGGATCATTATGGAGGGAACACCTCGAGAGATTTTCTCGCAGGTGGACAAATTGAAAGAAATCGGACTGGATGTTCCGCAAATGACCGCAGTGGCGCATGATCTGCGTCAAGATGGTTTTGATATTCCCGCCAGTCTTCTTGAAGTGGATGAAATGGTAAATGCTATATGTCAATTAAAATCGAGAACCTAGGCCAGACTTATTCTAAGGGGACCCCGTTTGAATACAGGGCCTTAAAGAATGTCAATCTGGAAATAGAAGACGGAGAATTCGTAGGCTTAATCGGTCATACGGGTTCCGGGAAATCGACGCTGATTCAGCACCTGAATGGTCTCCTCACGCCAACAGAAGGAACCGTATATGTGGATGGACAGGATATTTTTCAAGAAAGCAAGGAAGACCTGGTTAAACTTCGAATGAAAATCGGTTTGGTCTTCCAGTATCCTGAACACCAGTTGTTTGAAGAGACTGTTGCTAAGGATGTAGCCTTCGGCCCGAAAAATCTCGGACTGAGTCCGGAGGAGATCGACAAAAGAGTCAAGGAAGCTATCAAATTAGTCGGACTGAATTATGACGAGATAAAAGACAAAAGTCCCTTCGAGCTCTCAGGCGGCCAGATGAGGAGAGTGGCCATTGCAGGTGTCCTTGCCATGAAACCGAGAGTCCTGGTCTTGGATGAACCGACAGCCGGGCTTGATCCTGCAGGACGGGATGAGATTCTTAATCAAATTAAAAAGCTCCATGAGCAGGAGGGGATCACTGTCATTCTGGTCTCCCACAGTATGGAGGATGTGGGGCGGCTTGTGGACCGGATCATCGTGATGAATGATGGTGAGGTGGCTTATTTCGATAAGCCAAAGGAAGTCTTCAAGCATGTGAAAGAACTTGAGAATATGGGATTGGCTGCGCCAAGAGTCTCATATCTGATGAAAGCGCTGAAAGAACATTTTCCGGAAGTTGATGATGAGATTTTTATGATCGATGAAGCGGTTGCGGAAATTGAAAAGCTCTTGAAATCAGAGAAAGGAGAAGATGCCCATGTTTGATAACATCACGATTGGACAGTATTATCCGACCGACTCTCTGATTCACCGGCTAGACCCAAGAACAAAAATTATCTTCACAATCGTCTATATCGTCCTTCTCTTTGTGATCGATAACTTCTGGGGATATCTGATAGCGGCTGTTCTTCTCTTTACCATGATCAGACTTTCAAAAATTCCCATCGGTTACATCTTTAAGGGATTGAAGGCCATAATTATCATTATATTGATTACAATTGCCTTTAACATATTCTTGACTCCAGGTGACGTATTGTGGAGATGGGGATTCGTGACAGTCACTAAACAAGGTCGGTCGGATAATACTGTCCANNAGGCTTATTTTCCTGGTGACAGGAACTTCATTGATGACCCTTACGACTTCTCCGATTGACCTGACGGACGGAATGGAGGCCTGCGCCAATTACATTCCATTTGTCAGGCGGTACGCTCATGAACTATCGATGATGATGTCGATCGCGCTCCGGTTTATCCCGACCCTGATGGACGAAACGGACAAGATCATGAAGGCCCAAAAAGCCAGGGGCGCGCAGCTTGATTCAGGAAATATCATTCAAAGAGCGCAGGCTATGGTCCCAATCCTAGTTCCACTGTTTGTATCTTCATTCAGACGGGCCGACGAGCTTGCCATTGCGATGGAAGCGCGATGCTATCGAGGTGGAGAGGGAAGAACAAGGTTAAATAAACTGATGTATGAGAGACGGGATATGATTGTCTATATCGTCATGTTTGCGATGATCGGGCTGATGATTTATAGTAAGTTTATTCCGGTTGACATGCTTCCCGCTTGGCTGAAGACTTATTAAGGATCATGATGTACCGTTATCAGCTCACGGTTGCCTATAAAGGTACCCGCTACTCAGGATGGCAGATTCAGAAAAATGCACGTTCCGTTCAGGAGGAAATTTATAAGGCCTTAAATAAAATCGGCTTTGGAAAGTCCAAAGTAACGGGTTCAGGCCGAACCGATGCAGGCGTGCACGCAAAGGGGCAAGTTGTCCTGATTGAAGGCGATAAATCCTTTTCTCCCGTAACACTTAAGAAGGCTTTAAATGCAAACCTTCCGGATGATATTAGAATTCTTCAGGCCTCTCTTGCGTCTGAAGGTTTTCACCCGCTCAGAAATGCGAAACAAAAAACCTATATCTACCGGGTCAGGTCTTCTGACGTTCCATCCCCGTTTACTTTAGATTATGAATGGCAGATTCCTTACAGTCTTGATCTGAATCAAATGAGAAGATGCGCTTTTGAGTATGTCGGAAAGCATGATTTTAAGGCTTATTGTGCTTCCGGGAGCTCCGTCAAGACAACGGAGAGAACCATATTCCGGTTTGAGGTGAATCAGGAAGACTCTGATTTCGGAAAGGTTTATACCTTTACTGTAACTGGAGACGGCTTTCTTTACAATATGGTGAGGATTATGGTGGGGACGCTTGTACAGGCCGGGCAGGGCAGAATCAGCCCTGATCAAATCAAAAAGAGCCTGATAAGCGGAAATCGGAAAGATGCGGGACCCACCGCTCCGCCTCAGGGGCTTATTCTTGACCAGGTCGTCTATAAATAGGTGATGATTTGGATTTGTCAAGTGAAATCCCTTGACAACTCTAAGTAAACCCAATAAAATATAAAGGACGTCCAAAGAGACGATGCCCCGTCCGGCAACCTCCCACTTTGCCGGAATCCAAATCTTTAAAGGAGTATGGGATGAACTCAAACGCAACAGTCTCTGCTAAGAAGCAGGATATCGAACGCAAATGGTATGTTGTGGACGCAGAAGGACTCGTATTAGGTCGACTCGCGACACAGATTGCAAATATTTTAAGAGGCAAGGATAAGCCGAATTTCACACCGAATCTCGATTGCGGAGATTTCGTGATCGTCGTTAACGCTGACAAAGTTGCTTTAACTGGTAAAAAGCTTGATCAGAAAATGTATGTGACCCACTCCGGATATCTCGGAGGTCGTAAGGAAACGACTTACCGCAAGATGATGCAGGAAAAGCCGGAAAGAGTGATCGAACACGCGGTTAAGGGCATGCTTCCGAAGAACAAGCTCTCGAATCAGATTTACTCAAAGCTGAAAGTTTATGCTGGACCGGATCATCCGCATGAAGCACAGAAACCGGAAGTTTTAGAAATCAAAACGAGAAAGAATTAAGGAAGGATAAATCATGGCTACCGTACAGTATTTTGGAACCGGCAGAAGAAAGACATCCGTTGCACGTGTCAGACTCATCCCTGGGGATGGAAAATTCGTCATTAACGGCAGATCGCTGGACGATTTCTTCGGCGGACTTGACACACTCAAGATGGTTGCAAAGCAGCCGTTAGTATTAACAGGAACTGAACACCAGTTTGACGTTATCGTGAACGTAAAGGGTGGCGGATTCACAGGCCAGTCCGGTGCAATCCGTATGGGTATCGCGCGTGCGCTTTGTGAAGCAGATCCGAACCTTCGTCCTGAAATCAAACGCGCGGGTTACTTAACACGTGACTCCCGTATGACAGAACGTAAGAAATACGGTCTTAAAAAAGCAAGAAGAGCGCCACAGTTCTCAAAGAGATAATTCTACGAATTCTCAATCCCCTGAAGATTTACTTCAGGGGATCTTTTTATGAAATAAAACTTAAGTTTTTCATCTTTTATTTTTCTTTGTTTTTGATTTACATACAATTTTGCTTCATTTTCCGTCGATATCCGATTTCACACCTCTCTGCATTCATGCAATCTTTTTCACAAAATTGATTCTATTTACTGCTTATACTACACTATCTAGATTAAATCAATTCTTTAAATTCAATATCTTGTGGTATATCCTTATAGGCAGAACAGAAATGGAAAAGATTCCGGGAGAAGGGAATCTTAAAAATTCTTAAGCTTTGATTTGTTCGGCCTTGGAAGCTTGAGAACCTGAAAGGACATTTTGATGAAGATTATCAAGAGAAACGGAACAGAGGCGGATTTTAACAAAGAGAAGATCAAGATTGCTGTCACAAAAGCCAACAAGCAGGGCACAAGGCAGCTTCTGACTCCAGAACAAATCGAAGACATCGCTGATTATATCGAATACCGGTGCGATAAGCTCAACCGAGCCATTCCAGTTGAAGAGATTCAGGATATGGTCGAAGAGCAGATTATGTCCAAAGGTGCATTCGAAATTGCAAGACTCTATGTAAAATATCGTTATACGCGTTCCCTGGTCCGTAAAGCCAATTCTACAGATGATCGAATCCTGACATTAATCGAAGGAAACAACGCGGATGTTCTGGAAGAAAACTCGAATAAAGATGCTGTGGTAAACAGTGTGCAGCGTGACTATATGGCCGGAGAAGTCAGTAAGGAACTGACCAAGCGGATGCTTCTTCCGCAGGATATTGTGCAAGCTCACGAAGACGGGCTGATTCATTTTCATGATTCAGATTACTTTGCTCAACATATGCATAATTGCGATTTGGTTAATCTTGAAGATATGTTGCAAAACGGAACTGTGATTAGCGAAGTGAAAATTGACCGTCCCCACAGTTTCTCAACGGCCTGCAACATCGCCACGCAAATCATTGCGCAAGTTGCCTCGAACCAGTATGGAGGTCAAAGTATCTCACTAGCGCATCTCGCACCGTTTGTGGAAGTGTCGAGGAAAAAAATCCGTTCTGAGGTTTTCGAAGAGATTGAAATGAGCGGGGCGGAAATGAGTCCTGAGACGTTTGACAAGATCGTCGAAACAAGACTTTACCGAGAAATCCAGAAGGGCGTTCAGACCATTCAATATCAAATCATCACATTAATGACGACGAACGGACAAGCACCGTTCCTGACAGTGTTTATGTATCTGAATGAAGCAAAGAATGATAGAGAGAAGAGAGATCTTGCGCTGATCATTGAAGAGATGCTCAAACAGCGGATCCAGGGTGTTAAAAATGCACAGGGCGTATGGGTTACGCCGGCTTTTCCGAAACTGATTTATGTCCTCGAAGAAGATAATGTCTACGAGGACGGAGCGTATTTCTATCTAACCGAACTTGCAGCCAAATGCACAGCTAAACGAATGGTGCCGGATTATATCTCGGAAAAGAAAATGTTTGAGTTAAAGGAAGGAAACTGCTTTCCGGTTATGGGGTGCAGAAGTGCTCTGAGCCCCTGGAAAGATGAAGACGGGAACTATAAGTTTTACGGACGTTTCAACCAGGGCGTGGTCACCTTAAATCTAGTGGATATTGCCCTCAGTTCGGGAGGAGACGAGAACCGCTTCTGGGAGATTTTTGATGAGCGTTTGGAACTCTGCCACCGTGCTCTGATATGCCGCCACAAACGGCTCAAAGGGACTCTTTCTGACGCAGCACCAATCCTTTGGCAAGACGGCGCGCTAGCGCGTCTGAAAAAGGGGGAGACTATCGATAAGCTTCTTTATGGCGGTTATTCTACCATCTCGCTCGGATATGCAGGTCTTTATGAATGTGTCCGTTTTATGAAGGGAACCACTCACACCGATCCATCAGCTACACCATTCGCTTTGGATGTCATGCGGCATATGAATGAAGCCTGCGAGAGATGGACGGAAAAAGAGAATATCGCTTATAGTATCTACGGATCTCCCATTGAATCGACGACTTATAAATTCGCCAAATGCCTCCAAAAGCGGTTTGGAATTATTGAGGGGATTACGGATAAGGGATACATCACCAATAGTTATCATGTGAACGTGACGGAAGAGATCGACGCGTTTTCGAAACTTGCATTTGAGTCCCAGTTCCAGGAACTTTCCAAAGGCGGCGCGATCAGCTATGTTGAGATACCGGATATGCTTGATAATATCCCTGCAGTGGTCTCGGTCATCCAGTTTATTTATGAACACATCATGTACGCAGAGCTAAACACAAAATCAGATTACTGTTCCGCCTGTGGATATAACGGCGAAATTGAAATCGTAGAGGAAGATCACAAACTTTTGTGGGAGTGTCCAAACTGCGGAAACAGGGACCAGAAGACGTTATCCGTTGCCCGGAGAACCTGTGGTTACATTGGAAGTCAGTTCTGGAATCAGGGAAGAACCCAGGAAATAAAAGATCGGGTCCTCCATCTTTAGAATTAAGAAACAAAAAGGATCTAATTCCATCTGCGAATAGATCCTTTTTTACGCTTGCCTGAGTCGAAAGCAACTGGAAGATGAGCGGTTTAACAGCAACATTCCAAAATAAAAGTATCGAACGAGACAGAACCCATCCTGTTCTTTCCAGCTTATATGCTATTTGACACGGAGGATAAATGAATTATAAAGCGATTAAGAACCCGGATATTGCCAATGGAGAAGGTATTCGCGTCTCTTTATTTGTATCCGGATGCAGGCATGCCTGCAAAAACTGCTTTAATGAGGAAGCCTGGTCTTTTCAAGCCGGAGAGCCTTATGAAGAACAAACGGAAAAGAACCTTCTAAAAGCTCTTGAGCCTTCCTATATCGCGGGGCTATCAATTCTTGGAGGCGAGCCGTTTGAACCGGAGAATCAAACAGAGGTGTGCCAGCTTCTTAAATCCGTAAAGGAAATGTATCCGGATAAGACGGTGTGGATTTATTCGGGATTCACTTATGAAGAGTTGAGTGGTGAGAGGCCTTCCAGAGCCAGAACAGAATGCACAGACGAAATTTTAGAGGGTGCGGATATTCTCGTGGACGGTCCGTTTGTGGAAGAACTAAAAAATATCGCCCTTCCTTTTCGAGGATCAGAGAATCAGCGGATTATTGATTTAAAAAAAACCAGAGATTCGGATCAGATTATTCTTTATCCGATTGACAGCATGAGGTGAGAAATGGACTAGATTGCGATCTAGTCCATTTCTATTTCTGACATTTGAATCAATTTCATCTCATCCGGCTCATAATGCGGTTCAGTTACTTGGGGCGCAGATAAAAAGAACGGCTTCAGTTCATCGTAGAAGATATTTAACAGCCCCACATATTTCTTATTCCACGGTTTGTTCTTTCCGCAGTAATGGATAATCACTGTGTTTTCGCGAACCCAGTCCACCGTAATGGGATCGAGCATCGGATCAGAGTTATGAAAGAACATCACACGGTCTGAAAGGTTATATTTGAGCGTATCAAGAAGCTTGATATGGTCACCGTAGAGTCCGTAGATAATGTCCTGATCCGGAAGAATAAATGTGAACTTATGGTATTTTACGTAGTCCCGAATATCTTCGATTTTGATATTCTCTCTCAATAAAGGGAGATTCATTAACACCACGCCGGTATTGATATAAGGCGTGCCCGGCTCGATCACCCCCAGACGCACCTGGTTGAAGACGTTGAAAATCGGATTTGTATGTGTGCAAGCGCCAAACCAGTTTCCCTCAAAATCTGTTTCATAGAGCTCTTTCAGCGGATTGATGACAATCAGGTCCGCATCAAGATAAAGAATTCGGTCCAATTCCTTTGGCAGGATTAAGGCCGAGACTAGCCGATAATAAATCTGCTTTGGGTATCTTCGAAATTCCGGAAAGCCCGAAAAGATGCTTTCGTCTATTTTGTAATAGTAAAAGCTTGAACAATTCGCACTTGCCTGTATCCTTTCCATGACCTTCGGGTCAAGGTCGGAGTGAAGAATGTGCACATCGTAGTGGTCCGCGCCGCCATTCAGTTCAATACTCCGGAGGCAGTTGAGAAAGTGATTGACATACCCTTTGTTGATGCAAAAAAGTAAATTCACGTCGTCTCCTTTTCACGATAATGTATTGATACTGCGTTATATTAAATACATACCTCAATTGCTAATTGTTATCCATCTGGAAATTTAAGGAGGTTCCGATTGAAAAAGAAAAAATCAAAGTTTGCGCTCGTCACAGGAGCTGGCGGCGGGATCGGTTATGAAATCGCGCGCGAGCTTCTCGAACGGGGATATGATTTAATCCTTGCCGGGAGCAATGAAGAGCGCCTCAGGCAAGCTACAGATAAACTGGCGCGTCTTCGCCCCGGTGATCAGATCATTTTGTATGCTGTGCAGGATTTGTCCCTTCCCGATAGCGCCCAGGCCCTGTTCGATCAGGTTTGTTCACTTCTTGAACCCTATAAAGATCAGGACAAACCGCTTCCCGTCCACATACTAGTCAATAATGCAGGAGCAGGCAGTATCGGGGAAGCTTCCGAGATTGACTGGAGTAAGGAGGAGGGTGAACTGATTTTGAATGTTGTCACGCTGACCGGACTGACAAAATTCTTTTTACGAGAAATGTACCGGAGCGGATGCGGAAAAATTCTCAACCTCTCGTCAACCGGCGCCTTTCAGCCGGGACCTTACACCGCTTCCTATTTTGCGAGTAAGGCTTACGTGCTCGATTACACCCTTGCAGTACGGGCAGAGGCACGAAAACACGGGGTTCAAGTTTGCGCCTTGTGCCCCGGGAGCACGAATACAGGATTTTTTCATAAAGCTGGAAGCGAGACACCAAAGCTTGCCATGTCTCCGAGAGAAGTGGCGAGGACCGGGGTAGCAGGACTGATGAAGAATGAAGGCGTGATCGTTCCCGGAGGAATGAATAAGCTTTTAAGAATGGTTCCAAAACCGATTAAGAGCTATTTTGTCGGAAAAATAAAGAAAATGTAAAAAAAGGTGACGGTTTCGTCACCTTGCCCTTTTAATTTTCCAATGAGTGGAGGCCTCTCATGATCATTTGCTCGGCCATTTTTGCCATCTCTTCCGCTGTTCTTGTATTTTTCTGATCATCAAGCCAGTAGGAGAGAAGTCCGATCGAACCGCTCAAAACAAAGCTGATGTAAGGACCTAAATCAATCTGGCCGTTATTTCCATACAGCTTTTCCCAGTCATACGCGCATTTTTTCCATAGCACCGCTTTCAATTTTTCCACAAAAGCCATATCTCCGTTCGGGGATAAAAGCGCTGAGCACATGTCTTTGTTTTGGTCCAGAAATGTAAAGATGTCCTGTATGACCAGGAATGGATGTTCTTTAAACTCCTCGGGGGAGTGGGCGGAGATAATCTTTTCAAACTCCTCAAACATCTCATTTTCGATTTTATCGATCATATCATACACATCTTTATAATGGAGGTAAAAGGTGGCTCTGTTGATGTCAGCTCCTTCTGAGATTTCCCGGACCGTGATTTCATTGACAGGTTTTTGATGGAGCAGCTTAGTGATGCTGGCTCTAAGATTTGCGCGTGTGCGTTTCACGCGCCGGTCTAAAGCTTTTTGCCGCATGAAATCCCGCCTTTCTATCAATTTACTATATTTTATCAGACACCTTACAAATTAAGATACACTAATTCTAGAATCGTCTAATTTTTATTGAGAAATCTTTGTTTAAGTGATTGGCGGTCTGGTATGTGTTATAATAGCTAACTTAAACTTAGTAACCGTATTATGAAGCATTCAGAAGGTGGACAAGTGACAAAAGAAAATCGCGACAGTGACATCTTTGCAGAAGAACTTTTCGACTCGGACAGTTTCGAAAATGTGAGACTCGGCAAGGATGAACCTGAAGAGCAAACCGAAGATTACCAGGATATTCTGGATGGGTTTGCTGCGGAAGCGGATGAGGACGAGGATTGGCTCCTTCATAATCAACCTGAGCCTGCAGATGTTCTTGAATTTGGAGACACAGGTAAGAACGAGGATTTTGTGGGTCAGTCAGACGCGGATGCAGCTTCTCCTGAAGGTCTTTTTCCTGACGATAGAGATCAAGTAAATGATAAAGCGATCTATGATTTTGCGGATAATGATGACGAGGCTTCAACAGCCCCTCTTGACCAGGTAACGGATGAAACTGTCGTTCTTGGAAGTCCAATCATCCCGGACCGGACCGAAACGGCAGGTGCTGGAAATACGAGTCTGCCGGACGAAGACGAAACCATGGTTCTGGAAAACATAAAGCTTCCGGATGAAGATGAAACCATGGTGCTGGGGAGCGCAGGGATTCCGGATGAAGATGACGGCATGATTTTAACAATGCCGCTTGACGCGCCGGATGAGACGGTTGCATTCAATCCGTATGATGTCAAAAAACAGATAGATAAGGAACCGGAATCGGATGACGGCAAATTTGAAACCGCGCCGATTGACACGGCTCCTGTCGAAGAAAGCGCAGTTCCAGAAGCAGCTTTCGAAACCGCCCCACTTGATACGGACTCCATAAACCGTGCGGATCTAGACCCGAATGATGTTTATCTTGACGAAGAAGGCGCGGTCCATAAAGACAATCATAAGAAATTCAAAATCTTTATCGGAATTCTCGTCGCGTTGTGCGCCATCGTGATCGGTGTGCTTGGCGTCAACGCCTACAATGCAAGAAGCCAGGAAGAGAAGGCAAAACAGGAAGTGCAGGTTCAGCAAAACCAGAATAAAACCACGGAACCGACTGTGAAAGCCACGGACCGTGAAAGCGGCGCTACAAGCTCTTCAGGTTCTGGCAGCAGCACTTATTCAGACGACACTTCTTCGCACAGCAATTCATCCACTTATGATTCGGATACTGATTCGGATTACACGCAGGATGAAGATGATCAGGACACGTCGCATCAGGATGAGCAGCCAGCACAAACCCAGACGACAGATCAGAATACGCAGGATACATCAAGCAGTTCGAACCAGAACAGCTCGTCTTCATCAAGCTCAAATCAGGGATCGAGCTCACAGACACCGGATTCTGATTCTCAGGGATCAGATCAGAGCACGGACAGCGGAACAACCGCACAGGCCACGAGCACTGCGGCAGCCTCCAATAAAAACACCGCTGCCAGCAACTCGAGCAGCTCTAACAAAAATACAGCAGCAACTGCATCGAACGATTCAAATCAATCAACTGCCCAGCAAAATTAATAATCTGAGCACGTTAACAAGTAGAAGCCGGGTTTATTCCACGGCTTCTTAGGCGTATAATATTGTATGGTGATAACCCCGATTCCCGGGGTTATTTTTGAGAAAATAGCGCTTTTGGACAAAGGCGCATGAAGTGAGAAGTACATGTCAGAAAAACCTCAAAAGATTATTAATATTGCTGTAATTGCCCATGTTGATGCGGGAAAGTCCACTTTAGTCGACGCGTTCCTCGCTCAAAGCGGCGTGTTTAGAGAAAACCAGGAAGTGGTGGACTGCGTGATGGACTCCAATGACTTGGAAAGAGAACGCGGAATTACCATTTACTCCAAAAACTGCTCCATCATGCATGGAGACACTAAGATCAATATTGTAGATACTCCCGGTCATGCGGACTTCTCTTCGGAAGTGGAACGTATTCTCAAGACGGTTGACACCGTCATTTTGCTCGTTGACTCTTCTGAAGGCCCTATGCCGCAGACGCGTTTTGTCCTCAACAAGTCTCTTGAGCAGGGACTGAATCCGATTCTTTTTATCAATAAGATTGATAAAAAAGATCAGAGGGCTGAAGAAGTGGTGGATGAAGTTTTTGATCTGTTTGTCGAACTCGGAGCAAATGACGAGCAGCTGGATTTTCCAATTCTCTACGGAATCGCGAAGCAGGGGATTGCAAAAAGAGAACTTGATGACGACAGCACCGATCTCACACCTTTGTTTGAAACCATCGTGGAGAGAGCGGGAAATAAAGAAGATCTGTCGCTTGAACCGCTTCAGATGCAGATTTCCACCCTTGCATATGATGACTATATCGGGCGGCTTGGAATCGGAAGAATTGAAAAAGGCACGATTCATCCCGGAGATAAACTGGAAGTTTATAAAAGGAATGGAAGTTTTGAAAAATGCAAAATCGGCCAGGTCTTCGTTTACAAGGGAATGTCCCGTGTGGAAGTAAAAGAAGCGACAGCCGGCGATATCGCAGTGATCTCCGGAATTCCCGATATCATGATTGGCGAGACGATCGGTGAAATCAACCAGTGCGAGCCGATGGACATGATTGAGATCGAAGAGCCGACTCTTTCCATGAATTTCCTCGTCAACACCAGCCCGTTTGCGGGAAAATCGGGAAAGTTTGTCACCACCCGACATTTAAAGGCACGACTTGAAAAAGAACTGGAAGTCAACGTGGGCATGCGCGTCGAACCGCTTCCGGACACAACCGAAGGATATAAGGTTTCGGGCAGAGGAGAACTTCATTTATCCATCCTTCTTGAAAATATGAGAAGAGAAGGTTATGAAATCGGCGTGTCCAAGCCTGAAGTCATTCTAAGAAAAGACGAAAACGGAAAGAAGAAGGAGCCGGTCGAAGAAGTGATCATCAGTGTTCCCGATGAATATTCAGGAACCGTCATCCAGAAGCTTAACATCCGAAAAGGAACCATGATTTCCATGAGTTCGGATCAGGGATGGACGAAGCTGGAATTTCATGTTCCGACCCGGGGACTCTTAGGATATCAGTCCGAATTCATCAATGACACCCATGGTGAAGGGACGCTGGTCAGACGCTTTATCGATTTTGAAGATTACTTTGGCGAAATCCCTGGCCGTCAGAACGGGGTGTTGATTTCAGGCGTCAACGGGGACACCATGGCTTATTCTCTGTTTAACCTCTCGGATCGCGGAACGCTGATTGTTGGTCCGGCCACTCCTGTCTATGAAGGCATGATCGTGGGGATTAACAATAAATCGGATGATATTATTGTCAATCCGACCAAGAACAAAAAGCTGACGAATACCCGTGCTTCAGGGTCGGATGAAGCGTTAAAGCTGATTGATCCAAAAGTCTTCACGCTTGAAGAAGCGCTCGAGTTTATCGAAGACGATGAGCTGGTGGAAGTTACGCCGGATGACATCCGTCTGAGGAAAAAAATCCTTTCAGAACTTGACAGGCGCCGTTCAAGAAGAAATTAAAAACAGATTATTGCTTTCAAGCCAGACTAACTGCAGGTCTGGCTTTTTTTCTTTTTGTTTACGGATATAAACAATAACGTACAGTAATTGTAAGCATCAATAACAAGGAGAGATGATATGCAGTTAACAAATGAAGGACTGAAGAAAGATCAGGCTTTATGGGAAGAAAAAGGTTACAATCTTCCGAAGTTTGATAGAGAACAAGTCCAGAAAAATACGCAGGAAGCGCCTTTCTGGATTCACTTTGGCGCAGGGAATCTGTTCAAGGCTTTCCATGCGAACGCTCTTCAGAATATGCTCAATGAAGGAAAAATCGATAAAGGGATTGTTGTTGCGGAAGGTTTTGACTACGACATCATCAACAAATCAAACAAGCCGCATGATGATTTGAATATCGCCGTCACCCTAAAATCAGATGGAACTGTTGATAAGACAGTGGTCGGCTCTATCGTTGAATCAGTCACACTGGATTCCGACAACGCAAAGGATTATGCAAGATTAAAAGAAATCTTTGAAAATCCTTCACTCCAGATGGCGACATTCACGATTACAGAAAAAGGATATAACCTGACATCACCGGATGGAAAATTCTTAAAGCTCGTTGACGAAGATCTCAAGAACGGTCCGGAAGCACCAAAGAGTTATCTTGGAAAAGTTGCCGGTCTCCTCTATGACCGCTATCAGCACGGAGAACTCCCGATCGCCATGGTTTCAACAGACAATGTCAGCCATAACGGCGATAAGCTGAAAGACGCAATTGTAACATTTGCCGAAGAATGGGCGAAGAACGGAAAAGCAGATGAAGGATTTGTCAGCTACGTCAAAGATGACAAAAAAGTTTCCTTCCCATGGTCTATGATCGATAAGATTACCCCGAGACCGGATGCAAGTGTCGAAAAGATGCTCAAGGAAGACGGTGTTGAAGACCTTGAACCGGTCAAAACTGCAATGGGGATGTTTGTCGCTCCGTTCGTAAACGCAGAAGAAACCGAATATCTGGTCATTGAAGACAGTTTTCCGAACGGAAGACCGAAGCTGGAAGAAGCAGGATTTATCTTCACGGACAGAGAAACCGTAGACAAAGTGGAAACCATGAAGGTCACCACCTGCCTGAACCCGCTTCATACCGCACTTGCCGTTTTCGGATGCCTGCTCGATTACAAGCTGATTTCCGCGGAAATGAAGGATCCTGAACTGGTTAAGCTGATCAAGGGGCTCGGATATGATGAAGCCCTGAAAGTGGTGGTCGATCCTGGCGTGCTGGACCCGAAAGAATTCATCGACACGGTCGTCAACGTCCGTTTCCCGAATCCGTTCATGCCTGATGCGCCGCAGAGAATTGCCACAGACACTTCCCAGAAGCTTGCGATCCGTTTCGGCCACACCATTCAGAAGTATCTGGAAAGCGAACTCCTTGATGTCGCAGACCTCAATCTGATTCCGCTCGTCTTCGCTGGATGGATCCGCTACCTGATGGGCATCGATGACGAAGGAAAAGAAATGGAAATTTCACCGGATCCGATGCTGGATACCGTCCGCAAGTATGTGGCTGATATCAAACTAGGCGATAAGGATGTTCGCGCGAAGATCGAACCGCTCCTGAAAAACAAGGACATCTTCGGCGTGGATCTGGTCAAGGAAAAGGTGCTGGGCGACAAGGTCGTCACAATGTTTGAAGAAATGATCGCGGGACCTGGCGCTGTCAGAGAAACACTGAAAAAATACGTAGACTGATTCTTCAGTTGCATCAAGAGAAGGCAGAGACTTTGTCTCTGCCTCAATTTAGAGGAAAATATGAAAAAATTTATGGATGAAGATTTTCTGCTTCAGACCGATACTGCAAAAAAACTCTATCATGAACATGCAGAAAAGATGCCGATTATCGATTTCCACAACCATTTGAGCGCGCAGGAAATCTACGAAGACGGCAATTTTGAAAACATCACAAAGGCCTGGCTTGGCGGAGACCATTATAAGTGGCGTGCGATGCGCTCATACGGAATTCCTGAAGAACTCATTACAGGAGACGCCTCCGACAAGGACAAGTTTGACGCTTACGCAGAAGTGATCCAGAACGCGATCGGAAATCCGCTGTATCACTGGACTCATCTAGAACTGCAGCGTTATTTTGACATTGACAAGCCTCTTTCACCGGAAACCGCGGATGAAATCTGGGTTGAAATCAATGAAAAGCTGAAGAAGCCTGAATATTCCGTCCGCAATCTCTTAAAGAAGATGAACGTTGAAGTGCTTATGACGACGGACGACCCGATCGATGATTTAAAATGGCACAAGAAGATTAAAGATGATGACAGCATCGACATTCAAGTGCTCCCGACCTTTAGACCGGACCGCGCAGTCGCGATGGAAAAGGAAGACTTCAATGACTATGTCGATCAGCTGGCAAAGGCGGCGGACATGGAAATCAACACGGTTGAAGACCTTACCGAAGCTCTTGACAAGCGCCTCGATTATTTTGACAAGGAAATGGGCGTAAAAGCAAGCGACCATTCACTTGAATACAACATTTATGAAGACGCAACACCGGAAGAAGTCGAAGTGATCTTCCAGAAGAGAAGAAACAATGAAGATCTGACACCGGAAGAATACGCCAAATATAGAGGCTATGTCCTTTCTCATCTGGGAAGAGAATATGCAAAGCGCGGCATGGTCATGCAGCTTCATATCGGCGCGCAAAGAAACAATTCCGACCGCATGTTTAAGAAGCTCGGAGCGGATACAGGATTTGACAGCATGAGCGATATGAACTATTCAAAGGAACTTCAGGGTCTTCTCAATAATATGGACAAGACCAATGAACTTCCCAAGACGGTTCTTTACAATCTGAACCCGAAAGACAATGAAATGCTCGCAACCATGATCGGAAATTTCCAGGGACCGGAAGCGAAGGGAAAATTGCAGTACGGCACCGCTTGGTGGTTTATGGATCACAAGCCAGGGATGGAACGCCAGATGGAAGCGCTGGCTGATGAAGGATTAATTTCAACCTTTATCGGCATGCTGACTGACTCTCGATCTTTCCTGTCCTTCCCGAGACATGAATATTTCAGAAGAATCCTTGCCAATAAAGTCGGCAACTGGGTTGAAAACGGCGAATACCCGAATGATGAAAAGTATCTCGGAAAGTTAATTGAAGATATTTCTCATGATAACGCGAAAGCGTACTTTAACCTCTAAATCCATGTATGAACTGCCTTGAGCCTCTTTCAGGGCAGTTTTTTGTTGTAAATTGTATCCAAAATATTTGCAAGATAGTTTCATTATTTACACTTACGAATGAAAAAGTTTCATCGGCCTATAATATAGACGTATTATGTCTATGTAAAGACAGCGAGTTTGACAAAGTAAACAAAAAGTGTTCTTCAACACATTAAATAAATAACCAATTGTTATAATGTAAACGTTTTAAATTGCTATACAATACAGAAAGTTTTGTATTGTTATAAAAAACATGAATAATATATAAATAAAAAATAAATGTAATTAAAAAGTAGTTGAATGAAATGGATTTACGTTGTAGAATTAGAGAAGGTTATGAACAAAACAAAAATAAAGAGAAATGAAATCTAATAAAAACCAAATAAAAGCAATGGAGTTATGAATGCAGTGTGTTGACCTCGTGAGAGGAAAACAGACTGCATTCATGATGAAAGGCAATTATCCTCTAATCTTTTTTACGATATCGCTTGCTTCGCGCACGAGTTTTTCAATCTGGTCAAAGTCGCCAGAGCGAATTAAGTCGGGTGAAACCATCCAGCTTCCGCCGCATGCGATGATTCGGTCATAGTTAAGATAATCTTCTACATTCTTTGCATTAATTCCGCCAGTTGGCATGAATTTAAGAGTTGTGAAAGCCGCGCACATCGCTTTGATCATTGGAAGACCGCCTGCTTGTTCGGCAGGGAAGAATTTCAATGTATTCAGCCCCATATTGTAAGCCTGAATGACTTCCGAAGGCGTGCAGGTACCCGGAAGAACAGCAATGTTTTCTTTCTGGCACCAGGCGACGATTTCCGGATCGAATCCAGGGCTGACAATGAACTGGGCTCCGGCTTCCTTTGCGCGCTGCGCCTGGGCAATTGTCAAAACAGTTCCGGCTCCTACGAGCATTTCAGGGAATTTTTCAGACATAATGCGAATGGATTCTTCAGCTGCTTCTGTTCTGAATGTCACTTCAGCACTTGGAAGCCCGCCTTTGATTAAGGCTTCAGCTAAAGGTTCTGCATCTTTCACATCATCAAGAACCACAACCGGAATAATGCCGATTTCTGAAATCTTTTCTAATACTTTTTTCATAATCGCTCCTATGAATGTTTGAAATACCGCATTCTAGGATTACTTTTACCCATCTTTTGAAGGGGATACGTCAAAAGAGAATGCAAACGGGATTCCCATCGGACAAACTTGAAGTTGTCACCGAATTGTTAGCAACTCGAAACGGGTTACAAAATCAAAACGACAACTGGTGCTATGATCAGTTAAAGCAAATTAATAATTGAGCGAACCATTCATTTGGAATGAATATCATAAAATAAAATTGATCGTGATAAAAAAATGTTCCAAAAAACATTAAACCTACACGAATAGCAGGGTAACAAATAAGATAGACGTATCGATAGAGACGCCGGAAAGGAACAAGAATGATCAATTTAAAAGAAAAACCATTCTATTTGAATGATGATCAGGTTCAGTGGGTGGAAGATACCATCAAATCAATGACAGTTGATGAAAAGATCAATCAACTTTTTATTGACATGGTCTATGATTACGATCCTGAAGAACTCAAAGAAACTGTTCAAAAGTATCAACCGTCTGGCTACAGATACATGAATCTGCCTCCGGAAAAACTGAGAGAACAGAATAAATTGATCCAGGATAACATGAAGATCCCGGCTCTGATCGCTGCCAACGTTGAAAAAGGCGGAAATGGCGCGGTTTCGGGAGGAACGGAAATCGGGGGAGGCGCGGCGATCGGTGCGACTCAGAATTCCGAAAATGCCTACCTCATGGGTCTGTACGGCTGCATGGAAGCAGCGGCCCAGGGATGCAACTGGACATTTGCCCCGGTTGTAGACATCATGCTGAACTGGAGAAATTGTATTGTAGCGGACCGCGCGTTTGGATGCGACCCGAAGGCTGTCCTTGAAAACGGACTGGCTTACATGAGAGGAGCCCATGAAGCAGGAGTTGCCTGCTGTATGAAGCACTTCCCGGGAGATGGTGTTGACGAACGTGACCAGCATATCGTCACGACTCAGACAGACCTCACCAAGGAAGAATGGGACAAGACCTTCGGCTATGTCTACAAGGGCATGATTGAAGCAGGCGTTCCATCTGTGATGGTTGGCCATATTCAGATGCCGCAGATCCAGAGAATGCTTCGTCCTGGTATCAAGGATGAAGATATCATGCCGGCTACACTTGCCCCTGAACTTCTGCAGGATCTCCTGCGCGACGAACTCGGGTTCAACGGACTGGTCATCACGGATGCTTCCCATATGGTTGGGATTACTTCGAAGATGCACCGGCATGAAATGGTTCCGACTGCGATTGCCTCAGGCTGCGACATGTTCCTTTATTACAGAGATAAAGACGAAGATGTACAGGCTATGAAAGACGCACTGGAATCAGGACTTCTCACCATGGAAAGACTGGATGAAGCTCTGACACGTGTTCTCGGATTCAAGGCAATGTTAAACCTTCCTGAAAAACAGAAGGCCGGAAATCTGGTTCCGCCGGAAGAAGACCTGGTCATTGTCGGATCTGAAAAAGTGCTTGATGCGCAGAAGAAGATTGCGGATGAATCCATCACGCTGGTCAAAAACACCAAAAACCAGCTTCCGATCAGCCCGGAAAAAGAAAAGAAACTGATCGTCTATCCGCTCGGGTTTAACGGTTTGAAGATTCCTGGAATCACACCGGAAAAGAGCGCGGTCGACATGTTTGTCGAAAAGATGACCAAGGAAGGCTTTGAAGTCGAAGTCTTCGATGCGCGTGAAGTTTTCTCGAATCCGAAAGCCGGAAAAGCAATGCTTGCCGGAACTTCGGTTAAAGAATTCTCTGAAAAATATGATGCAGCCATTGTGCTTGCAAATATTGACCGAGTATCCACATCAAACGAAAGAAGAATTCATTGGACAATCCCGATGGGACCTGAAATTCCTTGGTATGTCACCGTCATGCCAACGATCTTTATCAGCTTTAACAATCCGTTCCATCTGATCGATGTACCGATGGTTCCGACTTACATCAACGCGTACAGCGCTTCTGAAGCTGCAGTTGACGCAGTTGTTGATAAATTATTAGGAAGATCAGAATTCAAGGGTGTCTCGCCTGTCGACGCGTTCTGCGGCGCTTGGGATACCAGACTTTAATTCATTGTAAAGCAGGCCGCCTGCCGCGGCTCGCGTGATATTATCTACTATTTCGATAGCTATTAAGGAGTTTATAATGGCAAACCAGAAAAACGGCGCCCAGCAGGGCCTTCCGGTCAAAGACGTCGTCGAAACCAATGTGAGACCTNNGGGATAAAGGACGAACTTGGGTACATGTTTGGGGACTTCGGTAACGACTTCTTCTTTATCTTAGTCTCTCAGTTCATTATGTTATATTACACCAACGTTCTCGGTATCTCCGCAGCTCTCGTTGGTACCCTTTTCCTTGTCGGACGTTTCGTTGATGCGTTCACCGATATCGGAATGGGGCAGTTAGTCGACCGTTCAAAATCCCATCCGTATGGACGTTACAGAGTTTGGATTAAACGTATGTCGTTACCGGTTGTTATCGCGGGTGTCCTCATGTTCCTCCCGTTCGTTCAGAACTGGAGTGCAACAGGAAAGAACGTTTGGATGTTCTTCACCTACCTCCTCTGGGGTTCCTTTGCTTACACGGCAATCAACATTCCTTACGGTTCCATGGCTGCTGCAATCACAGCAAATCCTGTTGAACGTGGTCAGCTTTCAACCTTCCGTTCTGTCGGCGCGTCCCTCGCGGGTATGTTCGTCGGTATGCTCGTACCGCTGATCGTCTACAAGAACGGCGTACTTTCTGCAGACCGTTTCTTTATCCTTTCATTAGTCTTCGCGGTTTGCGCGTTCATCTGCTACACCCTTTGCCATAAGTGGTGTCTTGAACGTGTCGTCATTGAAGAAAAGAAAGAAGAACAGGAAAAGAAGAGTGTTGGTGAAATGGTCGGCGCGTTCTTTAAGAACCGTTCCCTCGTTTCTATCATCATCTGCTCTATTCTCTTAACAGTCAGTATGTTCGTGGCTCAGTCCATGAGCGGCTACCTCTACAACGACTACTTCAAAAACCCGGCTGCTATGTCCGCGGTTGCTGTCGTAGGTGTTGCAGGAACATTAATCCTTGCTCCGTTCTCTAAGACTATTATCCGTAAATGGGGTAAGAAAGAAGCATGTTCACTCGGGCTCATCGTCGCTGGTGTAGTCTTTGTTCTCATCTACATGTTGAAGATTACCAATGCATGGGTCTTTGTCGGACTTTACGCGATTGCGTCCCTCGGTTCCGGCCTCTTCAACCTGATGATCTGGGCTTTCATCACAGACGTCATCGACCAGCAGGAAATCCTCTCCGGCAAGCGTGAAGACGGTACAGTTTATGGTATCTATTCCTTCGCGCGTAAGATCGGTCAGGCTATCGCTGGCGGTATCTCCGGTTTCGCTTTAACCGCAATTGGATATGTTTCTACTACAGGATCACAGGTAATTGAACAGGCGAAGTCCGTTACAGACGGTATCTATATGTATTCAACCTTGGTTCCTGGTATTGGCTACATCGCAATTGGTGTTCTCCTGATGTTCTGGTATCCGCTTGGCAAGAAGAAGATTGCTGAAAACCAGAAACTTCTCGGACTGGACATCCCGGCAGAAGACGAATAATTCGATTAATTTATGCGGACAGTTCTTCTGTCCGCATTCTTTCTATAAATTGAAAGTCGTGAAAGGACTGTAAACTTTCAAATCTATAAAAGAGGTGGATTATGGTTAACCTGAAAGAAAAGCCATTCTATTTGGATGATGATCAGATCAAATGGGTTGAAGACACCATTAAAGGCATGACCCTGGACGAAAAGATCAATCAGCTCTTCGTAGACATGGTTTATGATTTCAATGATGAAACCAAAGATCAATTGGCTTCAGATGTTAAGCATTATCAGCAGGGCGGATTCAGATACATGAACCTTCCTGGCGCACAGCTTCAGGCCCAGAACCGCACAATTCAGGACAATGAAAAAATCCCGGCCTTAATTGCTGCAAATGTAGAAGAAGGTGGAAACGGCGCGGTATCCGGGGGTACCGAAATTGGGAAAGGCGTTGCAATCGGCGCGACCAAGAACCCTGAAAATGCATATCTGATGGGTCTTTACGGCGGTATCGAAGCTGCAGCAGTCGGATGTTCTTGGACTTTTGCTCCGGTTGTCGATGTTACCTACAACTGGAGAAACTGTGTTATTTCAAACCGCGCATTTTCCAACAAGCCCCAGGAAGTTCTGGACAACTCTTTAGCCTATTTCAAGGGCGCAACGGAAGCCGGAATCGCATGCTGCATGAAGCATTTCCCAGGTGATGGTCTTGATGAACGTGACCAGCATATCGTCACCACAATCAATGACATGACGCCTGAAGAATGGGATAAGACCTACGGCATGATCTATAAGGGATTGATCGATGCGGGCATGCAGTCCATCATGATCGGTCATATTCAGCTTCCTGAATATACGAGAAAGCTTGTTGAAGGCATTGAAGATAAAGACATCATGCCGGCAACGCTTGCTCCGGAACTGCTTCAGGGACTCCTTCGTGAAAAACTCGGATTCAACGGTCTGATTATCACAGATGCTTCTCACATGGTTGGTCTGACCTCCAAGATGAAGCGTTCGAAGATTATTCCGACAGCGATTGCCGCAGGATGCGACATGTTCCTTTACTACAGAGATCGTGAAGAAGATATCGCTTCTGTCAAGCAGGGAATTGAAGACGGCATCCTTACGATGGATCGTATTGACGAAGCCCTTGAAAGGATTTTAGGCCTTAAGGCTTATCTGAAGCTTCCTGAAAAACAGAAAGCCGGAAACCTTGTTCCAAAAGAAGAAGACCTTGTCGTGATCGGCTGTGAAGAACATAAGAAGGCTCAGAGGAAGGTTGCGGACGAAGCGATCACGCTTGTCAAGAACACCCAAGATCAGCTTCCGCTCACACCGGATAAATACAAGAGACTGATGGTGTATCCGCTCGGATTCAATTCCATGGCTGTACCGGGTCAGGAAGTGAAAGAAGGACCGCTTGACGTCTTCGTTAAGGACCTGAAAGAAGCGGGATTTGATGTCGATGTCTTTGATATCCGCGCGCTTGGCGCTGACCCGAAGATGGGCAAGAAACTGCTCGCCGGAACTCCTGTCAAGGAATTCACGGACAAGTATGACGCTGTCATTCTGGTTGCCGATATTGAAGGATTCTCGCAGTCCAATGTAAGAAGAATTACATGGAACGTCCCGATGGGACCGGATATTCCTTGGTATGTCACAGAACTGCCGACGATCTTCGTCAGCCTGTACAACCCATTCCACCTCATTGACGCGCCAATGGTCCCGACGTTCATCAACGCTTATTCACCAACACCGGAAACCATCCAGGCTGTTGTTGATAAGATCACTGGCAAATCCGAATTCAAGGGTGAAAGCCCGGTTGACGCATTCTGCGACGCTTGGGATACTCACCTTTAATTAATACTCTGGCAAGACGCGACACGCGCTTTGAAACAAGGAGACGCACACTATGCAGATGACATTTAGATGGTATGGTGATGATGATCCTGTAACTCTTGAAAAGATCAGACAGATCCCGGGAGTAGAAGGTATCGTTACCGCTGTATACGACACGCCTGTTGGCGAAGTGTGGCCGGAAGAATCAATCGCGCATCTGAAGAAAGAAATCAATGATGCGGGCATGACCATGGAAGTTATCGAATCCGTTCCTGTTCATGAAGATATCAAACTCGGCCGTGGCGACTACAAGCGTTATATTGAAAACTACAAAGAAAATATCAGAAGGCTCGCAAAGCAGGGCGTGAAGACCATTGTTTACAACTTCATGCCGGTATTTGACTGGACACGTTCACAGCTTGACCATGAACTGGAAGACGGATCAAATGCTCTTGTTTATTACAAGGAAGACGTGGATAAACTTGACCCGACCAAACTTACACTTCCAGGATGGGATTCAAGCTACACACCGGAAGAAATGACCGAACTGATCAACGCTTATAAAGAACTCGGCGAAGAAGGCCTCTGGAAGAACCTTGAATATTTCATCAAGGAAATTATGCCGGTCGCTGTTGAAGAAGGCGTTAATATGGCTATCCATCCGGATGATCCGCCATGGCCAATCTTCGGAATTCCGAGAATCATTACAAACGAAGAAAACATTGACCGTTTCTTAGCTTTGTATGATGCGCCTAACCATGGGCTGACCTTATGCTCAGGCAGCCTTGGATGTGCAGCCAGCAATGACTACGCGGAAATGGCGAAGAAGTACACGAAAATGGGCAGAGTTCACAACGCGCACATCAGAAACGTTAAGATTCTCGATGACGGAAGCTTTGAAGAAGCAGCCCACAAATCAAGCTGCGGCTCACTTGACCTGGTCGAAATCCTAAAAGCGTACCATGACGCCGGATTTGATGGATATATCCGTCCGGACCATGGCCGCATGATTTGGGGTGAAACCGGAAAGCCTGGCTACGGCTTATACGACCGTGCTTTAGGAGCGGAATATATGCTGGGTATCTGGGAAACGCTCGACAAACTTGATCCGAAGAAGGATGAAGTTGTTGAAGTGGAAGAAGAAACCAAAGCATAAGCATGAGGTAGACTCCGCTTGGAGTCTGCCTTTTTTCATCAGTGGAA
Organism: Eubacteriaceae bacterium UBA7485; assembly: GCA_002478485.1. Classification (GTDB taxonomy): domain Bacteria; phylum Bacillota; class Clostridia; order Eubacteriales; family Eubacteriaceae; genus UBA7485. Next base: position 3,131 of record DLOL01000087.1, on the reverse strand, counting down.
AAACCAATGGCAACAGCATTTGATAATTATAAAAAGACAAAAGATTTTCTGGTCTGCGTGGACAGTGACGGCTGTGCAATGGACACCATGGACATCAAGCATTTTAACAGTTTCGGACCCGAAATGATCAAGGAATGGCATCTCGAAAAGGATGCCGAACAGATCCAAAAGCGCTGGAATGAAATCAACCTCTATGAAATCACAAGAGGAATCAACCGTTTCAAGGGACTGCTTCAGATTCTGGAAGAGGTGAATGAAAATTTCGCACCGATTGAAGGTATTGAAGATCTGAAAGAATGGGTCAACAACACGAAGGAGCTTTCAAACGCCTCTCTTGAAAGAGAACTTGAAAACAAGGACAGTGCGATTTTATCAAAGACGCTAGTCTGGTCTGAAAATGTCAACAAGAGCATCAAAGCTCTTCCTCCGGAAGAAAATGCAGCTTTTGAAGGCGCGCTTGAAGGTCTTGAAGCCGCTCATAAAGTCGCAAATGTGGCAATCGTCTCATCGGCCAACAACGAAGCGGTTATGGAAGAATGGACGAGATTCGGGCTGATTGAATTCACCGATATCATCCTGACCCAGGAAGCCGGAACCAAAGCCGCATGCATCAAGAATCTCATTCCGAAAGGATATGACCTTGACCATGTCTTAATGGTGGGGGATGCAAAAGGAGATATGGATGCGGCAAAAGTCAATGGCGTCCTGTTCTACCCGATTCAGGTTAAGAATGAAAAGAAGAGCTGGGAAGACTTCCGGGAAACCGTGCTCGACGCGTTTATCCACGGAGAATACAAAGGCCAGATGGAAGAAGAATATATTAGTCAGTTCTTGAAGAACTTAGGAGCATAATTCGATGAGAGAAATTAAGTCTATCAACAAAGACTGGAAATTCCAGTTTAAAAACGATGATGTGGACGGCCAGATCAGCCCTGAGTGGGTTCATGTCGATCTGCCACATACCTGGAACAAATATGACGGCCAGGATGGCGGAAATGATTACAAAAGAGGATTGACCGTCTATGAAAAGAAGGTCGATTTCGGTGAACTCAAGCCGGGTAGCCAGATCTTCATGAGAGTTAATGCAGCTGCAGATATCGCAACAGTTCTCGTTAACGGCAAGAAGGCAGCCTATCATGAAGGCGGATATTCCATCTTCACCTTCAATATCACAGATCTGATTCATGCAGGAGAAAATGACATTGAAATCCAGGTGGATTCAAGCTTTAATGACCGGATCTATCCCCAGACTGCAGACTTCACATTCTATGGCGGACTCTACAGAGGCGTGGACATCATTATCGTTCCGAAGACACACTTCGATCTTGAATATAAAGGATCCAACGGATTCACTGTCCGTTCCTATCCGGACGTTGAAAAGAAGGAAGCGAAATTTGTCTTCAACGCTTGGATCAAGAACCCGGAAAAAGGTGATTTCGTCAGCTTTAAGCTTGTCGACGCAGAAGGGAACCAGGTGGCCTTTGTAGAAAAGCAGGCAGAAGAACATGTGCAGGCGGAAGTCGAACTCAAAAATGTGCATCTGTGGCAGGGAACGGTTGATCCGTATCTCTACACCGCTTACGCAACGCTGAGAAGACACAATGAAGTTCTCGATGAAGTCGATGTTCGCCACGGCGTAAGAGAAATGGTCTTTGATCCGCAGAAAGGCTTCTTCCTGAACGGCGTTCTGACTCCTCTTCGCGGCGTGTCCCGTCACCAGGATCTTCTCGATGAAGGGAATGCTTTAACTTATGAAGAACATAAGAGAGATGCTGATCTTATCAAGGAAATCGGCGCTAATACCGTCAGACTTGCACATTACCAGCACAGTCAGGATTTCTATGACCTGATGGACGAATACGGCTTTATCGTATGGGCGGAAATTCCGTTTATCTCCAAGATGAGCCAGAATAAGGAAGCTCATCAGAACGCGAGAAGCCAGATGGAAGAACTGATCATTCAGAACTATAATCATCCGTCAATCGGCACATGGGGCATCTCCAATGAAATCACCATCGGCGGGGAATACGAAGAACTGAATGAAAATCTGAGAGACCTGAATAAGCTGGCTCATGAACTGGATGATTCCCGTGTGACAACTATGGCACAGGTTACGATGCTTCCGATGGATTCAGTCCAGAACGATATCACCGATATCCTCTCTTACAACCATTATTTCGGATGGTACGGCGGAGAACTTGAAGACAACGAAAAATGGTTCGATACCTTCCACGCCATGCATCCGGACCGCTCGCTCGGTATCTCTGAATACGGATGTGAAGGCATCATTGATTATCACAATGACCAGCCGGCAAGAGGCGATTATTCGGAAGAATATCAGGCTAAGTATCATGAACATATGGCAAAGATCATCAATGAACGCCCGTGGCTCTGGGGAACTCACGTTTGGAATATGTTCGATTTTGCAGCTGACGCTAGAGACGAAGGCGGTGTAAAGGGAAGAAACAACAAGGGACTTGTTACTTTCGATCGAAACATCAAGAAAGATTCTTTCTATCTTTACAAAGCTTACTGGTCTGACGAACCGTTTGTCCATATCAACGGAAAGCGTTATGCAAAACGTGCACAAGATGAAACGGAAATCAAGGTTTATTCAAACCAGCCGGAAGTCGTTCTGATTGACGAAGAAGGCAAGAAGACACCGATGAAGTCCGATAAGGTCTTTGTCTTTGAAAATGTTCCGCTTCATGAAGGCGTGAATGAATTTAAGGTGCAGGCCGGAGACCTTGAAGACACGATTCTGATCGAAAAGGTCGAAGAAGAACCGGAAGAATACAGCGCGCCGAAGGTTGAAATCGTGAACTGGTTCCTTGACAAGGAAGAAGGAAATCTTGACAACAAGGAAGGTTATTATTCCATCTATGTGCCTTTAAAGGAATTCGAAAAAGATCAGAACGCACTTGACACGTTTGCTCAGGCGATGGCGACCATGACAGGAAATACATCGATCGCCATGGCGCTTGAAATGATGGGCAACCGTTCAATTGAAGAATTGACAAAATTTGCCGGAGATGAACCGGACATGAAGCTCCTTGGCATCTTGAATGCGGAACTTCAGAAAATTAAGATTCCAGAATAAATGGAGGGATGGGGCTGTCGCACTATAAAAA
>DLOL01000044.1 GCA_002478485.1 Eubacteriaceae bacterium UBA7485 | reverse complement strand
GGACGGGATTACGGCGCGCCGCACGTGAATCTGGTCGCCTGTCCCACGTGCGGAAGGACCCAGATTGATCTCATTGGCATTGCCCATGAAGTGGATCACCGCCTTCGCGCCGTCAAGACGGAAAAACCGCTGACCGTCGCTGTCATGGGATGTCCGGTCACTNNGGAGAAGCCAAGGAAGCCGACCTCGGATGCGCCGGCGGAAATGGGAAAGGACTGATCTTTAAGAAAGGAGAGACGGTCCGGGTGGTTGACGAAGATGAAATTGTGGGCGCCTTGATCGAGGAGTACGAGAAAATGCAGGAGTCGGATGGAGAAATTTGAGGGAATCGAAAAAGAGTACAAGATTCGGCTGACCCGGATTAAAGAATACAAAGGCGGGCGCATCGAGATGGACTTTTCAGGGACGCGCCTTCAGGATTATGAAATAGACAGACTTGAGAATGACATCCGGATGCTTCTGCCGTTTGTGCCCGCCCTGATGATCAAGGTTTGCGAGGAAAAACAGGAGAAGCCAGCGCAAGACTTTCTTCCGTACGAGATGGAATGCCCCCCTCCGCCTGAAGAAGACGCTTATTTTGACGAGGAGGCCTACATACCGGAGATCCCGGTCGAATTCATGGCGGAAAACGAAGAAGAGCGCGCCGGAGAACAAGACCGTTCGAAAGAGGCGCACCTTCAGGCTCCGCAAGAAGACCAGGCGCCGGAGCGAGGGGAGCCGGAAGAAGACTGGCAGGCGAGAAAAGAGCGGGAGATCTTTGAAAAACTCAAGAAAGAGGACGCGGCGCGCGAGCGCAAAGCCGCCCAGTCGTCCGGCGAGGGATCATCCGGCACGGGTGAAGTTTACACGCACCGGGAGGGGCAGGTGGTCCTTGGACGGCCCATTCAGAAGGAGCCGAGTGAAATGCGCGATCTTGACATGTTCTCGGAATCCCCGATACCCGAGGCGGTTGTCCGTGGGGAAGTCTTGTCTGTGGAACAGGTTGACATTTCCGACAAGAGTTTTCTCTACCGTTTTGACATCACGGACCGGACCAATTCCATCACCTGCAAGCGGTTTGTGAGAAAAAATGAAAAGGAACTCGACAGAGTCTCCCAGCTCGTGAAGCCGGGTGCTTATTTTACGGTGCGCGGAAAAATCATGTACGACGATTTTGATCGTCAAAAGCTGATGAATGTCAGCGATATGGTTTGCGCCCCCATCCCGAAACACGAAGACCGCGCAGAGACCAAGCGGGTGGAGCTTCACATGCACACGCAATATTCGGCGATGGATGCGGTGAACAAGGTCAAGGACATGATGGCAAGGGCGCACGAATTCGGCCACGATGCGGTCGGAATTACAGACCACGGCGTGCTGCAGGCCTATCCCGAAGTGCAGGTGCTGGCGAAAAAATACGGAATCAAGGCGCTCTATGGAGTGGAAGGATACCTGGTGGATTCCGGAAGGCCGATTGTCACCTTTGGGAAAGACCAGCCCGACGGTCCGCTCGATCAGGAAGTGGTTTTCTTTGATCTGGAGACCACGGGCCTTTCCAGAAAAAAAGACAAGATCATTGAAATCGCGGCCGTTCGTGTCCGAAACGGACAGATTATCGATAACTTCACGACACTGGTTAACCCGCACCGGAAACTGCCGGCAAAGATTGTCGAGTTGACAGGCATCACCGATCAGGACCTGGAAGGGAAGCCAGAGGAAGCCGATGCGATTCAGTCTTTTTATGATTACGTCGGCGACAGTCTGCTCGCCGCGCACAACGCCTCGTTCGACATCGGTTTTTTGTCAGAACGACTGAGAAAAGAAAGAGACCCGGTCTCCTTTCCGATCACTTATATCGACACGCTCCCTATGGCGCAGACCCTGATCCCCGAAATTAAAAGCTACAAGCTCTCGAGGCTTTGCAGCTATTTTAAGATCAAAAATGAGCATGCCCACCGCGCGCTTGACGATTCCGTGGCTTCTGCGAAGGTGCTCGTGGAGCTGATGAAAATCGCAAAGGCCCGAGGCGCGGAGAAGCTTTCTGATCTTGACAAAATGAAAGACCCCAAGATCCTTGCGGAAAAACAGGCGCGCCCGTGGCATGTGATCATCTATGCGAAAAACCAGAAGGGGCTTCGCGATCTGTATGAGCTGGTCTCCATCTCCCATCTGGAATATTTTCACAAAAAGCCCCGGATTCCGAGAAGCGAACTTGTGCGTTTCAGAGAGAATCTGATTATCGGGTCGGCCTGCTGCGCAGGCGAGCTGTACCAGTCGATTTTAGATGAGAAGAAAGAGTCGGAAATTGAAAAGACCGCGTCGTTTTACGACTTTCTGGAAGTTCAGCCGATTGGAAACAATATGTTCATGACGCGGGATTCAAGAAATCCAATGACCGTGCGGGATCTTGAAAACCACAACAAGAAGATCATCGCGCTGGGAAGAAAACTCGGAAAACCTGTTGTCGCCACGGGAGATGTGCATTTTCTCAATAAGGAAGACAGTATTTTCCGGGCGGTCCTGACCAGCACCATGCACAGCGATGCAGAGCTGCAGCCGNNCCGCCTCTTTACTACCGGAACACGGAGGAGATGCTTGAGGAATTTAGTTATCTTCCAAAAGAGACAGCCTACGAGATCGTGGTCGAAAACACCCGAAAAATCGCCGACATGATTGAAGAGGTGAAGCCTGTGCCGGACGGAACCTATCCTCCGGTCATCGAGGGAGCCGAGGACGATATCCGCAACATGTGCGAGAAGCGCGCCCACGAGATCTACGGAGAGGATCTCCCGGATATCGTGGCGGAGCGCATGAACAAGGAGCTCGACTCGATTATTTCAAACGGGTACGCTGTCCTTTACCTGATTGCGCAAAAACTGGTGGAGAATTCGGAAAATGCGGGTTATCTGGTGGGGTCAAGAGGATCTGTCGGTTCATCCTTTGCCGCCATGCTCTCGGGAATCACCGAGGTCAATTCTCTTCCGCCTCATTATGTCTGCCCTAAGTGCAAACATTCCGAATTCTTTGAAGGGCTCTCCATTGTGGGACCGGACCTTGAAGACAAGGACTGTCCTGTGTGCGGCGCACACATGAACAAAGACGGGTATGATATCCCGTTTGAGACCTTCCTCGGATTTAACGGCGACAAAGAACCGGATATCGATCTGAACTTCTCAGGTGATAACCAGGCCGACGCGCATGCCTATACGGAAGTCCTGTTCGGAAAGGGGAAGACGTTCCGGGCGGGCACCATCTCCACCCTTGCGGAAAAGACTGCGTACGGATATGTGAAAAATTACTTTCAGGAAAAGGGAGAGGTGGCCACAAACGCGGAAGTGGAGCGGCTCAAGAACGGGTGCAGCGGCGTGAAAAAAACCACGGGCCAGCATCCGGGAGGGATCATGGTCGTTCCGAAGGACCAGGACATTTACAACTTCACACCGGTACAGCGGCCCGCGGACGATCCGGATTCGGACACCATCACCACACATTTCGACTACCACTCGATTTCCGGCCGTCTGTTGAAACTTGACATTCTCGGACATGATGACCCGACCATGCTGAGGATTCTCTACGAGAATACCGGCGTGAATCCGCGGGATATTCCGCTCGACGACCGGGAGGTTCTCTCGCTGTTTGCGGGGACGGAGGCCTTAAACTTTAAAGAAGAAGTGGATCTCGATCTTGGCACCGCGGGTGTGCCTGAATTCGGGACACCGTTCACCAAACAGATGGTTCGCGACGCAAAGCCGAAGACCCTCGCCGATCTGATCCGCATTTCAGGACTCTCACACGGAACCGACGTCTGGACGAACAACGCGCAGGTTTTAGTCAACTCAGGTCAGGTTGGAATTGGGGATGTCATCTCGACACGAGACGATATCATGCTCGGGCTGATCAATTTCGGTCTTCCGCCGATCAACGCGTTCTCCACCATGGAGCATGTCCGGAAGGGCAAAGGGCTGACGGAGGAGGAAGAAGCGCTGATGCGTGAGAAAAACGTGCCAGAATGGTATATTGACTCCTGCAAAAAAATCAAGTACATGTTTCCCAAAGCGCATGCCGTCGCCTATGTCGTGATGGCCTACCGGATCGCATGGTACAAGATTCATTATCCTGAGCAGTACTATGCGGCTTACTTCGGAATCCGGGCGAAAGAGTTTGATCTGAAGGTCATCCAGGGCGGACTTGAGTCCGTCAAGGCGGAGATGGAGCGGCTGAACAAAAAAAGCCGTGTGGAAAAATTATCCAATAAAGAGCAGAACAGCCAGGTTTCTCTGGAGCTTGCGCTTGAGATGTACGCACGGGGCATTTCGTGCAGGAGCATTGACTTGAACCGCTCGCACTACCGATTCTTCATTCCCGAGAAAGGCTACATCATTCCGCCCTTTACCGCTGTGGCGGGACTTGGAAGCGCGGTGGCCGAGAAAATCGTGAGCGAAAGAGAAAAGAGACCCTTTATCTCGCAGGATGACCTGCAGGAGAGAAGCAAGATCAACAACAGCTGCCTTGAAGCGCTCAATGATTTGGGATGCCTTCGGGATCTGCCGAAATCAGACCAGATTTCCTTTTTTAATTTCGGCGCGTGATCTTAATTTGAGCGGACAGTTTCCTCTATCCGCTCTCTTTTTGTATTTGAATCGTGCTATAATGAAAACGAAAATCAACTTTTGTCAATTTCTAAACTTATCGTATGGGGGGAATCATGAATTATACGACGGCGAAACCGATTGACAAAACAGACATTGACGAAATTCTCAATTCATCCATTCAGGACTTTCCAGGGTTGAAAGAAGCAGGCATTTCAGATAAGCTCATGAAGCTGATTAAGCGCGGAGACGTGCTGGTTGCCAAGGACAAAGGCGAGATTGTAGGCCAGCTGATCTACCGGCGCTCAACAGGCGAGCTTATTTTCATGTCCGTCAAGCCGGAATACCGAAAAGAAGGGGTGGCCCGGGAGCTTTTCCGTTTTATGTGCGCCCAGGTGCCAAGAGACAAGGAGATCTACACTTTTTCATTCAGAAAAGATGATATGGGGGAAGAAGGACCGGAAACTTACTTCACCAATGTGCTTGGATTCAAGCCGAGGGCCTGGATGGAAAGAGAGGGAATTCCTGTTCAGAAATTTGTATATCCGAGATGAAAGAAGTCTGGGGGCCGTAGCTCTCAGACTTCTTTCTTTGGATAAAACTTATATTTTTTCTTGTCCTCTTCCGTCACGTTTCGAATTACCCGGCAGGGATTTCCGACTGCGATGACGTGAGGCGGAATACTCCTGTTTACGACACTTCCCGCACCGATGATGCTTCCGTCTCCGATCTCAACGCCGGGAAGCACGCTGACGTTTGCACCGATCCAGACATCATTTCCGACGTGAATCGGAAATGCAACGGAAAGGCCCGCGCCGCGCTGTGCAGCGTCAATGGCGTGACCTGCCGTTGAGAAGACGCAGTTTGGACCGATAAAAACACGGTCGCCAAACGTGACTTCCGCCACATCCAGAATGGTGAGGTTATAATTGGCGAAAAAGACGTTACCGGTCTTGATATGTTTTCCGTAGTCGCAGTGAAACGGTGACTTTATCGCCGTGAAACCTTTCATCTCGCCTAAAATCTGATGAAGCAGATCCGCTTTTTTCTCCTTTTCAGAAGGGGGGATCTGGTTGTAGGCAAAACACAGATCTTCGCACCGGTCCATCATTTTTGCATCTTCCCCCAGACTCGTTGCGTCGTATAAGTAGCCAAGCTGTGCTTTTTCAAGTTCCTTCATGCGCTTCCTTTCATTTATGCAGGTCCATTCGCCTTTGGGAAAGCACGGACAAAAAGCAGAAAAAAGCGGCGCAGCACGCCGCATAGAAATTAAAACCCGACAATGATGCCATTGTCTTCTGAGTAGAAGCTGTTCAGGCCGCCGTTTTCTTTAATGATAACGGAGTTGATCGGGTAGTTGTTTTCAATGAGTTCCGCGATCACCTGAGCGCCTTCCGGATTGTTGGTATGGGAGACGATCACATCGGCCCCTTCCATGTTTTTCTTCTTTCCCATTTCATCAAGCAGCTTGTCATAGGCTCTGGAAGACCCTCTCGGCTTGTGGTACACTACCAGTTCTCCGTTTTCGCCCCCTCCGACCACGCGAATATTCAGACGCGAGGCCACTTTCCCGATCAGCTTGTTCATCCGGCCGTTTTTAATCAGATTGTCAAATTTTTCAAGGGTGAAGACGGTTCGGGTTCCATCCTTGAAATTTTCAACTTCTTCGACAATTTCTTCAAAAGGCTTGTCGGTTTTATAGAGTTCATCAATCTTTTTGACGATCAGCTCTTCCACGCCGGCCGTTCCTTCCGAGTCCACAACATGGATTTTCTTTTCAGGCATTTCTTCTTCCACCATCTGCTTTGCGATTAAAGCGGAGTTGTAAGTGCCTGAAAGTTTGCTTGACATCGCCACAGCGATGATTTCATCTCCGCCTTCTTTAAAAGCCTTCGCCCATGCTTCGGGACTGGGGCAGGCGGTTCTTGCAGGTCCGTCATAGGCTTCAAAAGCTTTGATCATTTCGTCTACATCGAGTTTCTTGTCATCCACAAACTCTTGTTCATCCACCCGGATCGTCAGCGGAATGGACGCAAAGGACGCTCCGCTTTCAGGTGTGTATCCATGAGCCAGGTTTGCAGATGAATCTGCCAATATTGTACGGGACATGTTGCCTCCAAAATATGTTTCTTCGCTACATTTTCAGTCTTAAAGAAGATTGATCAATTTCCAAAATGTGTTAACTATCTCTATGGGAATAGTACCCTAAAAAGATTAACTGAAAATAAAAACGCGGACAGGGCTTGGTTATCACAGAAGTCAGAGCCGAGGTGTCAGATGAAAGGTTTTTTGCTAAAATAAAGAGACGTGAATTTTAAATAATCTTTGGCTTAGGCCCAAGAAAGGCGGAGAAGTTGAAAAGAGAAATGGAAAAAACCTACGACCCGAAAAAGGTCGAGGAGAGAACATATAAATGGTGGAAAGAGAACGGGTGGTTCAAGCCCGAAGTCAATCCTGACGGAAAACCGTATACGATCATGATGCCGCCGCCAAATGTCACAGGCCAGCTTCATATGGGTCATGCGTTTGACGATACGCTTCAGGATACGCTGATCCGTTACCATCGAATGCTTGGAGAAGCCGCTCTCTGGATGCCAGGCATGGACCATGCCTCCATTGCAACAGAAGTCAAAGTGCTTGACAAAATCAAGAATGAGACGGGAAAGACAAAACAGGAACTGACCAGGGAAGAGTTCCTTGAGGAAGCCTGGGACTGGGCGGATACCTACCGCAACAGGATTCGGGAGCAGATCGAAAAGCTCGGCGCTTCCTGCGACTGGGACCGCGAACGCTTCACGATGGATGAAGGATGCTCAAATTCTGTCAAGCGCGCATTTGAGGATCTGTACAAGAAAGGGCTGATTTATAAAGGATCGCGAATTATCAACTGGTGTCCGGATTGCAGAACCGCGCTTTCAGATGCTGAAGTCGAATATGAAGAGCAGGCCGGCCACATGTGGCACATCCGCTATCCGATCAAAGGTGAAGAGGGACGCTACGTGACCGTCGCCACCACAAGGCCGGAGACCATGCTTGGAGACACCGGCGTTGCGGTCAATCCGAATGACGAGCGCTATCAGGATCTTGTCGGGAAGACAGTCATTCTCCCGCTTGTGGGAAGAGAAATCCCGGTCGTTGCCGATGACTATGTCGATATGACTTTCGGGACCGGCGTGGTCAAGATGACGCCTGCGCATGACCCGAATGACTATGAAGTCGGAAAGCGCCACAATCTTGAAGAGATCAACATCATGAATGAAGACGGCTCGCTCAATCATCTGGCGGGAGAGAAGTATGAAGGGCTTGACCGCTATGAAGCCCGCGACGTGATTGTGAAGGAGCTGGATGAGCTTGGATATCTTGACCATATTGAAGACCATGTTCATAATGTCGGCACCTGCTACCGCTGCGGAACGACCGTTGAGACCATGACCAGCGAGCAGTGGTTCGTCGCCATGCAGGAGCTGGCAAAACCCGCGCTTGAAGCGGTTAAAGAAGGAAAAACCCGTTTCATCCCGGATCGGTTTACAAAGACCTATAACAACTGGCTTGAAAATATCCGAGACTGGTGTATTTCAAGGCAGCTGTGGTGGGGGCATCAGATTCCCGCCTACACCTGCAAGTCCTGCGGCGAGGTGATCGTCGGCGACCAGCCGAAGAGCTGCCCGACATGCGGATCGACCACGCTAATTCAGGAAGAAGACGTGCTCGATACCTGGTTCTCATCCGGACTCTGGCCGTTTTCCACACTCGGATGGCCGGCCGAGACGGAAGATCTCAAGAAGTTCTATCCAAACTCCGCACTGGTCACCGGCTATGACATCATCTTCTTCTGGGTGGCACGCATGATCTTCATGGGGCTTTTCGAAATGGGGGAAGTGCCGTTCGAAGATGTCTACATTCACGGCCTCATCCGCGACAGCCAGGGGCGAAAGATGTCAAAATCGCTCGGAAACGGCGTCGACCCGCTCGAAGTGATCGATGAATTCTCGGCCGACGCGCTCAGGTTTTCGATCATCACCGGAAACGCTGCAGGAAATGATATCCGGTGGCAGGAAGAGAAACTCACCGCAAGCCGGAATTTCCTCAACAAGCTGTGGAATGCAGCCCGCTTCACGCTCATGAATCTGGAGGAAACGATTCCTGAAATCGATGATGCTTCTTTGGAAGAAAGCGACAAATGGATTCTTTCAAGAATGAACCGTGTCGTCTCTGAAGTCAGAGAGAATATGGACAAATATGAGCTCGGTCTGGCCGCCCAGAAAGCGTATGACTTTACATGGAACGAGTTCTGCGACTGGTACATTGAACTGGTCAAACCAAGATTATACGGAGAGGATGAGAGAAGCAAAAACGCGGCTCAGCATACGCTCAATCTCGTGCTGACCAATATTTTGAAGATGCTCCATCCGGTCATTCCGTTTATCACAGAGGAGATTTACGGATATCTCCCGGAACACGGGGAAGCGCTGATCATTGAATCATTTCCGCAGACAGACGAGGCTCTCGATTTTCCTCAGGAAGAGAGAGATGTCAATTACCTGATGGACGTGATCCGTGCGATCCGAAACATCCGGAAGAATCTGAATGTTCCAAACAGCAAGAAAGCCTCTCTGTACTACAAAACAGACGATCGAGAAAAAGAAGCGATCTTAAAGCGCTCACATCCGATGCTCATGAAGCTTGCCAGTGTGTCAGAAGAAATGCCTGCTGCGCTACCGGATGAAGCCGACCTGAAAAAATACACCTCTGCTGTTGCAGGCGGAACAGAAATTTTCCTTGCGCTTGACGATCTGGTGGATAAAGAAAAAGAAATTCAGCGTCTGAGTGCGGAAAAAGAAAAACTTGAAAAAGAGCTGGTGAAAGTTTCCAAAAAACTTGAAAATCCAGGTTTTGTCCAGAAGGCTCCAGAAGCTGTGGTCAACAAGGAACGCGAGAAAAAAGCGGCGTTTGAAGAAAATCTGAAAAAAATCACCGATCGGTTAAAGGATCTTTAAAACTGATGAAATCATATCGAAAAGTTCTGCATTTTAATTTGCCGTCGAGAAGAGGACTTGTCAATATTACGAATAAAGTCCAGGAAGCGGTTTACGAATCCGGCGTCTCCGAAGGGCTGTGCCTGGTCAATGCGATGAACATCACAGCTTCTGTCTTTATTAATGATGATGAGTCGGGGCTTCATCATGACTACGAAATCTGGCTCGAAGGGCTGGCTCCTGAAAAACCCTACAGCCGGTATCATCATAACGGCTATGAAGATAATGCGGATGCACATCTCAAGCGGACCATCATGGGCCGGGAGACGGTGATCGCAGTTACCCGAGGCCATCTGGATTTCGGTACCTGGGAGCAGGTGTTTTACTATGAATTCGATGGAAAACGCGATAAGCGCGTTCTGATTAAGATTATTGGCGACTGACTTTATTCCCGCACCGTTCAGTGGTGCGGGAATTTTAATTTTCTCCCTATTTTTCTCCTTATTAAATGAAGGAGGTTATGATGTTAAACCAAAGAAATCAGTCCGGCTTTCGATGCGTGTACAGTGCGGATGAGAAAAAGTTGATGCTAAGAGCTTTATCGGAGATGCGAAAGGGAGAGCTGGGAAGTTTTTTCATGCTTCTGTCCATTTTATCTCCTGCCGTGTTTTTATACCGCGACCGGCTTGAAGAGGGAGAGTTTTCGCGGTTTTTCAGGGAAGCTGCCAGTCTCCTTTTAAAACTCACCAATGAGAAGAATTTGTATGAGCCGATTTGGATCATGTTTGAATCCTGGCTGATGGAATATTATCTGGACCAGAAAAACGGATTTCAGAAAACTAAAGGATTCTATTGAAAAAGCGCCCTGCCCGGGCGCTTTTTTAAACTGCTTCTTCGCTGTCCGCGAAGGGATCCTGCATGAAGACTCTGTAAAGATATTCGGAATAAAGATAGATGATATCCTGGATCAACTCCTGGTTTTTCATCCATCCTTCTTCCAAAGCTTCCTGTGAAGCCTTGTCGTCTGGGTTGAAGCGGTAGAGAAGATCTGCGATTTCACGAAGCGGTTCTTCGCTGTCAAAAGCTTCTCCGGCAATCTTGGAGAGTGTGGTGCCGAGGAAAGTGGCGATCTGCACGTTTCCCGGAATGACATCTTCTTCATCAAGTCCGATGTCGATCTGCTCGTATCCTTTCTTGTCCATGTAAAGCTTAACACCGCCTGTGGTGATAAGATTATGGGTGTTGAGCAGAGAGAGGAGGTATCCGATCTGATCCTGTGCGTCTCTTTGCTGAACTCTTAATTTTCCGCTTGTGATCAGCGGGGTGAAGTCCTTGATTAATTCCTGCATCCTAGATCCTTTCCAGACGGGGAATTCGTGGGCCGTCCTTAATTTTCCTATGATAAACGTTTTCGTGAAATGGATTGGCATGAACTGTGTTTTTTATGTATCCCTATTTTATCATGCTTACCGAGGGAGGAGCGAATTTTTGTAATGGTTTTACATGTTCCTGACTGCTCCCCACGGCAAGCCGCGGGGGTTCTTCCGTTGAT
>DLOL01000047.1:12382-14411 GCA_002478485.1 Eubacteriaceae bacterium UBA7485 | reverse complement strand
CCGTTTCTCTGGTTCAGAACGGTGGTGATTGCAGCTGTAAGGGTTGTTTTACCGTGGTCGACATGACCGATCGTACCGATGTTGACATGCGGCTTCGATCTGTCAAATTTTTCCTTTGCCATTAAAAATGCTCCTTGGTATTTAAACTATATGTTGAATGTACTTTTAATCGAATTTCGATTACTTGTTCTTGCCTTCTACGATGGCTTCCTGAACAGACTTCGGAACCGGTTCGTAGTGTTCAAACTGCATGGTGTAGACACCGCGTCCCTGGGTCTTTGAACGGAGGGATGTCGCATAACCGAACATTTCAGCCAGCGGCACCATGCCGTGGATGATCTGAGCGCCGTTTCTTTCTTCCATGCCTTCAACGCGTCCGCGTCTGGCATTGATGTCGCCCAATACATCGCCCATGTACTCTTCCGGAATTGTGACTTCAAGTTTGAAGATCGGTTCCATGAGGGTTGGGGAAGCTTTTCTCATCGCGTTCTTGAACGCCATGGATCCTGCAATTTTGAATGCGGATTCCGAGGAGTCGACTTCGTGGTATGAACCGTCCACGAGCGTGACTTTCGCGTCAATGACCGGATAGCCGGCAAGAATACCGGTTTCCATCGCTTCCTTGATGCCCTGTTCAACCGGTCCGATGTATTCCTTCGGAATCGCACCGCCGACAACCGCGTTTTCGAACACGAAGCCGGATCCCGGTTCTCCCGGTTCAAGGTTAATGATAACATCCCCGTACTGACCGCGGCCACCGGACTGGCGGGCATATTTTCCCTGGACGTTCATGGCAGGTTCAGAGATCGCTTCTCTGTAAGCAACCTGCGGCGCACCGATGTTTGCTTCAACTTTGAATTCGCGAAGCAGACGGTCAATGATGATATCGAGGTGAAGTTCTCCCATGCCGGAGATGATGGNNCGTATCCTTCAGATGCACGCGATGATGGTCTGGCCCGTTTCTTCATCCGTATGCGTCTTGAAGGTCGGGTCTTCTTCCGCAAGCTTCATCAGACCAATGGTCATCTTTTCCTGGCCGGCTTTTGTCTTCGGTTCAATCGCAACGTCAATAACCGGTTCCGGGAAGACCATGGATTCGAGAACAACCGGATGATCCATATCACTCAGGGAGTCCCCTGTGGTGGTATCTTTGAGTCCGACAGCAGCAACGATATCCCCCGTGTAAACCTTATTGATTTCCTGGCGGTGGTTCGCGTGCATCTGAAGGATACGGCCAAGACGTTCTCTCTTGTTCTTGGTTGCGTTTAAGACGTAAGAGCCTGATTCCGCGGTACCGGAGTACACACGCATGAAGGCAAGCTTACCGACATAAGGGTCGGTCATAATCTTAAAGGCAAGTGCGGAGAAAGGTTCATCATCGGACGGATGACGGTCTTCTTCCTCACCGGTCTTCGGATTCGTGCCCTTGATCGCCGGGATATCCAGCGGTGACGGCATGTAATCGACGACCGCGTCAAGCATCATCTGAACGCCCTTGTTCTTGTAGGAAGAACCGCAGGTGACCACGACGAGCTCGTTGGCGATGGTTCCTTTTCTGAGAGCTGCCTTGATTTCATCTTCGGTGATTTCTTCACCTTCAAGCGCCTTTTCCATCAGGTCTTCGTCGATGTCATAGCAAGCTTCGAGCATCGCGTCGCGGTACTCTTCAGCTTCTTCTCTCATATCTTCCGGGATGTCGGTGATTTCAATTTCCTCACCAAGGTCATCCTTGTAGATTTCCGCCTTCATCTTGATCAGGTCAATGATGCCGATGAAGTCGGATTCCTTACCGATCGGAAGCTGGATGCACACAGGATTTGCGCCGAGACGGTCTCTGATCATGTCGACTGCGTGGTAGAAGTCCGCTCCTGTGATGTCCATACCTGATGGAAAAGGCGCTTGANNATTCGTCAGCCTGTCTCCATACGGTTTCAGACTGCGGTTCTACGCCGCCCTTTGCACAGAATACGGCTACAGAACCGTCAAGGACACGCAGTGAACGTTCTACTTCTACTGTAAAGTCAACGTG
>DLOL01000047.1:3557-12212 GCA_002478485.1 Eubacteriaceae bacterium UBA7485 | reverse complement strand
CCGGCATCGATATGCGCCATGATGCCGATGTTTCTGGTGTTTTCTAAACTGTATTCTCTAGCCAAATATTTTGCCTTTAATCCTTCTTAAAAAGACTACCAGCGGTAATGCGCAAACGCACGGTTTGCATCCGCCATTGCGTGCATGTCTTCTTTTCTCTTAACAGCCGATCCGCTGTTATTCATGGCATCCATGATTTCGCCCGCGAGACGGTCCTTCATGGTGCGTTCATTTCTTTTTCTCGCAAACTCAACGAGCCAGCGAAGCGCAAGCGTCTGCTTTCTTTCCGGTCTGATTTCGATCGGAACCTGGTAGGTCGCACCACCGACACGGCGCGCTTTGACTTCAAGCTGCGGAGTAATGTTGGTGATGGCTTCTTCAAACGCTTCAAGCGGTTCTTTTCCGGTTCTGTCCTGAACCTTTTCAAATGCGCCGTAGACGATTTTCTGAGCGGTACCCTTCTTACCGTCTAACATGACGTTGTTGATTAATTTCGTTACTTTTTTGCTGCCGTATAACGGATCCGGCAGTACGTCCCTCTTTGGAACTGGACCTTTTCTTGGCACTTTCTTCCCTCCTTAGCACAAGGTGTTCATTGGTACTCGACAAAATATGCCGTAAATGCTCATACGAATATCTTTACAGATAAAGATATGCAGTACGAATGCATTACTTCTTCGGCTTTTTCGCGCCGTATTTTGATCGAGCCTGTCTTCTGTCGTCTACGCCGGCTGTATCGAGCGCGCCGCGGATGATCTTATAACGGACCCCTGGCAGGTCACGGACACGGCCGCCCTTGATGAGAACGATGGAGTGTTCCTGAAGGTTGTGGCCAATTCCCGGAATATACGCTGTGACTTCCATACCGTTGACGAGCTTGACTCTGGCAATCTTACGAAGCGCTGAGTTCGGCTTCTTCGGGGTGGATGTTCTCACCGCCGTACACACACCGCGCTTCTGCGGGTTCGCCTTGAGTGCAGGCGTCTTCGTTTTTGCTTTAGAACTTTTACGCCCTTTTCTTACAAGCTGATTAATAGTAGGCATTCAGTTCTGCACCTCCTTGTAGAATTTATATAAAGATTGCTCTTTATAAGCATAATTTTAGCGCCGTAAACGGCGCTACCAGTGGAATCAGAGAAGAGCCGTCACCGACGCGCTGCATTCGATTCCGCACGCTTTTCCAAGGGATCCCTTCGACTGGACGAGTTCCAACGGCACCCCGCGTCTTTCACACAGGTCCGTGATCTCCTCCTTGATCGGAGCGTCGGCATCTTCCGCGAGATAAACTTTCTTCGCGGAGCCGTCCGTGATGGCTTTGACAGTTTGTTTCAGGCCGATGACTTTCGGCCCATTCAGATCAAAGTTCAACTCTCACCTCTTTAAGAAAAACATTAGCCTTATCATTATATAGACTGTCCAGAAAAAATTCAAGCCGTAAGAAAAATTTCCTTCTTATTACATCCCATTCCGTGAAAACCTGCAACTCAGGACGGACGACCGGACAGATTCTGACGGGCGGGCTTTTGCTTCTCCGAGCACAAGGCCGGGCTTTGCCTGAAAGATTCTTTCCTGCTCCGAAAAGGGCGGCCGGGCTTTCGTTGTCTTGCGGGAAAGAACACCGAATCCGGATGGAAATCCGTAAAGGAGAAGGCGCAGCACCTTCAAAGTCCTGCGCCTTTTTCTCATTCGTCTTTAAGAAGTTGTTTGCCGTCCAGAGCCGGCGCGATTCTTCTGAAAAAACCTTGCCTTCATTCGTTTGGATACACCGTTCCTTCCCTAAATGAGCATCAGCGNNTCCTGCTGAAACCAGAAACAATCCGAGCCCTTCTCTCCTGTCAATCTTCTCCTTCAGGAAAAGATAAGAGAAGAGAACCGTGAAGAGGATGCTGAGCTTGTCGACCGGCACTACCACGCTTGCCGGCCCCTGCTGAAGCGCGGCGTAAAAGAAAAGCCAGGAAGCCCCTGTTGTTACCCCGGAGAGCAGGATAAAGACCAGCTCTTTTCTTTTAATCTTTCCGACCTCACTCCTCTTTCCGGTCAGAAAGACCATCATCCAGGCCATGGCCAGCACAACCACTGTCCTCAGCGCGGTGCCGAGCGTAGAGTCGATGTCGCTCATCCCGATTTTTCCCACCACGGCCTGAAGAGCCGCAAAAACCGCGGAGAGCGAAGCCAGGAGGACCCAGTTTCCCGCCTTCGCGTTCCTGAAGGGGTGGCTTCCAAGCATCAGCGCGGTCCCGAGGAAAAGGATCACTGTGCCCGCCGTCTTCTTGAATGTAAGTGCCTCACCGAGAAGAAGGACCGAGAAAAGGATCGTCAGCACGGTGCTGGTCTTGTCAAGCGCAGCAACACCGTTCACCGGACCTTTCTGAAGCGCCTTAAAATAGCAGATCCAGGACACGCCCGTCATGAGGCCCGAGAGCGTCAGGTAAAACAGAGTTTCCCTGGGAATATCTTCTACCGGTTCATAAGTCCCCTTGATGAAAACCATGATCCATGAGAAGATCAGCACGACAATGGTCCTGACCGCCATGGCCACATCTGAATCGGTGTCTTTGAGGCCGATCTTGGCAAGCACGGCCGTTATCCCCGCGAACAGCGCGGATAAAAACGCAAATATCAGCCACATCTTCCATTCCTTTTTGCTTTCATTCTACCGCGCGCATCCGCCTTTTTTCGCTCGTTGATGAAAAAGCACAAAAACCAACCCGGTTCACGCGACATGAACCGGGTTGACTTGTTGTTTACTTCAAATGATAAATCTTTCCCACACTCTCAATCCGCGTGCCTGAGAGTTTTCCATATCCCATTTTCCAGGGTGTCAGAACATACCGGATCAGGCTTGAACATAAATAAACCAGCCAAATCAGCAGGCAGGCAAAAAAGCTGAAGCTGAGTCCTCCAAATGAGATGCAGTGAAGGATCAGGGCGGGAAGGATCAGATAACATCCCATAAAGATTACACGCCTCAGCGTGGCGCGCGCGAGATTGGTCTTCCCGTTTTTGTCCACTATCCTGAGTCCGAGAAACCATTGTCCCGGCGTGCTCCCCTTTAGGAAAAGCGGAAGGATCAGATAATAGGCAGCTGCAACGAAAGCCAGTTCCACCGTCGAGACGCCCGCAAAGCCGACAAAGATCTCAAGGATCAGCAGAATGAAAAGGTCCAACAGTGCGGCGCATGTCCTTCTGATTCCCGACACATGCCATCCTTTCTCAACCGCTTCCTTATCGATTTGCTCTCTTGACGGAAGTAGCCGGGTCAGCGGACCGCCAATCCGGTATCCCAGGTATCCGCCCAGTGTGTTCTGGATCAAGTCGTCCACATCAAAAAGGCGGTAGTTCCTCGGGTAGATGAAATAGTCTCCGGTCAGCTGCGTGAGTTCAAAGAACAGGCTTAAAAGAAACGTCAAGAGAATGGTCTTTTTCATATCGCACTGAAAATAGTAACGCAGATATATTCCAAACGGCGCGGTCATCAGAATGTTGAAGACCACCACATAGAAAGAGGAATCGAAAAGCGCTTTCAGGTATGTGGAGGGCTCATTGATTCGAAACGGGGTGGAGCGGATGAAGTCTGCGACCGCCTGAAACGGAATGAGCTGCGCGCGTGGAATGTTCATCGCGCGGACCTCTTCAAAACTCGGAAGAGGCAGGATCACCAGAAAATAAATGACCATCAAGTAAAAGATGAACGAATAGATAATCAGCGTCCTGTACACCAGCACCGATCCGTATTTATGATATTGAAAGATCATGTACGGAAATGTGATCAGCAGTGCTAAAAACGGAAATATGAAAACCGCGGTTTTAAAATCTCCGATGTATAAACTCAATGAATACTCCTTTCTTAATAAGAAATATCCAAGCGCGCGCTGAATTTCCGCCGGTTTTCCATCTTCAAGCAAATCTCAAGATGGATCTTTTTTTGAAACAGAGAAACCGGCCGGGATCTGATACGGCAAATGATCCCGGCCGGCCCTAAATATCGCATGCGGATTACTTTTAACCAAACTTCCGAATCCAGCAGGATATCTGCCGGCTCTTAAACCACTCTAATCGGAGATGTATAAGAAATCCCCGTATAAAGTCTTCTGGCTCGGGGACATCATCCGGACACCCTTCCCGATTGCTCAGTGGTCACGTGCCGGCCTGTCCCGTTACAGCTGCGATTACAGCAGAAGAATTGCACTTCTTTCCTTTTTTACGGAAACATTCGATATTTATAATCTCATTTTAGCATGTCTGATGCAAACGGTGTCTAAATTTTCACTTATATTATACACAAAAGAGAAAGACCGTTTCGGATCAGGCACATGGCCTTTCGTTTGGGAACCGTCCGGATCGGGCTGCCGGATGGATGGTCTTCATCCGGCTTCTTCATTTTAAAAGGCAGATTCCAGGGCGGTTTCTGAACCTCTCCGCATCCCTGGTGAAGGCTGAACCTTCCAATAAGCAAAACCTCCCCTTCTCTTCTCAACACGAAAAGAAAGGGAGGTTTCTCGCTTATAACCTTATTCTACTTTCGGATTCGGTTCCCCGGTCGGGAAATCCTGATCGAAAAGAATGTCGGAATCATTCTGAACGGTTGGCCCTTCAAGCGGAACGTCCGAGATCGAGTCGATGTCGATCAGATCGAGGTCGTCATTCAGATCTTCGAATTCCGCTTCAGCGACTTCTTCCCCGTCTTCCCGGTCGATGTTCAGTTCAACCGCATCGTACGCTTTCACGCCGGTGCCGGCAGGAATGAGCTGCCCGATCATGACATTTTCCTTCAGTCCGATCAGCGGGTCGATCTTTTTCTTGATCGCCGCTTCCGTCAGCACCTTCGGAGTTTCCTGGAAGGATGCGGCGGAGAGGAAGGATTCGGTTGCAAGGGAAGCTTTGGTGATTCCGAGAAGCTCAATCTTGTATTCCGCTTCCTGGAGTCCCTGTTCGCGCGCTTCCTGGTTGGCTTCGTCAGCCGTAAAGATATCGACCGTGGATCCTGTGATCAGGTTTGTGTCGCCCGGTTCGATGATCTTCACCTTTCTGAGCATCTGGCGGATGATCAGCTCGATGTGCTTGTCGGAGATGTTAACCCCCTGGGTTCTGTAAACCTTCTGCACTTCCGAGAGCAGGTAGGCCTGAACGGCCTGAACCCCTTCATTCGGGTCAAAACGTCCCATGATGTCCTGGATATCGTGCGGGTTGATGGAACCTTCCGTGATCGGCTGTCCGGCTTCGATGGTGTCGCCGTCATAGACTTTCTGTCTCATGCCGTAAGGAATGAGCTCGGTCTTCTTTTCCGTTCCGTCAAAGGAGGTGATAACCGCTTCCTTCTTCCCTTTCCCGTCTTCCTTGATTTCAACGGTACCGGAAATCTGGGAGATGATCGCCTGCCCCTTCGGCTTTCGGGCTTCGAAAAGTTCTTCGACACGCGGAAGCCCCTGGGTGATATCGTCAGCCGATGCGACCCNNGGTACGCATGGTCAGCTGGGTGCCCGGTTCGCCGATGGACTGTGCGGCGACGATGCCGACGGCTTCGCCGATTTCGACCGGCTTCCAGGTCGTCATGTCAACCCCGTAGCACTTTCTGCACACGCCGTACTTGGAGCGGCAGTTGAAGACTGCGCGGATGTCGACTTCCTTAATGCCGAGCTTTTCGATTTCTTCGGCCATATCCGGCGTGATAAGCTCGTTCTGTCCGACGATCACTTCACCCGTTTCCGGATTGATGACAGGTGCTGCCGTGTAGCGCCCCGCGATACGTTCGGCGAGCGTTTCGATCGGCTTTCCGCCTTCCATCATCGCGGAGACCGTGTAGCCTTCCGTGGATCCGCAGTCTTCTTCGCGGACGATGACTTCCTGCGCGACGTCGACGAGACGGCGGGTGAGGTATCCGGAGTCCGCGGTACGAAGTGCGGTGTCGGCGAGCCCTTTTCTTGCCCCGTGGGTGGAGGAGAAGAATTCAAGAACGTCAAGCCCTTCCCGGAAATTCGAGCGGATCGGCAGTTCGATGACGCGTCCGGTGGTGGATGCCATCAGACCGCGCATGCCGGCGAGCTGTCGGATCTGCTGCTTGGAACCTCGAGCCCCGGAGTCGGCCATCATGCTGATCGGGTTGAGCGGATCGAGGTGGTCGGTCAGCGCGTTCCCGACATCTTCAGTGGCCTGGTTCCAGATGTTGACGACATTTTCGTAACGTTCTTCGTCGGAGATGAGCCCCTTCTTGTAGGCGTTCAGGTTGGCTGCGATCTTCTTGTCCGCTTCTGCGAGGATTTCATCCTTGTTTCCAGGAACCTGCATGTCGGCGACCCCGACGGTGATGCCGGAGATGGTGGAGAACTTGTAGCCCAGACGCTTGATTTCATCGAGCATTTCAGAGGTGACGGTCGGTCCGTACTTCTTGAACGCCTTGTCGACGATCTTCGAGAGCATCTTCTTGTCGACTTTTTCATCGATTTCGAGTCGGAAGACGTCTTCCGGCCCTTCTCTCTGGATGATGCCGATATCCTGCGGAATGACCTGGTTGAAGATGAAGCGCCCGACGGTGGATTCGACCAGTCTTGAGACTTTCTTCCCGTCCACTTCTTTTTCGATTCTCACCTTGACTCTCGCGTGGAGGTCGACCGCCTTGTTGAAGTAGGCCATTTCCATTTCGTCGAGATCGGTGTAGACCGATCCTTCTCCCTTGGAGCCCGGCACTTCGATGGTCAGGTAGTAAGATCCGAGGATCATGTCCTGTGAAGGAACGACAACCGGCGTTCCGTCCTGCGGCTTTAAGATGTTGTTGCAGGCCATCATCAGGAAGCGGGCTTCCGCCTGCGCTTCCACGGACAGCGGCACGTGAANNCGAAGTCCGCGTTGAACGCGGTGCAGGCGAGCGGATGGAGTTTGATGGCATGGCCTTCAACGAGAACCGGTTCAAACGCCTGGATCCCGAGACGGTGGAGTGTCGGGGCGCGGTTTAAGAGCACCGGATGTTCATGGATGACGTCTTCGAGGATATCCCAGATGATCGGGTCGGATTTTTCGACCATCTTCTTCGCGGACTTGATATTCGCGGCGATTCCTCTTGCGACGAGTTCGTGCATGACGAAGGGCTTAAACAGTTCAATGGCCATTTCCTTCGGAAGACCGCACTGGTACATCTTGAGTTCCGGCCCGACCACGATAACGGAACGGCCGGAATAGTCCACACGCTTCCCGAGGAGGTTCTGTCTGAAACGGCCCTGTTTCCCTTTGAGCATGTCAGAGAGAGACTTGTAGGCGCGTCCGCCCGGACCTTTGACCGCGTTTCCGCGTTTTCCGTTGTCAATCAGGGCGTCGACCGCTTCCTGGAGCATGCGCTTTTCGTTGTTGACCATCTGGTCCGGCGCGTCGATTTCGATCATCTTGACCAGACGGTTGTTTCTGTTGATGATTCTGCGGTACAGGTCGTTAAGGTCGGAGGTCGCGAAACGTCCGCCGTCGAGCTGGATCATCGGTCTTAAATCCGGCGGGATGACCGGAAGCGCTTCAAGCACCATCCATTCCGGCTTGTTTCCGGAATTGATAAACGCTTCAACCGTTTCAAGACGCTTGGCAAGCGAATTCTTCTTCTGCTTGGAGGAAGTCTTGAGCTCTTCCTTGAGCATTCTCGCTTCTTCCTTCAGGTCGACCTTCTCGAGGAGTTCTCGAATGGATTCGGCGCCCATGCCGACACGGAAGGACCCGAGATCTTTTTCGATCGGATTTCCCTGTTCGTCTTTCGGGTGGATGATCGCCTGGTATTCGCTCTCCGTGAGGATGTCCCCGACTTCCTTTCCGGATGTGCCCGCGTCAAGGACGATGTAGGATTCAAAGTAGATGACGCGTTCGAGCTTTTTCTGGGAGATCCCCAGGATATGCCCGATTCTTGAAGGTGTGCCCTTAAGATACCAGATGTGGGTGACCGGGCTTGCAAGCTCGATGTGCCCCATTCTTTCTCTTCTGACGGAGGACTTGGTGACTTCGACCCCGCAGTTTTCGCAGACAATCCCCTTGTGGCGGATTCTCTTGTACTTCCCGCAGCTGCATTCCCAGTCTTTGGTCGGTCCAAAGATCCTTTCGCAGAACAGCCCTTCTTTTTCAGGCTTCAGGGTTCTATAGTTAATGGTTTCAGGCTTCTTGACTTCCCCGTGGGACCATTTTCTGATCTTTTCAGGGGAGGCGAGCCCAATTTGTAAGGATTTGAAATCTAATTCTTCGCTCAATGCTTGAACCTTTCATGAGCCGGCCGGGCGGCCCGGCCGGAATGCTTTAAGCCTAACGATTAAAGTTGGTCGATATCATCTTCGTGGACGATGTTCATGTGATCCTGATCCACGATATCTTCGTATTCGGCCTGTTCCACGTCGTCGGTTCTTTCACCGGAAATTTCGCGGGCAAATTCGACCATCTTGTCGGATTCGATGTCGCTTGTCATTTCGGTGACCTGCTGATTTTCATCAAGCATTTCAACATCAAGACCCAGTGCCTGGAATTCTTTCAGGAGAACCTTGAAGGATTCCGGCATGCCGGGCTTCGGAATGTTTTCGCCCTTGACGATGGCTTCATATGCTTTTTCACGGCCCTTCACGTCATCGGACTTGATGGTCATGATTTCTTCGAGTGTGTTTGCAGCGCCGTACGCTTGGAACAGGCCGAATACGAAGA
>DLOL01000047.1:0-3542 GCA_002478485.1 Eubacteriaceae bacterium UBA7485 | reverse complement strand
CCGCCGAGCGGCTGCTGCGTGACAACCGAGTACGGTCCTGTGGATCTCGCATGCATCTTATCGTCGACGAGATGATGGAGTTTTAAGTAGTACATGTAGCCGACCGTGACTTTGTTGTCAAACGGCTCGCCGGTTCTTCCGTCGTAGAGCTGGATCTTTCCGTCTTCCGGAAGTCCCGCGCGCGTGAGCAGTTCCTGGATGTCCGATTCGCTCGCAGGGTCAAAGACCGGAGTCGCGATATGCCATCCGAGCTGCTTGACGGCCATGCCCAGATGCACTTCGAGGACCTGTCCGATGTTCATTCGGGACGGGACGCCGAGCGGATTTAAGCAGATGTCAAGCGGGGTGCCGTCCGGAAGGAAAGGCATGTCTTCCTGCGGAAGGACTCTTGAGATGACCCCTTTGTTTCCGTGACGGCCCGCCATCTTGTCGCCGACGGAGATTTTTCTCTTGGACGCGATGTACACGCGGACCATGGTGTTCACGCCGGGCTTCAGGTCTTCATCCTTGTTTTCCCTGGAGAATTCCTTCACGTCGACCACGATCCCGGATTCGCCGTGCGGCACTTTCAGGGAGGTGTCTCGGATTTCTCTCGCCTTTTCCCCGAAGATGGCGCGCAGGAGCTTTTCTTCCGCGGAGAGGTCGGTTTCCCCCTTCGGGGTGACTTTCCCGACCAGGATATCGTCGGACTTGACTTCCGCGCCGATGCGGATGATGCCTCTCTCATCGAGGTTCTTGAGCGCGTCTTCCCCGACGTTCGGGATATCGCGCGTGATTTCTTCCGGCCCGAGCTTGGTGTCTCTGGCTTCGGCTTCGAACACTTCGATGTGGATGGAGGTGTATTTATCGTCTTTTAAGAGGTTTTCGTTGATCAGAACCGCATCTTCGTAGTTGTAGCCTTCCCAGGTCATAAACCCGATCAGCGCGTTTCTTCCGAGTGCCAGCTCCCCTTCTTCCGTCGCGGGACCGTCTGCGATGATGTCGCCTTCTTCGACGTGCTGTCCCTGGAAGACCAGCGGTTTTTGGTTAAAGCAGGTGTCCTGGTTGGTTCTGGTGAACTTGATCAGGTCGTGCTTTTCAACGGCAGAACCGTCATCCGGCGTGATTTCGATGTGCTTTGCATCGACATACGAGATCG
Organism: Eubacteriaceae bacterium UBA7485; assembly: GCA_002478485.1. Lineage (GTDB taxonomy): Bacteria > Bacillota > Clostridia > Eubacteriales > Eubacteriaceae > UBA7485. The sequence goes on along the minus strand of DLOL01000047.1, from coordinate 2,404 downwards.
TTCCGCTCTTCCCTGCGATTTCACAGACGCCGGAGTCCTTCGCGGCTCTGTATTCCATCCCGGTTCCGACGACCGGAGCTTTCGGGATCAGCAGAGGCACGGCCTGCTTTTGCATGTTCGCGCCCATCAGCGCGCGGTTCGCGTCGTCGTTTTCGAGGAACGGGATCAGGGATGTCGCGACCGAGACGATCTGTTTCGGGGAGACGTCCATGTAGTCGACTTCGTTCTTCGGGATGGTGACGAACTCTCTCGTCTTTCCGGCACGGCCGGTGACTTCTTCACGGATGAAGTTTCCCTCTTCATCCAAAGGCTCGTTGGCCTGTGCGATGGCGAACTGTCCTTCTTCATCCGCCGCGAGATAATCGATCTCGTCGGTGACCTTTCCGTTTACGACCTTTCGGTACGGCGTTTCGATAAAGCCGTAGTCATTGACTTTCGCATAGGTGGACAGCGCGCCGATCAGACCGATGTTCTGACCTTCAGGCGTTTCGATCGGGCACATTCTTCCGTAGTGGGAATGGTGCACATCTCGAACTTCAAACCCTGCTCTTTCTCTGGAAAGTCCGCCCGGCCCAAGCGCCGAGAGTCTTCTCTTGTGCGTGAGTTCCGAGAGCGGATTGTTCTGGTCCATGAACTGGGAGAGCTGCGAGCTTCCGAAGAATTCCTTCAGCGCGGCGTTAACCGGTCTTGTGTTGATCAGCCCCTGCGGCGTGAGCGTTTCAGAGTCCTGGGAGCTCATTCTTTCTCTGACGGTTCTTTCCATGCGGGAAATCCCGATTCTGAACTGGTTCTGGAGAAGTTCGCCGACGGATCTGAGTCTTCTGTTTCCGAGATGGTCGATGTCATCCGTGTCCCCGACGCCGTATTCAAGGCCGAGGAAGTACGATACGGTTGCGAACAGGTCTTCCTTGAGAAGATGGTTTGGCATGAGTTCGCCTTTTCTCTTCTTGAGCTGTTCGTGCTTTTCTTCATCCGAGAGCGTTTCGTCTTCGACGATTTCCTGGAATACCGGGTAGAAGACCTGTTCTTCTTCCTTGAAAATATCGGAGACGTCAAACGGCAGGTTCTGGGAGAAGGGGCTGACGAAGTGGTTTGAGATTACGCGGAAGACGAGATCTTCCCCTTCGTGCTCAATCTTCAGGTCCACCGCGCTGATGCCCGCGTCCTGAATCTGCTTTGCGATATCCCGGGTGATGAGCTGATCTTCCTCTGCGAGGATTTCACCGGTGGACGGATTGACGATATCCTTCGCCGCCACCTGCCCTTCAATTCTCGGCGCAAGTGCGAGTTTTTTGTTATACTTATATCTCCCGACTTTCTGGAGGTCGTATCTTCTGTCATCGAAGAACATGGAGTTTAAAAAGCTCTGTGCGGAGTCCAGTGTCGGCGGCTCGCCCGGACGGAGCCTTTTATAAATGTCAAGAAGCCCGTCTCTTGCGTCTTTCGCGCCGGTCTTGTCTTCGTCTTTGTTGATCGTGGCGAGAAGTCTCGGGTCTTCCCCGAAGGTGTCCAGGATTTCCTGGTTCGATCCCAGTCCGAACGCGCGCAGAAGCGCGGTGAGCGGAAGTTTTCTCGTCCTATCGATCTTCACCCAGAGCACATCGTTTGAGTCGGATTCATATTCAATCCAGGCTCCTCTGCTCGGAATGATCTGGGAGGAATGAAGTTTCTTCCCAATCTTGTCGCGGGATTCGGTGTAGTACGCGCCAGGGGATCGGACGAGCTGGGAGACGATGACACGTTCCGCGCCGTTGATGATAAAGGTCCCGGTTTTTGTCATCTTTTGAAGGTCGGCCATATAGACCTTCTGTTCTTTGACTTCGCCCTTTTCCTTGTTGATCAGGCGAACGCGCACTTTGAGAGGAACCGAATAGGTTTGTTCTCTTTCTTTGCATTCTTCGATTGAATATTTGGGGTTGTCTTCAATTTCATAGTCGACAAATTGAAGGACGAGGTTTCCTTTGTAGTCTGTGATTTCATGGATGCCGTCAAAAACTTCTTTGAGGCCCTCTTTCAGAAACCAGTCGTAGGAGTCAGTCTGAATGTCGAGGAGATTCGGCATGGGGAGAACTTCTTTTGTCTTTGAGAAACTCATCCTCTTGCGAAGGCCCGACTGCACTTCGTGAACGTCTACCATTTAGCAGTCTCCTTAAAACAAAAAATAGAAAAATTGCGAGAAAATGCTGCGAATCCCACCTTTGATCAGTGAAAAAGTACCGGAAAGTGAACCTTTGATCAGTTCACGTGTACTGCAGATATAGGATGGATTTTCCGGAAAATTCCGGGATTGATCCATGGTCTTACAATCCTAACATAAGATGACAAGCTTGTCATCCGTAATTTCCACTTATACCCCTCTTTTTTCATTTCATTCAGGGAAGGGTGAATTACCACGTCTGATGTC
>DLOL01000048.1:7605-8893 GCA_002478485.1 Eubacteriaceae bacterium UBA7485 | reverse complement strand
ACAGGGCGGGGAGGATGTCACAAGCCGTCTTTTTGAAAATAACCTAGAATTTCCTCAGGCAAAAGCGCTTGAAGACATTGTAAGCCAAGGTCTTGAACACCATAAATTCATGTTGTATAATGACCCTAGTTGTGATTCGACAGGCTGCACCAATTGCTGCGGTAATTCGCGCTCCAGATTGCAGTTTGGGAACAACAAAAATATTTGGAGGAATTATTATGGCAAAGGAAAAATTTGACAGATCGAAGCCGCATGTTAACATCGGTACGATCGGTCATGTCGACCACGGTAAAACAACCCTGACCGCTGCTATTACCACCGTTCTGAACCAGAGAAACGGAACAGGCGAAGCAGTCGCTTTCGACAATATCGACAAAGCGCCGGAAGAAAGAGAACGTGGAATCACGATTTCAACCGCGCACGTAGAATATGAAACACCGAAGAGACACTACGCTCACGTTGACTGCCCGGGCCACGCTGACTATGTCAAGAACATGATCACCGGTGCTGCGCAGATGGACGGCGCGATCCTCGTTGTCTCCGCTGCTGACGGTCCGATGCCGCAGACCAGAGAACACATCCTTCTCTCCCGTCAGGTCGGCGTTCCGTACATCATCGTCTTCTTAAACAAAGCGGACATGGTGGATGATGAAGAACTCATCGAACTCGTTGAAATGGAAGTCAGAGAACTTCTCGACGAATATGAATTCCCGGGCGATGACACTCCGATCATTGTCGGCTCCGCGCTGAAAGCGCTTGAAGATCCGGCAAGCGAATGGGGCGACAAGATTATCGAACTCATGGACGCGGTCGACGACTACATTCCGGAACCGGAACGTGACACCGACAAGCCGTTCCTGATGCCTGTGGAAGACGTCTTCTCCATCACAGGCCGCGGTACGGTTGCGACAGGCCGTGTTGAACGTGGTACCGTCCATGTCAACGACAAAGTGGACATCGTCGGCATCAAGCCGAAGAAGGAAACCGTTGTTACCGGTATCGAAATGTTCAGAAAGCTCCTCGACGAAGGACGTTCTGGCGACAACATCGGAGCGCTTCTGCGCGGTGTCGACAGAAAAGAAATCGAAAGAGGACAGGTCCTGGCTAAGCCTGGCACCATCCATCCGCACACCCACTTCACCGCGAACGTGTACGTTCTGACTAAGGATGAAGGCGGACGCCACACACCGTTCTTTGACGGTTACAGACCGCAGTTCTACTTCAGAACAACCGACGTGACCGGAAACATCACGCTTCCGGAAGGCGTTGAAATGGTTATGCCTGGCGA
>DLOL01000048.1:5699-7569 GCA_002478485.1 Eubacteriaceae bacterium UBA7485 | reverse complement strand
CGTTTCGCTATCCGTGAAGGCGGCAGAACCGTTGGTTCCGGCGTCGTCGACAAGATCATCGAAGACTAATTGAATGGAAGAGAGACTTGGAGCGCTCAGCGCTTTAAGTCTCTTTTTTTATTGATTTTCGAATAAAAGCGGGGGGTGCCAAGAACCGGTATCCCCTGTTTTTTTCCGAAAATCTGTTTTTGATCGATAGGCAGAGTAGGTGCGTTGTTTTGCCTTAGAAAAATTATCTAATTCAGAAAACGGCGAATCAGTCGCTTAAGGCCCCATTCGATTCCCATACTGATGATCACGAGCATAAAGGTCCATGCGAAAAGCTCCGGGGTGAGAAGATAAAGTTTGGCGTTCTGAAGATTCATGCCGACGGATTCCTGAAGCGAGGCGAGCGTCTCGGCCGTAACGGTTGCTTTCCATCCCATTCCGAGCGAGCTGATTAAAGAAGCCCCCAGATCCGGAAGAACCGCCGGCAGATACAGATCCCGAAGCTGTTTTGAAAACGAAACTCGGTATAAACCGGACATTTCGACAAGCAGCGGGTCCGTCTGGTGGATGCCCGAGAGGATGTTGGTGTAGGTTACCGGAAAGCAGATGAAAAACGCGACGGCGAGCGGTACTATTTGAGAAGCCAGCCAAAGGTTTAATAAGATACTGATCGATACAACCGGCAAATTTCGGATGAAGGAGACGAGGGGCTCGATCAGCAGGGCGACCGGCTTTGAGAAGGCTGCAAGAAATCCGAAGACGAGTCCAAGCAGAACCGAAATCAACACACCGGCAAAAACACGGAAAATCGTCCCGAGAAATGCGGTGTAAAAGCCAGGGGTCACGAGTAAGGCTGCCGTCGCTTGAAGTGTTGTTCCGATCCCGGGGAGGATCAGCTCGGTGCCTGTCAGAAGCGCTGCTATCTCCCAGACAGACAGCCAGAATAAAAGCACGGCGGCTTTTTGAAGCGCGCGTTTCATGAGGATGACCGAAGCAGGCGGTCCGTTCCCCTCACCATGTGAGGGAATAGAAGGCACTGTCGATGGCTGGGAGGTCTCCGCCGATAACCTGAGCGTTAAATTGATGCAGCGTGCCCAGAAAAGCGTTTAAATCGGCCTTGGCCTCTGACGGCGTCAAAAACGTAATCGCGCAGGCCGGAATAGCTTTTTTTGCCAGCTCTTCATTTGGAAGAATGCCCACATCCACCACATATTTGGCAGACTGGTCCGTATTCTCCATGATGATTTGGCTTGAAGACTTGTAGGCGTCCATGAACCTTTTCAAAAGCTCGGGATTCTTCTCGGCCCATTCCCGGTTGACAATGGTGGTGCCCATCATCATCTGTGTGCCGTATGCCTGCGACCAGGCGTCGTTCAGGTTAATCAAGGTTTTCAAATTTGGATTCCGCGAGACCGCACTGGTCGCAAAAGGTTCGGCCAGCATGGCAATTTGAATTTCCCCGGTGTCAAGCGCGGTGCTTGCGGCCATATGGTCACCGTAAAATTTGAGGTTCACGTCGGTGTCCGGATGCATTCCGTTTTTCTCAAGAAGAGCTTTCATGGCGTATTCGGGGACATAGCCCTGACCCGTCACTCCGACCGTGTATCCTTTAAGATCTGCGATATTTTCAACCGGCAGATCTTTCTGTCCGATAATGGTCATCACCCCCAGCGTGTTGACTGCTCCGAGGATGACTTTCCCGCCCGTCTTGTTATACAGGGAGACGGCCAGGTTGGAAGGGACCGTTGCGATCTGGTACGTGCCGTTGATAATATCGGCCGTAATTTGATCGGGCGAGTTGTCCAGGGTGAAATCAAGCGTGACCCCGTCGGCAAGTTGGGGCGTTTCCACCATCATGGGAGCGACAGCCATTCCCGTCGGG
>DLOL01000048.1:3468-5681 GCA_002478485.1 Eubacteriaceae bacterium UBA7485 | reverse complement strand
TTCGCTTCTTGCGCGCCGCATCCGGTCAGCATGCTGAACATGGCCAGGATCATTGCGATCAGAACAGCGAATTTTCTTTTCATTTTTTCTCCTTTCATTTGAACTCTTCTGCTTATATTGTCTATATTTTAACATGCTTGAAAATTTTCAATGTTCAAATCAGGTTAAATCAGAAATGATTTATTTTCAGTGCCTTCCTGCCCGGTCATCGATTCAGACAGGGAGGACTTTAGAGGAAAGCATGTTTTTAGAAAGAAGTGGAGGAAAAAATGAAGCGGATGGTTTCTAGGAAATGTTTCGATAAAAGAGGGGCTTGAGCCACACAGGAGATTCAAATGGCGCGGTTTCTCTGATTATCTCAGTCACAAAAAGGAGGGAGAACGCAAGAATCAGGTTTTCCCTCCTTTTTGAAAGGTTTTATCTTGAGAGGCTTTAACGGTGAGAAACAGATTATCCAAACAGATTTCTCAGGACCGTGGTAAACTGTCCGACAAACACCGCGCTGAAGATCGTCCCTTCCCGGATCCCGGAAAGTCCGTGGAGAAAAATCAGTGAGAGGAGAATCGAGAGAATCGCCATGGTCAGGTCAAAAGCGGTTTTCACGTTTCCAAACGGCCTTCCTGTTTTTGAGCTGAGGGTCTTGACCAGGCCGTCCGCAGGGTTGAGGACGAGATCTGCCCGGAGGACCAGATAGACGCCAAGCGCCTGAAGCGCGATTCCGGCCGCGCAGGAGAGCAGTTTGAAGCCGTAGACCGATGGTGTGAGAGAACCAAAGAGCGAGACGAAAGCATCGATTAGCACACCGAAGAGCATGACTGCGGGAAGCTGCAGGAGCTGGAATGGATGAAAATCTTTCCGAAGAATCAAAATCTCGAGAAACAGAAAGAAGGTGTTGATGATAATCGTCAGCGTGCCGGTACTCTTTCTGAAAATGAGCCCGGATACGTATGGCAGGCTTGAAATCGGGGAGACACCCAGATTTGCAGTAATGGTTAATGAGACGCCGCAGGCCATGACAGAGAGTCCGATGATCAGCAGAACCCAGCTTGCGGGTTTATGAATGCTTTGATTTTGTAAAGCTGTAGCAGTTTTGTTCACTTTTGTTTAACCTCCTTATCCAGTGCGTTTTCCACTTTCAGAAGGAGGCGCTGCAGCGTCTCCCGTTCGGGCTCGCTTAAGGAGTCACAGATCGGCTGATCGGACACGGCAAGACGTTTCATGAGTTCTCCGGTTATCTCCTTGCCGTGCGGGGTCAGGGAGATAAAACGGGAGCGCCGGTTTCCTTCATGGTAGGCCCGCCGGACCAAGCCCTTCTCTTCCATGCGGTTGAGCACATTGGCAACGGTGGCCGGCTCAATCACACAGGCTTTTGCAATGGTTTTCTGGTCCGCTTCCTCTACTTCATATAAATATTCCAAAATCTTGGGCTGTCCCGGAGTTAAATCAAAGGCCGAAGCGACCTTTTGAACGTGATGCGAAAATTTCGAATTGGTTCTGTAAAGTGTAATGCGCAGGGGTTCCATATCAATCCTTATCTAGGGTGAAATGATTAGATTTCTAATTATTAGAATTCTAACATTTTAGAGTATACCCGAATCATTTTTTGAAACAATCAAGATGAGGAATTTAGGAAAACATCTTGTTTTTCTTTACAGGAGTGATTCTACTGTATATACTATCTATACACACAAGTCACAGAGAAACAACATGAACTTAATTATCAAACAAAGAAGCAGCGAGCCGATCTATCAGCAGATCGCCCGTCAGATCAGAAACCAGATCATTGAAGGAGAGCTCGAAGCGGACGATCAGCTTCCGTCTATCCGAGGTCTAGCCAAGGATCTGAAGATTTCGATCATCACGACAAAGAAAGCGTACGAGGCCCTTGAAGCAGACGGCTGGATTTACACGCTCCAGGGAAGGGGAAGCTTTGTGGCTCCGAAGAGTTCGGAGATAATCCGGGAGGAGAATCTGAGGAAGATTGAGTTCTCGCTTTCTGAAGTGAAGAGGCTGGCAGGCCAGATCGGACTTTCTGAAGACGAAGTGATGGAGATGTACAGAGACGCTCAAAAGGAAGAAGTATGAAAATGGCAGTTGAACTCAAGCATGTAAATCGGAAACTGGGTGATTTCCAGATCAGGGATTTGACTTTCTCCCTGCCTGAAGGCAGTATCCTTGGAATTGTCGGGCGAAACGGAGCGGGAAAGTCCACG
>DLOL01000048.1:0-3411 GCA_002478485.1 Eubacteriaceae bacterium UBA7485 | reverse complement strand
CTTCCGGCCAATACCGCAGAAGAAATCGGTGTGGTCTTCGACGAGCCGGTTTTTCCGGAAGAACTGACGCTCCTTGAGATCGCAGGCGTATTGAAGGATCTCTATCAGAACTGGGACCAGACCCTCTTCGAATCGGATCTGAAAAAATTTGATCTGCCGGAAGATCAGCCGTTTAAGGCGTTTTCCCGCGGGATGAAGATGAAAGCGATGATTATCACAGCGCTTTCACACCATCCGAAGATTTTGATTCTCGATGAGCCGACAAGCGGACTCGATCCGGTGGTGCGGGACGAGATGGTTGAGCTGTTCTTTGAATTTACGAGAGAAGAGGATCACACCATTCTGATCAGCTCCCACATTGTCAGTGATCTTGAAAGACTCTGTGACTACATTCTTTTTATCCGGAACGGGAAAATCGAGCTGTTTGAGGAAAAGGACAGGCTCCTTGACCGATACGGAATTCTTTCACTGACGGAGGATCAGGTCGAAGACCTTCCGGAAGGAAGCATCTGTGGAATCCGGCGGACGGCTTATCAGACGGATGTGCTGGTAGACCGGGAGATGACGGCGGGATGGGATCCNNCCGCCACACTTGAAGATATTTATTTGTTTACGGAAAAGGCGGTATAAAATGGCCGGTTTATTGAAAAAAGACTGCTATCAGATCCTGTCAGGCGGACGCATTTCCCTGGCGATGGGCGTTTTGTTTGCCTTCCTTTACAGCATTTGGCCGGACTTTACGATTTACGGTCTCATGCCTGTGCTGATGTGGGGGAATGTGGTGAACAATCTGGTGTTTCTCCGGGATGAGACCAGCGGATGGCTGAAATACGCAAGGACTCTTCCGGTCTCCGGCGGGAAGATTGTGCTTTCCTACTATCTGCTCTCATGGGCGGGTGCTGCGGTTTTTCTGATTTTCCAGATCCTCCTCGGCCTGGTCTTCAAAACACCGCTTGAATCGCTCCTGACGGTCATTTTGCTTTCTATCATCAGCGCCTGTGCCTACTTTTCGGTTGAGCTCGCGCTCGGATTCCGATTTGGCGTCCAGTACCAGAGACTGATCATGTTCATGATGATCGCGATTATCATGGTGGCCTCATCCGTTGCGATGGTCCTTGAAACAGAAGAGGTTCAATTTCCGCACTGGATGGGGTCCCCGGCCGGTTTTGCCGTTGTTTTCCTAGTCTGCCTTGCCTTGAGCTGGGGATCTTATTCTTTTTCGGTTCATGCTTACACCCAAAGAGATCTTCCGTAAGTCCGTTGTTAGAAAATAAAAAACCCCGCATTTCAGCGGGGAAATTTCGAACGAAAATTTTGGAGGAGAAATTTAAGACTTTCAGCGTTTGCTTGTTTAATATATGCGCAAAGTCGGCTGAGATAAACATTTTGGTAACGAATTTTATGTAAATTGTGATGAAGGTTCACACAAGAGATGCGCATTCCATGAAGGATGGAAGACAATTATTCAAAAAGAAACTTCCGCTTCAAGAAAAGATTCGGGAATTAAATAGCTTTTTCCGAATCCCGCCGTCTCTCCTTCCGCCTGGTATACCCGCTCCTCAATGAGAAGGAGCGGGCTTTTTAGTGGAATATGCATGTTTTTCGAGAGGAAATCAGAGGCGAGGGACGCCCGGATCCGGATTCTTCTCGTCATCGCGAAGATCGAATTCTTTTTCGCCAGGATCTCGGAGAGACTCGCGCGCTTGAGCTCCACCTCCATCAGGGGCATGCCGCGCTGGTAGGGGAGAATCTTCTCGTCAAGTGCAATCACCTTCCCGTTCCGGTAAAAAGCGCGCCGGATTAAGATAACCAGCTGCCCTTTCTTTAAATGAAGGATAGCCCGGGCCTCTTCGCCGGCCGGAATCACGATCAGATCGATGAGCCGGACTTCCTCCGCTCCGAAACAGGGGTCAAAGTGGAGGGAGAGTGTGTTGAGTTCGGGTTCGTTGACCAGATAGCAGCTGCCCGGAACCGAGCGGATGAATCCTTCCCGGACCAGGATCTCAAGCGCCCGCCGCANNCCGTGGTGCGGGAGGTGTGAAAACGCTCGGTGAGCTGGTTTTCAGATGCGAGCGCCTGTCCCGGAAGCAGGATCTCGCTCCGGATCTCCTCTTTCAGAACCTTTGCGATGCTTTCGGCTTTGGTCATCTCAGACAACCGGATTGACAAGCGTTCCGAGATGCTCGACGGTCACTGCCATCACGTCTCCCTTTTTGACAAACTTCGGAGGCTCGAGTGCGCATCCTTTCCCCGCAGGCGTCCCGCTAAGGATAATGTCGCCCGCATGAAGCGCCCTTCCTCTGGAGAAATCCGCAATCAGCCGACTCACTCCGTAAATCAGATCCCGGGTGTTTCCTTTCTGCACCACTTCACCATTGACTTCCATCCGGATGTTAAGCTCCGGAGGATAGTGGAGGGATGACTTGACGAGGAGCACCGGACCGAGCGGACAGAAGGTGTCAAAGCTTTTGCTCAGGAAGATCTGACCGTCCTGCCAGAGGTCGCGCGCGGTGAGATCATTGACGCACATGTAGCCGAACACGTATTCTTCCGCATCCTCTTCCTTGATGTTGATGCCGTCTTTTCCGATCACCACGGCCATTTCGGCCTCATACGCCACTTTTTTCGTGTATTCAGGCCAAACGTTCACGGGAGACTGAGGAGCGGTCACGCTCTCCTTTCGCTTTGAGAACCAGATCGGTGCGTTCACGTTTTCATCTTCCCTTCTCTTTGAGATCCCCGGGATGTAGTTTTTCGCGACGCCGAGCACGTCGGAGACTGGATCGGGAATCGGGGAGAGGATTTTGACTTGATCGACCGGCACGGACTGCTCATCCGGAAAAATTTCAAGAGAAGTCCTCAGGGAGGAGACAAGATCGGGATTTTGCATTTGAATGAATGCGAGAAGCGTGGATGGAAGCTTTTCTCCAATCAGCTCTCCTGCCTTTAATAAAGGCAGAACAAACTTTCCGTCTTTTGAGAGGATCCCGCTCTCCGGCGCGCCTCCCTTCAGGGTGTATGAAATAAAATACATTGTTTCCTCCATGATCATAAAGCTAATTTCATTATACCGCCGAACCGGGAATCAATTTTCGCTTTCAAAAGGAAACAGGCTTTCTTTCCGGTTTTTTGAGCGTCGGTTTGAAAACCAATTGACGTGAAAATGAAAAAAGAATAAGATAGTGTAAATGCAGATTTTCGAAAAGAGGGCGTCACATGCCGTTTTCGAATCTGACCGACGCCCTGGACGGGCGTTTTTTTTTTGAGAATTTTACATTGAGACCAAAAAGAATTCCTGAATGGAGGACTTATGCTAAAGGGACGATATCTGACGGAACCGGGAGACTTTACGCTCGAGGAGTTTGACGAAATCTTCGAGCTGGCTGATGACCGGAAAGAAAGCCTGTTTCC
>DLOL01000089.1:8311-15368 GCA_002478485.1 Eubacteriaceae bacterium UBA7485 | reverse complement strand
TTGACGTAGAACCAAAAAAAGAGCCTGATTATATAAACAATCAGGCAAAAAATATTTAAGATTAAACAACTTTAAGTGGAGACACGCTGTCCTTTTCCATATCCAGGACATACCATCCTTCAAACGGCGATTTTTCCGAATAGGTTCCGTTCGGGGTCAGATAGAGCCTATCGCCTGCAGCATTGAGGCTGTAGCCGGAAACTCCGTCCGGAGCGGGTACAGTCCCGACCTTTTCAGTTTTTTTATCCTTAATTTTCATTTTGTAGACATCAAACGAGTCTTTTCCTGGGGAGAGGTAGTACATCGTATCCCCGGAGACATTCATTCCGCATAAATCATACGAGGGAAGGAGCACATCGGTGTCCCCGTTGACAGACCTTGATTCAATGCTCATGGTCTCTCCGTCCGATTGCTTGACGCAGTAATAGATGCCATCATCATTTCCGACGACATTCACGAACGTTTCCCGGTTGGATCCGTCAAAATAATTTTCGTAGCTTTTGTCTTTCGTGTAAATCACGCCAAGCTTGTTCTGGAGAACATTCTCGGTAATGAGGTCATCGCCAAGCGGCATCAGGCTGTAAGGTGCATTGTCCGGATCCAGATTGATCAGTTCTATGTTTTTTCCGTCAAGATCATAGGAAAAAACGACCGCGTTTGACGAATCGACCGGCGAGTAGGGAGTTGCGTAAATCCTGTCTCCCTGCACGCAGAACATGCCGACATTGTCGGAGATGAGGACTTCCGGCTCTTTCCCGTTTGTATTGAGTCGATGAACGGCGCCTCCGGGAGCATTGTTGAGCGTTTCATAAAAATAAAGAATACCGTCTTTGACCTGCAGATCGTAGATGGAAGATCCGGTCTTGGCCGAATAAATGATTTCACGTTTATCTCCTGTCACTTTGGAGATCGTAGCGCCTTCTTTCTCATTCTGGTCCACGAGGTAGACTTCTTCCCCGTCTTTGAGGGCGAGTCCCTGATTGGCCAGGTTTCCAGCCACCCAGTCAGGATAATCTTTGCTCTGTCTCTCTGATGAGCATCCTCCCACAAAGACGAGAAGCAGCAAAATCGAGGCAAGAAGAGCACCTGCCTTCAGATGATTTTTCATCCTCACACTCCTTTATCGTCTTTTTATCTTAGATCATACCTTTATAATGCCAAAAAAACATGAAAAAAGCCTGCAAAAAGCAGGCGCAAGTTTCTATTCCGCAATTCGGACCGGAAGGATCATGAAAGTGAAATCATTTCCTTCCTCCGGATTGATCAGGGCTGGACCAAACGGGGTTGTGAGGGAGATGCGGATATCCTCATCGTCAATGACACGCAGCGCGTCCATAAAGAATTTGGAATTAAAGGCGATTTTCAAAGGCGCGCCTGTGTTCCGGATCTTAACCGTTTCGTTCACACTCTCCCCATCCTCATTGGAGGTGATGATCAGCTCATCCGTGTTGAACTCCATCTTGATGAGATTGTTCTTGCCGCTCTTTGCAAGAAGCGAGGCACGGTCGCAGCTGGCGAATAGATCATTTTTATCGACGGTCACATCCGTCGTGCTCTCTTTCGGAATAATATCCGCGTAATTGATGAATTCTCCTTCAAGAAGCCTTGAGGTAAACACGGCTCCGTCCATTTCAAAGAAGATCTGGGAAGGGGAGAACTCGATTTTCACTTTCTCATCCGTGTCGGAAAGAAGCTTGATGAGTTCTTTGAGCGAATTTCCTGGAATCACGACCGAGCATTCATCCTTGACCGCTTCGTCTAGAAGCGACTGGCTCAGCGCAAGACGGTATCCGTCAAGCGAGACCATGCGGATCTGGTTTCCGTTCACTTCGAGCTTTACGCCGGTGAGAACCGGAATGTTTTCTGAAACGGCGATGGAGTCTTTTGTTGCGCGGATCATGTCTTTGAGATCCTTCGAGGAGACTTCAAAGGAATACTCCTCATCAATTTCCGGAAAATCCGGATATTCCTCCGCACTCATGCCGTTTAACGTAAATTCAGAGAGAAGGCTTTTGACTTTGATCCTGTTTTTTTCATCTGTCTCAAAAAAGACCTCATCTCCTGCGAGTCTTTTGATGATCTCACCGATCATGCTTGCATTGATGACAATCTCGCCTTCATCTTCAGAATCTGCAGGAATGGCCGTCTTGACACCAATCTCCTGGTCTGTCGAGGTTAAGTGAAGCTTTCCGTCCTGAAGAGAAAACAAGATTCCCTGCAGCACATCGATTGGACTTCTTGGGGCCGCACCTTTGCTTGTAATGTTTACTGCATTCAGTAATTCATCTCTTGAACAGCTGAATTTCATAGAATGGTGTCCTCCGGAGTACGAAATAAATGACATTCTATTTATTTCATGATTCTAATAATATTATTAAGGGCTGTGGGAGTTGTGGATAACTCAAAAAAGCCCGATAAAACGCGGTTTTTCGAAAAAATACCTGTGCGTGCAGCTGTTTAAAAGCTGTGGATAAATCGCACTACCTTGTGATTTCTTTTTGGATCGCGACGATCAGCCTTGAAAACTCAGTCTGCTGCGAAAGCTCTTCCGTGATTTTCTGGCAGGCATGAACGACCGTCGAGTGGTCTCTCCCGCCAAAGGCTTCTCCGATTTTGGGGAAGGAGGCATCCGTCAGCTCGCGGCAAAGATACATCGCGACCTGTCTTGGCTGGGTGACTTTCTTGGTTCTCTTTTTTGAATCCATTTCAGTCGGTTCGATGTCAAAATACTTGGCCGTCACTTCCTTTATATAAGGAATATCAATCACCACTTTTTCCGTGTGAAGGATATCCTTGAGCGCGTCCTTGGTCGTCTCGATGGACATCGGTTTTCCATGAAGTTTGCAGTAGGCCGTCACGGTGGTCAGCGCACCTTCGAGCTCTCGGATATTCGAATGGATATTCTCCGCGATGTAGGAGAGGATATCATCTGAAATATCCCCGTCATAGGACTCGGCTTTCTTCCTTAATATAGCCATTCTGGTCTCGAAGTTCGGAGCGGAAATATCCGTGATCAATCCCATCTCAAAACGAGACCTGAGCCTTTCGGTCAGCTTTTGAATTTCTCTCGGCGGACGGTCACTCGTCATGACGATCTGCTTGTTGTTTTCATAAAGCTCGTTAAAAGTATGGAAGAAAGCTTCCTGAGTTTCTTCTTTACCGGTGAGAAACTGTATGTCATCGATCAGAAGAAGATCCGTACTTCTGTATTTTTCTCTGAACTTTTGGTTTGTGTTGTCCCGGATGGAATTGATGTATTCGTTTGTAAAGCCTTCGCAGGAAATATAAATCATATGTCTTTGGGGATCCGCCTCAGCGACATAATTTCCGATTGCCTGCATCAAATGGGTCTTTCCAAGTCCAACTCCTCCGTAAATGAAGAGTGGATTATATTTCTTTGAAGGCGACTCAGCCACCGCAACGCAGGCCGCGTGCGCGAAGCGGTTGTTCTCTCCGATGACAAAACGTTCGAAGTTGTACCGAGGATTGAGCGGCGATCCGGTTTCTGACACGTTTCTCGACTGAGGGACCGGTGTGATGATTTCTTCTTTTTCCTCAGGCAGCTCTTCGTTAATGTCAAAAATCTTTATCTTCTCAACCAGCGGGGTGACCATCTTGAGCGAGTTTGCAATCAGCGTGCTGTAGCGGCCCTCGATGTTTTCTTTGTGAAAAGAGCCGTTTGCACCAAGATAGAAGACTCCGTTTTTCAGGCTGTGGGGAACCAGGCTCTCAATCCACGTCTCAAAGCTGATTTTTGTCACTTCTGGTTCCAGATAAATTTTTGCCTGCTGCCAGATTTTTTTAATATCATTTTCCAATTAAGGATTCTCCAGTTCCGTCGGGATGGGCTAAAATAAAACAGTGAACAACCCTGTTGATAAATTCATGAAGCGAATCTTCCAATCCCGTTTTCCACAGGGTGTTCTTAATTCAAATTTCAGTCTTCCACAAGAGAAAAGTCGGCTTCTCTTGCAATGAACTAACCCATTATCACATGAATTCACAGTTTTATCCACAGTTTTTCATTTTAGTGGATAACTTTGACGGAATTTTCCCCAAAACTGTGGAAAACTAAATTTCAGGAAAAAAAAGAGAAAAAATTGTTGCGAAACAAATCTTTCACGTAATATTGCGGCAGTCCGGGAGAACACAGTGTAAAGGAAAAATCATTGACTATTTCAGGTGTAGGTTATATAATTCGATAGAATCTTATGCACATGAACAGATAGACTGACAGAACAGGGGGTGTAGAAGAATGAAAAGAACTTATCAGCCAAAAGTCAGACAAAGAAAAAAAGAACACGGCTTCAGAAAACGCATGTCCACAAAGAACGGACGCAATGTACTTAAGAGAAGAAGACAGAAAGGCAGAGCCAAACTTTCTGCTTAACAGACCGCAGAAGCGGTCTTTTTCATTGAACAGCTCTTTTCGAGAAAAAGAGGAACGGCGTGCTTAGTTTAAAAAGCAAAAAAGATTTCGATAATGTGTTTAAGAAAGGTAAAGTTTTCGGTAACCGGAACTTTACACTGCGCTACATCAAAAATCGGAAAGATGCCAATCGTCTGGGCATCATTGTCAGTAAGAAAGTCTCGAAAAAGGCCGTGGATCGAAACCGGATCCGGAGGCAGATTCGGGAGAGTTACAGGCAGATGGAAGACGCAGTCAAACCAGGTTACGACTTGATCATAACGGCGAAGAACTCTTGCCTCGGGGAAAAATATAATGTTTTAGATAAATCCCTGAAGCATCTGTTCTATAAAGAAAATTTACTGAAATAAACAGCGAAATATGAAATGGATTCTTTTGAAGGGGATCAGGTTTTACCAGAGATTCATCTCTCCGGCACTTGGTCCGCACTGCAGATTTACACCGACCTGCTCAGCCTATGCCTACGAAGCAATTTCAAAGTACGGCTTCTTCAAGGGAGGGTTCCTCGCGGTCAAGAGAATTTGCCGCTGTCATCCGTTTAATGAAGGCGGTTATGATCCTGTACCCTAGAGGAGAAAAAAATGGGATTTCTTTATAAAGCATTCGGGTGGCTCTTATATTTGATCTACTCGCTTGTTCAAAATTACGGATGGTCAATTGTCATCTTTACGATCATCTGTAAGCTGATCCTCCTGCCGCTGAACATCAAATCAACCAAGTCCATGCGGGAAGTTCAGATGCTGCAGCCTGAGATGAACAGACTGCAGAAGAAGTACAAGGACAACCCTGAAAAATTAAATCTTGAAATGCAGAAGCTTTACAAGATTTACAAGGTCAACCCGATGGGCGGTTGTCTCCCGCTGCTCCTGCAGCTCCCGATCATTTACGGGCTGTTCGGAGCCTTGAGAGATCCGCTTCAGTACGTGTTCCAGTCCTTGCCTCAGGCTCAGGCCGAAGCGATTATCAATCATTCATGGTACTGGATACCAAACCTCGCCAATCCTGACCCGTACTACATCTTGCCGATTCTCTGCGTGGTCTTCACCTACATCTCGCAGAAGTTCACCATGTCTGTTCAAGGAGGCACACAGGAACAGCAGTCATCCCAGAAGATGATGCTCTACCTCATGCCGCTCATGATCGGTTTCTTCGCGATGTCCATGCCTGCAGGGGTCTCCCTGTACTGGGTGGTCCAGAATATCTTCACTTTCATCCAGCAGTACTTCATGCTCAGAAAGCCGGTCAAGACACTGGATCCTGCAGAAGTTGAAAAGGCGCTTCGCGATTACGACAAAGAGCAAAAGCAGATTGCCGCTGAAAAGAGAACCTCCGCGGCTCAGGCCCGTCAAGATATGATGGATCGCCAGATGGGCAAAGAACCAAAAACCGACAAGAAGAAGACGACTGTTAAAATGACGCCGGCTTCCGGAAAAAAGGTCAAAAGAAAAACCATCACCAAAATTCCTGAACGAAAGGAATAGGCTAAATGGAAAAACGCGCACAGGGAACGGGCAAAACGATTGATGACGCAGTCAATCAGGCGCTTGCCAAACTCGGAGTTTTAAAAGATGATGTCGACATCGAGATCATCCAGCAACCCGAAAACGGAGTGCTCGGCCTGTTCGGAAAAAAAGAAGCGATTGTAGAAGTAACTAGAAAAGAAACCGCGGAAAGCACAGCCAGAGAGTTTCTTGAGGAAATCTTCCAGGCAATGGACATTCCTTGCGAGATTGAAATCGAGCAGGAAGAAAACAGCGAAGGAAATTTCTTAAATATCAATCTCATTGGAGATAACATGGGCATCCTGATCGGAAGAAGAGGACAG
The DNA here is from genome assembly GCA_002478485.1 of Eubacteriaceae bacterium UBA7485. Classification (GTDB taxonomy): domain Bacteria; phylum Bacillota; class Clostridia; order Eubacteriales; family Eubacteriaceae; genus UBA7485. The sequence continues at coordinate 9,114 of DLOL01000089.1, read as the reverse complement.
ACCCTCGATTCCATTCAGTATCTCACCAGCCTTGTGGTCAATAAAAAGGTGGATGATTACATCCGCGTGATTATTGACACGGAAAACTACAGGGCGAAGAGGAAGAAAACCCTGGAAGCTGTCGCGGATAAGATGGCAGCCAAAGTCGGACGCTACAAGAGAAGAATTTCTCTTGAGCCAATGAATCCGGCTGAACGCAGAATCATTCATGCAAGACTTCAAGACAACCGACGCGTCATCACCTATTCAGAAGGTGACGATCCGTACCGTCATGTAGTCATTCAAGCTGCAAAATAAGGTCCCCGCTCATCCGGAAGTTCGGATGAGCGGTTTTTTCTTGCCAAAAATCGATAGAATTAGAAAATTCCATCAAACGAAGGATCATGTTCCACATGGAACATTCAGAGAATGAAGTAGAAAAGAAAGAATTGCCTTTGCTTGAGAAATTATATAATTGGTATCTAGAGAGAATGAACGAGAAAATGGAGTAGGGATAAGAATGAGCTATAACGACGATACAATTGCTGCAATCAGTACGGGTTCTGGAAGCGCCGGAATCGGTATAATCAGAATCAGCGGAGACAAGGCGGTAGAAACCGCATCGAAACTTTTTAGGTCCATTCGAGGCATTGATTTAAACGAAGCAGAGCCTGGAAAAATGTACTACGGTCATATTATCAATCCTGAAGATCAGAAATTGGTGGATGAGGTTTTAGTTCTAAAAATGAAAAAACCGCATTCCTATACGGGGGAAGATGTCGTGGAGATTAATTGCCACGGCGGAATTGTTCCCACAAGAAAGA
>DLOL01000089.1:0-8280 GCA_002478485.1 Eubacteriaceae bacterium UBA7485 | reverse complement strand
AGTTCACCAAAAGAGCTTTCTTGAACGGAAGAATTGACTTGACGCAGGCAGAATCCGTTATGGACGTCATTTCAGCTAAATCGGAAAAAGCTCTTGAGATTTCGGTTGATCAGCTCTCGGGATCTCTAAAGGACAGGATCCATAAGATTGACCAGGTCTTCATCGATCTACTGGTTTTAATCGAATCAAATCTTGATTATCCGGAATATGATATTGAAGAAGTGACGAACGAAAAAATCGAAGAAGGGCTCGGAAAAATCAAGAAAGAAGTCAACACCCTTCTCGACTATGCAAAAAATGGATATTTGATGCGGGAAGGCGTGAAGACAGCCATCATCGGAAAACCGAATGTGGGAAAGAGTTCACTTTTAAATCTTCTACTCGNNGATTGTCACCAATATTCCGGGCACAACCCGGGATGTAATCCAGGAAGCGGTTCTGATTGATGATATTCCATTCGTTATCACCGACACCGCGGGAATCCGCGACACGGAAGATACGGTTGAGAAGATCGGCGTTGAGAAATCAAGAAAGGCAGCTGAAGAAGCGGACTTGGTTCTTTTTATGAGAGAGGCAGGAAGTGCGCTGGAAAAGGACGAAATCCGGCTTCTTGAATCCATGAATCCTCAAAAAACAATCTTCATTTCAAACAAAGCAGACAAGCAAAAAGACAATGTTTCACATGAAACATATGGGAAAGACTGGATTGAACTTTCCGTTCTGAAAGAATCCGGAATAGAGAATCTCAAAGAGACCATGATTCACTCTGTCAGTGAGGGGAATGTGGAAGGGTCGGATAACGCAGTTCTTCTTAACGACCGTCAGGAAAACCTTTTAAGGGAAGTCATTAAATATGTGGATGATGCAAAGTCTTCTCTTGACGCTGGAATGCCGGAGGAAATTTATGCCATTGATATTACAAGGGCGGAAGAGAAGCTGAGGGAGATAACCGGAGAAACCCTTGGAGAAGATGTGATCGATACGATCTTTGAACGATTCTGTATTGGAAAATAGAATATGGATTTCTTGTCTCTCCGGAAGAATCGTTAAACATTCGAAATGCGCGGAATCTCTCAAAAGAATGACGTCTCCGTTTGGAACTCTGATAATCTCATTTCAAATGTTTTATGTGGAACATAGACTTTTCCATACCTGATATAATGAAAAGAGCTATTAACAGAACCTGTATCTACTAAAGACAGGCCTGAAAGGAGAGAAGGATGCATCATAAGAAGTTAAAACCCTTCCCAAAGGATTTTTTGTGGGGGGCTTCAACCTCCGCTTACCAGGTGGAAGGAGCCAGTCTGGAAGACGGGAAAGGCCCGTCGTGCCAGGATGTAAAAGAAATACCGGAAGGAACGTCAGATTTAACCGTATGCGCGGACCAGTATCATCACTACAAAGAAGATATCCGCCTGATGGCAGAAATGGGGTTTAAGGTGTACCGTTTCTCCATTGCATGGACCAGGATTCTTCCGGACGGAACTGGTGAAGTGAACCAAAAGGGCATTGATTACTACAACAATGTGATCAATGAATGCCTGAAATACGGAATCGAACCGCTGGTGACAATGTTTCACTTTGATATGCCGGCAGCGCTCGATGAGAGAGGAAGCTGGGGAAATCCGGACTCCGTTCAGTGGTTTGTTGATTTTGCGAAGATTCTCTATGAAAACTTCGGAGACCGGGTGAAATACTGGCTTACGATTAATGAACAGAACATGCTCACACTGGTCGGCCCTGTTATTGGAACTCTCCATCTGCCTGAAGATTGTAAAAATCCGCTTAAGGAAATCTATCAGCAAAATCACCACATGCTGGTAGCGCAGGCAAAGGCAATGGTTCTCTGCCATGAAATGCTTCCAGATGCAAAAATCGGACCTGCCCCGAATATCGCTCTGGTCTATCCGAACACCTGCAAACCGGTCGACGTGATCGCATCGCAGAACTGCAACGCAATCCGTAACTGGCTTTATCTGGATATGGCCGTTTACGGGATCTATAATGCGATTGTCTGGTCTTATCTAGAAGAGAATGATGCGACTCCGACTTTTGCGCCTGGGGATGAAGAAGCACTGAAGAACGCGCATCCGGATTTCATCGGATTCAATTATTATAATACTTCAACGGTAGAATTCGCAGATCTCGATGCGGCCGTTCAGACAGAAGAATCTTTAAAAGACCAGCAGAATGGAAACTTCATACCCGGCCTTTTCCGTCAGGTTCACAATCCAAATCTTCCTAAAACCGATTTCGGGTGGGAAGTGGATCCAGTTGGATTCAGAGCAACAGCGCGCGAGATCTATTCGAGATACCACCTCCCGCTTATTGTTACAGAAAATGGACTGGGCGCTTATGATCAACTGACAGAAGACGGAAAAGTCCATGACGATTACCGGATCCATTATCTTCAGGATCATATCGGACAAATTCGTGAAGCGGTATCGGACGGGGTTGAATTTATCGGCTACTGCCCGTGGTCCGCGATTGATCTCATCTCAACTCACGAAGGGATGGTNNCGTTACGGATTCATCTATGTCAACCGGGACGAATTTGATTTGAAGGACCTCAAACGCATTCCGAAGGATTCTTTTTACTGGTATAAAAAAGTTATAGCATCAAATGGCGAAGACCTGAGTGAATAAGGATCGAAAGACCGGCAAGCCGGTCTTTTTTTATGTCTTGAAACGAAACGGATTTTGTACGTTTCAGTGTCTGAGAGGAAATTAGGGATACAATAAGATATAAACCCATTCTTTGCGAATAGGGATGAAAGAGAAAAAATGTTCCATGTGGAACATCGGAGATAGAACAGGAGAAAAACGATGAAATACCCTTCAGGGGATTTTGACGTCATTGTAATCGGAGCTGGACATGCCGGTGTGGAAGCTGCGCTTGCTTCCGCGAGGATGGGCCTTAAGACGCTTCTATTGACCATGAATCTGGATTCTGTCGCGATGATGCCCTGCAATCCCGCAATCGGCGGAACAGGGAAAGGCCAGCTTGTCCGGGAGATTGACGCACTCGGGGGAGAGATGGGGAAGAACATCGATGCGACGATGATTCAGGCGCGCATGCTCAATACCGCAAAGGGCCCGGCCGTTCATTCCCTGAGAGCTCAGGCCGATAAGAAAGCCTATCAGGAGAGGATGAAAAAAGTCATTGAAGATCAAGAAAATTTGATCTTGAGGCAGCAGGAAGCAACCGAGCTGATCGTCGAGGACGGGACCATAAAAGGCGTCGTCGTAAAGACCGGCGCTGTTTACGGATGTAAAGCCTGCGTGATTGCGACGGGCACTTACCTTCGGGGAAAAATCTTTATCGGAGATGTCAATTATGACGGAGGACCGAACGGTCTCTTTCCAGCCATGGAACTTTCAGAGTCGCTCGAAGAAAACGGATTTGAATTGATGCGCTTCAAGACCGGAACACCGGCTCGAGTGGACAAGAAGACGCTTGATCTTGACAAGATGGTCATTCAGCCGGGGGATGAGAAGATTACACCCTTTTCATTCGAGACAGAATCCATCGAAATTGATCAGGTGCCCTGTTACCTGACCTACACCAATAAGAAAGCGCATCAAATCATCATGGACAATCTTGACCGCTCCCCGCTCTATACGGGGGACGTGGTGGGAACCGGTCCGCGCTACTGTCCTTCGATTGAAACGAAGGTGATGCGGTTCTCAGACAAGGACCGGCATCAGATTTTCATTGAGCCGGAAGGGCTCAATACCAATGAGATGTATGTCCAGGGAATGAGCTCATGTCTTCCGGAAGACGTGCAGATTGATGTCTACCGCCAGGTTCCTGGTATGGAGCATGTCGAATTTATGCGCACCGCCTATGCGATTGAATATGACTGCATCAATCCGACCGAACTGAAAGCATCCCTTGAATCAAAACGCATCAAGGGACTTTTCTTCGCAGGTCAGATCAACGGGACGAGTGGTTATGAAGAAGCGGCAGCCCAGGGAATTGTCGCGGGAATTAACGCGGCCAATTACGTAGAAGGGAAAGAGCCACTGATTCTAGGGAGAAGCGATGCGTACACCGGTGTCCTGATTGATGACATCATCACCAAGGGAACCAATGAGCCGTACCGGATGATGACCTCCCGTGCGGAATACCGGCTTCTTTTAAGGCAGGACAATGCGGATCAGAGACTGACACCGCTTGGACACGAGCAGGGGCTTGTGAGTGATGAACGATATACGCGCTTTCTGAAGAAGCAGGAAGATGTCGAAGAGGAAATCAAGAGACTTGAACGTGTTTCCGTCAAGCCGGGAGAATCCGATTCCTTCTTCCTTGATCTGAAGACCACTCCTTTAAAAGAAGGAACCACCCTCCATGATCTCTTGAAACGCCCGGAAATCACCTATGAGAATTCAGCAGTTCTGGATCCGCAAAGACCGGAGCTTTCCGACTGGATTACCCAGCAGGCTGAAGTCCGGATCAAATATGACGGCTATATCAAAAAACAGATGCAGCAGGTCGAGAAGTTTAAGAAGTTTGAAAAGAGGAGGATTTCGGAAGATATCAACTATCAGGATATCAAAGGGCTCAGGCTTGAAGCGGTCGAGAAACTTTCAGATATCAGACCGGAAACCATCGGACAGGCTTCAAGAATATCCGGAGTTTCGCCTGCAGATATCTCAGTTCTTCAAATTTATCTGGAAGGTAAAAAGCATGGCAAGTGACATCAAAGAACTCATCCGGACAGGATGTGAAGAGAATAAAATATGGATCAGTGACGACCAGCTTTTAAAACTGAGCGCCTATACAGAAGCAATCCTGAAGATTAATGAAAATCTGAACCTGACCGCAATTCGGGATCCTCAGGAATTTGTGACAAGAAACATCATCGATTCGCTGATGATCAAGTCCGATATTCCTTGGAGCGGGGCTTCCGTTGCCGATGTGGGCACCGGGGGAGGATTTCCAGGCATCCCGCTGGCTGCGTGTCTTGAAGCGGATCAGTTCACCTTAATCGACGCGACGGGAAAAAAACTCAAAGCTGTTGAAGAAGCCGCGAGAGAAGCCGGTATCGACAATGTCACCTTTGTGAACGCGAGAGCTGAAGAACTCGGGAAGAACCCTGCCTATCGAGGGAAATTTGATTATGTGGTCACACGGGCGGTCGCATCGCTTCGAATCCTTTCAGAACTCTGCCTTCCGCTCCTCAGAGTCGGGGGAGAGCTTATTGCGCTCAAGGGAGCCAAGTACCAAGAAGAAATCGATGAGGCGGAGCCTTCCATCAAGATTTTAGGCGGCGGGGTTCCACGTGTCATTAAACGTGAAATTCTTCATTCAGACAGGCTTCATGTTATAATTATCGTTGGCAAAACCGAAGAGACGCCGAAAAAATATCCGCGCGCTTTCGGACAAATCAAAAACAAACCTTTGTCATAAAATAAAGTTTCACGTGAAACAAGGTGTTCCATGGCGAGTCTTTCTGAAAATAAAATTTACAATATTCCGATTCAGCAAATTATTCCAAATCCGAACCAGCCCAGAAAGCATTTTGATCAAAACGCGCTGGAAGACCTCGCCGCGTCGATTCGCGAGCATGGTCTGCTCTCGCCCATTCAGGTCAGAAAAGTTGACCGGGATCTGTATGAGCTGGTTGCGGGTGAAAGGCGTCTGAGGGCTTCTAAAATTGCGGAACTGACAACAATTCCCGCAATTCTGGTCTCCATTACAGATAAGGACTCTGCAGTTCTTGCGATTATGGAAAACATTCAAAGAGAAAACTTATCTTACTTTGAAGAAGCCCGCTCCTATGCGCAACTGATGGAATACTACGGTATGACTCAGGAGAAAATTGCAAAACAGCTCGGAAAATCGCAGTCGTTTATTGCAAATAAAATCAGGCTTCTCAAGCTTGATCCTGAAGTGGCCGACCGTGTCTCCCAGGCGGGACTGACCGAGAGGCATGCACGAGCGCTTTTAAGGCTTCCGGACAAGGAGCTTCAGCTGGAAGTACTCGACAAGATCAAGGGAAAAGATTTTACCGTGAAAAAAACGGAAGAGCTTGTCGAAAAAATCAGAAAAGAAGTGCTCACCAACAACTATGCTGAAAAGATCACTCCTGAGAAAAAAGCCAGGGTTAAATCTTTTATCAGTGTTCAGATCTATCTCAATACCTTGAAGTCGGCTTTCAAAATGGTCAAGGACAGCAAGCATGACGCATCGTACAAAGAAACCGATAAAGGGGATTATGTTGAAGTGAAGATAAAAATTCCAAAGTAAGGTGAAATAGAAGAAAAATAGAAAGAGGATCATATGTGTAAAATCGTTGCTGTATTCAATCAAAAAGGGGGAGTTGGTAAGACGACCACCACGTTAAATTTAACGACGGCGCTCAGTCTGAAAGGCTACCGTGTCCTTACGGTGGATATGGATCCGCAGGGGAATGCAGGAAGCGGTTTTGGGATTGAGAAAGCAGATGCGTCGGATAATATCTATGACGCTCTGATCGGGAACGTGGCTCCTGAGGCTGCAGTTCTGACAACAGGTTATAAAAATCTTCACATTATTCCGTCAACGGTAGACCTGGCGGGATCCGAAGTGGAGCTTTCACAGGAAAAGGACCGGGAGAAGAAGCTGAAAAACGTTTTGGATCCGCTCAGACAGTATTACGATTACATTTTTATTGACTGTCCGCCTTCCCTCGGGCTTTTAACCCTGAATTCGCTCACAGCGGCGGACAGTGTCCTGATCCCCATTCAGTGCGAATTTTATGCACTCGAAGGGGTCAGCCAGCTCATGAATACCGTGGATCTTGTGCAGCAGTCTTTAAATCCGGACCTTGAAATTGAAGGAGTGCTCCTGACGATGTATGACGGAAGAACCAATCTCTCCGGGGAGGTCGTCGGTGAAGTTAAGGATTATTTTAAGAGTCTGGTTTACGATACCCTCATCCCCAGAAATGTTCGGCTTGCGGAAGCGCCAAGTTTCGGCAAAACGATTTTTGATTACGCTTATCACTCAAAAGGAGCTCAGGCGTATCAGGAATTCGCAAACGAGTTTGAAAACAGGCAGGCATAGTCATGGCACTCGGAAAAGGTTTAAAAGCGCTCATACAAGAAGAACCCGAAAATTTAAAAAAAGCCGACGGGAAAGTAATCCTCTCACTCAACATCGAAAAGCTGATGCCAAACAGCGATCAGCCGCGGATGTATTTTGATGACCGGGCGCTTGAAGAGCTGGCAACGTCGATCAAAGAGCATGGAATTCTCTCACCTTTGATTGTCAAACAGGAAAAGGAAGGGTATTTAATCATAGCAGGAGAGAGAAGATGGCGCGCCGCAAGACGCGCGGGTCTTCGTGAGGTTCCTGTAATTGTTGAGAATATTCCGGAAGAGAAAATTCTCGAAATTGCGCTGATCGAAAATGTTCAGAGGGAAGATCTGAATATTATGGAAGAATCCCTCGCTTACCAGAATCTGATCGACCAGTTCCACTACACTCAGGAACAGCTCTCAGAAAAGATTGGAAAGAGCAGAGCTTCCATCGCAAATGTCCTGCGTCTTCAAAACCTTCCCGAGGAGATCAAGAGGCTCACCAGAGACGGAAGACTCAGCTACGGGCATGCGCGCTGCCTGCTCGGCGCGGAGAAGGAAGAGGATCAGCTCCTCCTCGCTGATCTCGCGAAGGACGGCGGGATGACGGTGCGGCAGCTTGAGAGAAAAGTGTCGGCCCTGAAAAAGGGAGAGGAATCCGAACCGCCTAAAGAAGATCCGAACGCACCTTACGTGAATGATCTTCAGGAGAGAATGTCCGACTTTTTTGAAAGTCCCGTCAAACTGAAGCACAGCAAGAATCGAGGAAAGATTGAAATTCCGTACAAATCTCTTGAGGAGCTCGAGCGCATTCTTGAGCGTATCGGACTTTCCGCTTCTGAAAATGATGGTGAATAGTTTTCTCATGCTTTAAAAGACAGTTGAACAGCAGCCAGTACAGGGCGGCCACGATAAACTCAATCATGCCGAAAACTGTGCTGTAATCTCCGCCTTTAACCACGAGTCCCTGAATTCCTTTCAAGATCAGAACCAGGAGCAGATAGCCAAGGTTGCAGTAAAGCGCAGACTCAAAAACCTTGAGGCGCTTCGTAAGTTTTAGTTCTAAAAAGTTCATGGTCTAATGAGGCAGGAAGCCTTCACTTTCTTAAAATTTTTGTAAATCGGGGTTTTACTAATTACATACCCGCTCTCTTTTAAAGCATGAGAAAACTATTCACCATCATTTTCAGAAGCGGAAAGTCCGATACGCTCAAG
>DLOL01000030.1 GCA_002478485.1 Eubacteriaceae bacterium UBA7485 | reverse complement strand
GCGGTCGGATGGCCGTATTTCTCAATCAGCCCTTTCTCGAGCGACCCTGCGTTGACACCGATTCGAATCGGAACACCCTTGTCTTTTGCGGCGCTTGCCACTTCCCGGACTTTCCATTCCGCTCCGATATTCCCCGGATTGATCCGAAGCTTGTCGATTCCCGCTTCCAGCGCGAGAAGAGCGAGTTTGTAATCAAAATGGATATCCGCCGAAAGCGGCATCTCTGTTCCCTTTCGTATTTCGCCAAGCGCATGCGCAGCTTCCTCGTCTAGGACCGCAAGCCTGACCAGCCCGCAGCCGGCTTTTTTGAGTCTTTCAATCTGTTCAAGAGTTTTCTGCACATCTTTTGTGTCTGTATTGGCCATCGACTGGATCAGGATCGGAGCTTCCCCCCCGATCGTTCTATTTCGGACCTGTACCGGTCTTGACTTTCTTCGGTTTTCCATGTATCACCTCTCAGGATCTTCAAGTATTGATCTCCACGTCTGATTTCATCGTTATCCTATTACTTTATCACGCTTTTCTTCAAAATTTTCCTGAAAGCCACTCCGGTTCAAACATTCCAGGAAAGAACCCGTTCCCGGTTTCCGGCCCGGATAATCCGCTCTTTCCAATGGTATATGTATTAAAGAACGCACATACGGAAGTCATTTTTATCGAAAAAGGAAATTTTATGGAAGAACTTGAATTGTTTTCAAATTTGCCGGACTTTATCTCGATTGTCGAAAATGTGCTCTTGATTTATATCCCGGGCTGGATTCTGCTGACGATCTTCTTCAAGAAGCTCTCACAGTCCCTCTCATCCGTGATCAAGGGAATTCTCTCCGTCATCATCTCAATCATCCTCCTCCGGCTCACCCAGGGAACCGGACTGATTTTGACACACGTGCTGCCGGTCATGAGAGACTTCACGCAAACCAAGCTATATTTTATTATCGGATCTCTGATTCTCTCGATTTTGACCGGCGAGCTGGCTTTTTACTTATACCGCAAGTCAGGAAGCCTGCACCGTGCCGTTAACCGGGCGCTCCAGGGACAAAACGTCCAGGAAGAGACCTTCTCAAAGGGAGATGAACTGATGATCACGGCTCCCGGCGGAGCCCGCTACACGGGAATTTTCATCGGCTACTTTCATCAGGACACGCTTGAAGGCGTGATGCTTGAACAGGACGGAATGACCCGGATTATTCCAAAAGCGAGTATCCTCTCGCTCTCCGTGATCAATCAAAAGAAGGATCCTCAACAGTCCTAGAAGGACAAAAGCAAAAAGCCGGGTGCGCGAGGCACCCGGCTTTAAAACCAAGAGATTACTTTTCTTCTGCAAAATAGGCAACGGCAATTGCGCCCGGGCCTGAATGGGTCCCGATGGTTCCTCCAACGGAATTAACCGGAATATCCAGGTCTTCTTCCCCGAAGAGAATCTTCGAGTCTTCGACATATTTGTCGAGAAGTCCGTGTTCGAGTCCCGTGTAGCCGAGAACAATCGGTTTGCTGTGGTCCACAGCATGCTTTCCGACTTCCTGGACCAGCAGGTTGTTCGCGTTCTTTGATCCTCTGGCCTTGCCGATCATCGCGACTTCCCCGTCTTCAATGCCGATAACCGGCTTGATGGACAAGAGTCCGCCGATCATAGCAACGGATTTCGGAACTCTTCCGCCCTTCTTCAAATATTCGAGCGTGTCAAGAAGCGCGATTAAAACCAGATCCTTCTTTTCCTTGTCCAGAATTTCCTTGATTTCTTTTGCGCTCTTTCCTTCTTTTGCCAGTTCAACCGCGCGCTTGACCAGAAGTCCTTCCGCGATCGTGACGTTTTCCGAATCAACCAGCGCGATTTCGTCTTCAAAGTCCTGCGCTGCAATCATCGCTGACTGGAAGGTGCCTGAGAGTTTGCTCGAAACCGTGATCACCACTGCTTCATCTCCGGCGTCCTTCACTTCCTTGAAGGCTTCTTCAAACTGAGCCGGCGAAATCAGGCTCGTGGTTGGAAGGTCTTCATTTTCAATTAAAAGTTCATAAAACTTGTCATGGGTCAGGTCAACACCGTCTTTATACGTCTTGTCTCCGAACTGGATGGTCATCGGAATGACCGTGACGTTTTCGTCCTTATCCATGTAGTCAGAAGCGGAATCCGTAATAATGCGAACTGCCATCGTTACACCTCCAAATTTAATTTTTAATCATCATTAAAAGTCTAAATTGTTTGTTATACAACATTTTTAATCTTAATTGTCTTTTATAATCCTAGCAGGTTTTCCATGCCGTTACAAGTTCTTTGATTCCTGAAAAGGAAATCAAAAAACCGGCAGCCTGGAGCTGCCGGTTGTCGCTTGAGGTCTTTCTCTTATATACCCACAAACATCTATAAAAATTTTTAATTGACTAAACGGATGATGTCATTATACGCCACAAAGATCATCAGTGCCATGAGCAGCACAAAGCTCACTCCGGTCAGCGCGTTTTTTATCCTGTCTGACACAGGCCGTCTGGTAATTCCTTCAATTGCAAGAATAAAGAGCTGCCCTCCGTCAAGCGCGGGAATCGGGATAAGGTTCACGACGCCAAGATTAATGGAGATAAACGCTGCGAAAGCTAAAAGGTTCACCCACCCGTACGAGTAGATCTCCTGCACCATTGAAACCATTCCGATCGGGCCTGCCAGATCTTTCGGTGAGGCTTCCCCGGTGAACAGCATGCGAAGCGATTCAAAGATCAAAAAGAAGCACTTTAAAAAGTAGTTCCAGGTCAGCCGAAAGACGTCCCCCACGCTGAGCCCTGTCATAAAGGCGATAAGGCTCTTTATTCTTGCAATTGAANNAACCTGTGATGAAATTCATCAGAACGCCGGCAGAAAGGATTAAGGCGCGCTGTCTTTTATTCTTTTTTCTGAAGTCTCCCGCCTCGATCTGCTCCGGCGTATAACGTGAGAGGAGCTCGTCCTCCTCGTCATCCTCCTCATCGCTCTCGTCATCTTCCCCCTCTCCAACCATTTTGCAGTAGCCACCGATTGGAAGGCAGCGGATTGAAAAGGTCGTCTCTTTTCCCCTGCGCTGGTAAATCGCAGGACCCATGCCGATGGAAAACTCCTCTACGAGCACTCCGCAGCGCTTGGCGGCCAGATAATGACCGTATTCATGAACGCTGACCAGCGCCGTCAGGATAATCAGCGTGATGAGCAGCATGATCAAAAACATGTCTTATCCATTCTAGCCGTGAATGGCGGTAGCGAAGAAATACACCACCGGTATCACGAAAAGCACCGCGTCAAAGCGGTCCAGCACGCCGCCGTGCCCCGGAAAAAGGTTTCCGAAATCTTTAATTCCATATTCTCTTTTCATCATGGAAGCGGCGAGGTCTCCGATCTGTCCGACCACGGAGAGAACTCCCCCGATGAGCGCATACTCCCAGTACGGGAGCACAAACGAAAAATAGGTCTGCAGGATGTACCCGTACAGGCACATGCAGGCGATGTCGCCGACAATCCCTCCGATCGAGCCTGCGATGGTTTTATTCGGGGAGAGTTCCGGGGCAAGCTTTTTCCCGCCGGCCGCTCTTCCCACAAAGTAGGCACAGGTGTCGGAAGCAAACGCTCCGATGAAGATCATGATCATATAATACATCCCGTGTCGTGTGCCCTGGAACAAAAGGAAGTATCCGAAAAGCATCGGAATGTACACTTCTCCGAAAAAGCGCAGGGCGGCCCGGTTGAAGTTGTGGGCCGTGAAGATTTCAATCCCAAGACAGATCAGCATGCAAAGAATCAAAATGTATTCGATCGAATAGTAATCAAACTTCATGGTGATGACGATAATCAGGCTCATGATCAGTCCCGGCCAGACTGAAAGTTTGTCCTGGAACTTGTGGTTGAGGCAGTTTGTATATTCGACCGTTCCGATTAAGGAGATCGCAAGAACCCCTGCAAAAAGCACCCAGCCGCCTGCATAGAGAACCAGCGCAAGAATGATAATGCCGATGACGGCTGTTATGATCCTAGTCTTCATTGCGCCCTCCAAACCGTCTGTCCCGGCCCATGTACTCGTCGATCACCGCCTGAAGATCATCCCCGGTAAAGTCAGGCCAGAGTTTGTCGATGAAGAAGAACTCTGCATAGGACAGCTGCCAGAGCATGTAGTTTGAGAGCCGTTTTTCCCCCGAAGTTCGGATGAGGATGTCCGGATCGGGCTGCCCGCCCGTCATCAACAAGTCGGACAAAACCTCNNTTCCGATACCTGCGAAGCGTCAATTCCTTCGCGGATGATCTCCTGCACCGCCCGGACAATTTCATCCCGCCCGCCGTAGTTGAGCATGATGTTCAGCGTGAGCCCCGTGTTGTCCTTCGTGCTCTCTTCTGCGTCAAGCACGGTTTTTCTGACTCTTTCGGGAAGCCCCTCTTTGTCTCCCATGACCAGGAGACGGACGTTTTTTTCGTTGAGTTCTTTAATTTCTTTGATGAAGTACTCAACCGCCAGATTCATCAATCCCCCAACTTCTTCCGCGCTTCTTGACCAGTTCTCCGTTGAGAAAGCGTAGACTGAGAGATATTCAATTCCCATGTCAGAGGCGGCTTCAACGGTGTTGTGAAGCGCCTTCATCCCGGCCCGGTGTCCCGACATGCGCTTCTTGCCGCGCGCGGTGNNGGCCGTTCCCGTCCATAATTATGGCGATGTGTCTTGGCATCGCCTTCTCTTTACTCATTATTCGCCACTGCTTTCTGTCTTAGAAGATCGGACCGTGAAGGCGTGCGCCGCAAGCGGTGCAGGACCATTCTTTTCCTTTCCCCAGCGTCTTTTCGCCGCAAAACGGGCAGATGCCGGTACCGCCTTTGGGCCAGGTGAATTCTGTCAGGTCCATTTCAATAAATTCGCCTTTTTTCTCACCTTCCACGACCTGGAATTTCAATATTGCTCTTGGTTCGTACATATTCTCTCCTTTAAATCCTCTTCACTCTTGAATATAAGTAACCGGAAACTCATCTTTGACTTTTTCGTTCTCTGTAAACTTGTCTTTTAAGTTCTCCGTCACATATGTTTTCCCGTCCTGCTCGGTGTAAATCACGCCGATTTTGTGCTCCGGATCATACGAGCGCATGAATACTTCTCCCTTTTCAAGCCCCATGATAAAGAGCGTCGTGGAGAGAAGATCCGCGGTTTCTCCATTTTCACACACCACGACTACCTGGCTCAGCCCTGAGCGGGAGGGGTATCCGGTCTCGGGATCCAAAATATGGTGATACCGCGTACCGCTCGAATCGGTAAAATAGCGCTGATAGTCGCCCGATGTGACCACACTCTCATCCTTGATGGAAAGCGTCCCCAAAAGCTCTCCGCCCGGATCTTTCGGGTTTTCAATGCCGATCAGAAAATCGCTCCCGTCCGGTTTTGCGCCGATTGCGACGATGTTTCCTCCGAGAGAGAGGAGCGCGGAGTGAACGCCGTTCTCTTTTAGATAGGCTTTGGCCTGTTCTCCGATAAAGCCCTTCGCACTTGCGCCAAGATCGAGCGACGCGTCCGGATCACTGAAAGAGACGGTGCGGTTTTCTTCATCCAGTGTGATCAGCTCCGCTCCCGAATGGGCTCTTGCTTCCTCCACCTGTTCTTTGGCAGGCGCTTCCCTCTCTTCCTGGTCTCGGACGTCCCAAAGCGAGGTCAAGGCTCCAAGAGCCGGATCAAAGACGCCGCCCGAGATTTTTGAGAAATCATAAGAATGCTCAATCACTTCAAATGTCTCCTGGGACAGCGGATTTCCTTCGTTCGCGCGCGAAAGCTCGCTTGAAGAATCCTTGCTGTTGAGCTTTCCGTTCAGCTCCCGGATCTCGTCGAACAGTCCGTCCAGTGTTTCCTGGTCCGAACCGTAAAGCGTGGCGCTGACGACCGTATCGAGGAGAATGTCGGTCTTTTTTAATTCCGCGACGTTTTGCGCGCATCCGCTGACAGAGACTAAAATCAAAAAAGAAGCCGCGAGCGCGGCTCCAAGCCTTCTTCTCTTTTGTCTTTTTTTCATCTTCAAGTGTCTTCTGAATGGTTCGAAGGCGTAATGCCTCTCAATTCATTATAAAGGAATCTTTCAAGAATTTAAGTGAAAACAAGATTTAATTACCTGAATCACGCCGGCTTCTTCGTTGGATGGGGCGATAAAGTTCGCCGCTTTCTTAATCTGCGGGTGCGCGTTTTCCATCGCGTAGGAAAACTTGGCTTCCTTCATCATCTCAAGATCGTTCAGGTAGTCGCCGAAAACCATCGTCTCGTCTGGAGAGATGCCTAACTGATCCTGTACCACCCGAAGACCTCTTCCTTTATTGCAGCCTGTCGCATTGATGTCCACCCATTCAAAGCCGGACACTTTCACCTGCATCCGGTCTTCAAAAGATTTGAGAATTGGATAGGCGTTCTCCTCGGCACTGATCCCGTCATAGACGGCAAACTTGATCACTTCACGGTCCAGCACGTCCTCAAGATTGTCAATCAGCTCAAAACGCCTGTAATAAGCCACAGTATGGGTCAAGAGTTCCACGTTTGGCGCTTCAATATACGCTTTATCAATCCCGCAGACGATCGGCCAGGAATGCTTGATCGTCCTGCATGAAGCAAGAAGATCCGGCAGGCACTCCCTTGGAAGAAGTTGTGAGGATGTCGGCTCATCCTCGTCAAAGCAGCACGCGCCGTTGTCGGCAAGAACGCCCATTCGGTTGATGACGGGAAGAAAGAGGTCTCTCACATTCCAGTACTGCCTTCCGGTGGCCACCATGAATTTCACGCCGTTCTCATAAAGCGTGTTGACAATCCCGAGTGTTTCCGGAGGCATCTCTTTCTTATTATTTAAGAGCGTACCGTCCATATCCACAACGACCAGCTTGATATGATCTATATTTTCAAATGCCATTTTAGTCTCCTGTCACTAAAATCGGTTATGATAGACATCATGTTTATCTATACCAAATGAAATATATCCATCTGAAGAAGATTTATTTTGTAACCGTTTGTTATACTGGTACTGACGCTTTAGCACTTTTAAGCGTGAAAGAATTTATATGTTTAAGGAGATGTATGGCTATTAAAGTAATTCTTCTGATCTTGTTCTTCGGAATCATGATCGGAATCGGCTGGTATTACAGGAGCACTGCGGGGAAAGTGCATGATTTTGTCATCGGGGGACGTGAAGTCGGTCCGTGGCTGACGGCTTTCTCCTATGGAACCTCTTATTTTTCCGCCGTGGTATTTGTCGGGTATGCGGGTCAGTTCGGGTGGAAGTACGGAATGGCAGCCACCTGGGCAGGAATCGGAAACGCGATCATCGGGTCACTTCTCGCCTGGGTTATTCTCGGAAGACGCACACGGCTGATGTCACAATTTTACGACACAGCCACCATGCCTGACTTTTTCGGGCGGCGCTTTGATTCAAAAGGGCTGAAAACAGCCGCTTCACTGATCACCTTTATCTTTTTGATCCCTTATACCGCCTCTCTCTACAACGGGCTCTCCCGTCTGTTCGGTCTTGCGTTCAATATTGACTATACATGGTGTATAGTCATTATGGCCATCCTGACCGGGGTGTATGTCATTGCGGGAGGATATATGGCCACCGCAGTGAATGATTTCATCCAGGGCATCATTATGCTCATTGGAATTGTGGCGGTCATTTTCTCTGTTTTGAACGCGCACGGCGGATTTACCCAGGCTGTCTGGGATCTTTCCCAAATACCGAACGAGTCCACGCCTCTCTTCAAAGGCGCCTTCACCTCGTTTTTCGGACCGGATCCGGGCGGACTTCTCGGTGTGGTCGTTCTGACCAGCCTTGGAACCTGGGGGCTACCACAAATGGTCAGCAAATTCTACGCCATCAAAGACGAAGCTGCCATCCAGAAAGGAACCATTATTTCAACCATTTTCGCACTGGTCGTAGCGGGCGGATGTTATTTTCTCGGCGGATTCGGACGTCTCTATTCCGGCGTGATCGATGTCCAGACACAAGGGTTTGATGCGATTATCCCCGCAATGGTCTCCGAACTTCCGGATCTGCTGATTGCGCTGGTCGTCATTCTAGTCCTGTCCGCGTCCATGTCCACATTATCCGCGCTTGTGCTCACGTCAAGCTCAACTCTGACACTTGACCTGATCAAACCGAACTTTGTGAAAAATATGGATGAGAAAAAACAGGTCTTATGGATCCGCTCGCTCATTGTGGTGTTTGTGGCTATTTCAGCCATTATCGCCGTGTATCAGTACAAAGGCGCCATCACCTTTATTGCGCAGCTGATGGGCATCTCATGGGGAGCTCTTGCGGGAGCGTTCCTTGGACCGCTGGTATGGTCTCTCTATTCGAAAAAAACAACAGCGGCTTCTTGCTGGGTGAGTTTTATCTTCTCGGTGGTCTTTATGCTGATGTGCACCTTCGCACCACAGGTTTTCCCGCTCTGGCTTCGAAGCCCGATCAACGCAGGAGCCTTTTGCATGATCATCTCCCTGATTATTGTTCCAATCATCAGCCTGTTCACAAAAAAGCCGCCGGAAGGCGCCGATGTGGATGCAGCATTTGCTTCATATGATAAAACCGTATCTGTTAAGGTAAAGACAGATCTTGGCTAGTCAAAAACCGGGCAACAGGCCCGNNCGTTTTTTTTTTTTTGATGCGTTTTTCGGCATGAAAACGGTTCAATTTTACATTTTCACCTTAATTTCCAGCAATTAATTAACGATATGGATTTCAAAAGTAATATACGCACTTTCGAATAGACTTTTTTGACAGATCCTGTTATAATGGTTAACTGAAATCTACTTTAACCTAGAAAGGCGGAAGTACAGTGAAGAAGAATTTATTCGCGGGCGTGCTTCTCGCTGGAGCCCTGCTTTGCGGCGCCGC
>DLOL01000100.1:15275-18458 GCA_002478485.1 Eubacteriaceae bacterium UBA7485 | reverse complement strand
ATACCAGATATTACAGCAGGAAGAAATATTGACCGTCATATTGTGGATGATTTCCGCATTGCTCTTTCCCATCTCATGAACCGTAAATCCCGAATCGTCCTGCAGCAGTCCCAGTTTCATGGCATCCTGCCTGTCCTTTCCCAGATAGGCAATAATATCAGACACCCTCATAACGCATGCTTCCAGCGTTGCCGGCACAAGTTTTTTGCAGGCAGCCGTATCCATGTAGCACGCTTCCATCTTCCGGTCAAACTCCGCAAAATCCCTGTATGGAAAAGGCTCATATTTTTCCTGTNNGAATGGCAGATAATGCCGTCCAGCGTCTGCAGGCTGATATTGACCGGAAAGATCGTATCCAGCACCCTTGCGCTGTGGATATTATGTGAAAAATGGCGTCCTGTCCTGCCGAAGTAAAGCTCGTCCAGCTTACGCTCTCCCGCGTGTCCAAAAGGCGTATGTCCGATATCGTGTCCCAGTGAAATCGCTTCAATCAGGTCAAGGTTCAGTCCCAGCATCTGCCCGATATTTCTTGCCGTCCGCGATACCAGCTGCACATGGGTCAGCCGCCTGGTAATATCGTCATTGCGATACAGTGAAAATACCTGCGTCTTATCTCCATAACGGTTGTAGTAGGGAATATTCATGATCTTTTCGCAGTCTCTTACAAAAGCGGGCCGCCAGAGCGACGCCTGATCGTGATCCATATTACGCCTTAGCACATCCTCGTTTTGAAAGGCATACGGATTGATCCGGTGAGCTTTTTTGTCCTCTTTTATCCGCTCCTGCAGTTCTTCGGATAACTGTTGATAATTCCCCATATCCAACCTCTTTTCTAAAGTATTTTCAGCGCTCTTACTTTTTAAGTTTGATTTCCCACTTTTCTATGATCTCCTCACACTGCTCCACATCCATATCCTCTACGGCGTTTTCCAACTTTGCCAGCAATTCTTTCTGCCATCCGTCGTATCTATATTCAGCAAGTTTCATCACCATCTCCCCTGCGGTATCCATATCCAGTTCTTCCAGTGCTTCCCTGATCTTTTCAAATGCTTCCGCCAGCTCCTGCTTCGTTATCTTTCCGTGATCAGCCGCCTTATCTTCCTCCGGGAAATACGGTCTTAATATCTCCTGATAGTATCTGCACTGCAGCAGCAGCTCCCCTGTCAGTGCATGGATCATATCGCCATCATTCCGATTGCCCGCATTTTCCAGATTTTCTGCACGTTCCGAAAGTTTTAACGCACCGATCTGTCTGGATGCACTTTTCAATGCATGCGCCTCGATCGTGTATTCCTTCCATTGCTCTTTCTTTTCATATTCTTCAATCCGTTCCATCTTCTTGGGAATTGCATGATAATAATCCTTTAAAACTGCCCAGAATAATTTTTCAGAGCCCAGAAGTCCCAGCGCATATCCCGTATCAAGCCCTTCAATCGCTATGGCGGGCGCTTTCTCCTTCCCCGCGGACAAAAGCGCCGCATTTGCCGCGCTGCCGCCGGTGTTATCCGTTTGGATATTGACCACTTTCCCAGCCGGAAGCCATTTTCTCAATTTATCCACCATAATCTGCAATTCAATCGGCTTTGCAATAAAATCATTCATGCCTTCCTTGATAAACATTGCCTGCGTTCCCGCTATCGCATTAGCTGTCAATGCAATGATCGGAACATCGTCATATTCCGGATGAAATCTTCTGATAATACGCGTCGTTTCCACGCCATCAAGCTCCGGCATCATATGATCCATCAAAATAATATCATAATGTTTATTGGAGATCATATCGATCGCCTCTTTACCGCTGAGCGCCCTGTCAATCTTCATCTGCAGCGGTTCTAAAAGTCCTTCCGCCACAGTCAGATTGATTGCGTTATCATCCACAATCAAAATTTCTGCATCCGGCGCAATAAAGGAAATCATATCTCCGGAAGACTCCGAAACGGACATATGAATATCCTCATGCTTGAAAATGCGGACAAGATTGGCGGAGTGAACGGGTTTTTTCAACTGTACAAAATTGTCCCACATACCGTTCTGCATCCCCTGCATTGACGAAAGCACAACTACCGTCAGTTCCGGGTGGTGGGAAAGCAATTCTTCTATCTCCTGTGTCATTGCCATCCGTTCAATAAACAAAAAATGAAGCTTTCCCGCTTCAGCAAGCTGCATAATCTTTTCCGGAGAAGACTCATCAAAAAACAACGCTCCATAACGCTCTACATCTTTTTTCAGCTGTTCCTTGACATAAGAATTGCTGATCATTGCAGCTACGCCCTCTTTATCGCAGTGATAATCAATACTTGGCTCATCTGTGATGATCTTCTGCGGCAGTTCGACGAAAAAGATGCTTCCCATCCCATATTCGCTTTCCACATAGATCCTGCCGTTCATCAGGTCTAAAAGATTATGTGCGATCACAAGTCCCAGCCCCGTTCCTTCCACGCCTCTATTGCGCTTGCTGTCCAGCTGCTGAAACGCTTCAAAGAGTTTTTCATAATCTTCCTTTTTGATCCCTATTCCCGTATCCTCAACGGAACACTGCAGCAGGATCTCATCCTCTGATTTTCTCTGGTAATGCATACTGATCGCAACCTTACCGTTCTTTGTAAATTTAACGGCGTTATTGGCAAGATTTACAATGATCTGCTGAATTCTTATACTGTCACCCAACAGCTCTTTCGGAATCGTCGGTTCAATATCGATCAACAATTCCACATCCTTGTCACCGATCCTTGTAACGATGATATTGATAATATCCCGCAGCATAGCAACCGGTGAATAGACTTCCTCTGTAATTGTCATCTTTCCAGATTCTATCTTGGAAAAATCAAGAATATCATTAATGATCGCAAGCAGGATCTGACTGGAACTTACGATCTGATTCAGATAATCCCTTGCCGTATTTGGCAGCTGCTCCCTAAGGGCAAGCTGCGCCATACCGACGATGGCGTTCATCGGCGTCCTGATCTCATGGCTTGTATTCGCAAGAAAATCTGACTTTAAAGAGGCGGCCTGCATAGCCTCCATGCTGAGCTGCAAAGACACATATGCCTTATATGCCATATCGGTAAGAATCTCCGCGACCTCATAGATGGCTTCCGTCGCCCTTTGTATCGTCTCCTTCTCCACAATATTCGTTTCTTCCGCCGCCTTTAAAAACCCTTCGGCAAGGGATTATCTGAATCA
>DLOL01000100.1:11926-15151 GCA_002478485.1 Eubacteriaceae bacterium UBA7485 | reverse complement strand
CTTCTCCAGCGCCATTAACGCACCCTTTTTGTCACACTCTTCGCACCTTTTTCTCCCTACTACTGATTTCCTGCAGTAATCTGTACAAAAAGCCGAAAAATTTGTCCCTTTCGTAATAGCGGCTCCGTTTTCATCCGTTGTCACCGCTGCCATCCCTGTCATTTTCGCAAAAGCATCCTGCATCTTCTGCAGGATCTCCACTTCAATCAAATCTGTCAATCGAAGTTTTTCCGGGGAATCTGTTCTTTTCATCTCTTGATTATGATCCCTTCTATGTAGTCTGCTTCACATCTTATTTTAATCTTCCTCAACCTAATATTTTCTTCAAGGTACGGTGAAGTTCTTCATTATTCACCGGCTTCAACATATACCCTTGCGGCTTCATGGTCAATACCTTCTGTATCTTATCGACCTCATTCACGCCGGTCAAAAAAACAACCGGTATATTCTTTGTCTTTTCATTTGCCCTGAGGATATCCAACACCTCAGGCCCGTTCATGAGCGGCATCTCGTAATCCAGCAAAATAATATCCGTTGTTCTTTTCTCCAGGAATTTCAATGCTATCTTTCCCGCCAATGCCGTAGCTACGTTATATTCTTCTCCCAGATACCGCTTGATCGTCTTAAGCATCACCGGATCATCGTCAATGACCAGCACATGCTTCATACCACTGTTTTCCGTTCCGCCCTGTTCCTGCGCCTCCATCGCCAGCTTTGCTTCCTCTGCCGCCTGCGCCTCCATCGACGCTTTTTCTGCGGCCTTAATTTCCTTTGCACGTATGATCGACAGAATCTCCTCCTGCACCTTACTGATAGAGATCGGTTTATGAAGCACAAGATCCACAGCGCCTTTGCTGGCTGAGGTAAAATTCTGCACATCCGCAGAATCCCCTATCACCACCATCATAACTTCCTTTTCCGCTTTATATCTCGCTTCGCTGATGCGCTGCATCCGCTCTTTTGTCTCCTCTTTCGGACAAAAAACAAAGATATCCGGCTGGAACAGCTTCACATGCAGCTGAAGATCAGATTCACGGTCAGATGTGGACATACACTCAAAAGTGTCCTGCGTCCTCACAAAAAAATCATCGATTACCGGAAATGCCCTGCCAGTTATCAATACCTTATATTTCATGTCTTCACTCCCCTATCCGTTGAACTTATATTCCATATCGGCACACACACCCGTCTGCCTCCCTATTCTACCGTAACCGACTTTGCAAGATTTCTCGGCTTATCCACGTCCAGACCTTTCGCAAGACTCAGGTAATATCCCATCAGCTGCAGCGGAACCACTGCAAGGCTTGCCGAAAAATGTCTGTCCGTCTTAGGAATATATGTTGCAAAATCTACGGTATCCTCAATATTGTAATGGCCATATGTGGTCAATCCCATCAGGCATGCCCCCCGGCTCTTTACTTCTACCATATTGCTGACCATTTTTTCATACAGCTCCTGCTGTGTCAAAACACTGATCACCAGCGTTCCGTCCTCGATCAGGCTGATCGTTCCGTGCTTCAGTTCCCCTGCCGCATATGCCTCTGAATGAACATAGCTGATCTCCTTCATTTTCAGGCTTCCCTCCAGACAAATAGCATAATCGATCCCTCTTCCCAAGAAGAAAACATCCTTCGCATTGACATACTTGGAAGCAAACCACTGGATCCTCTCCTTATCCTCAATGATCTTCTCAATCTTGGCGGGAAGGGTGTCCATCTCCTCTAACATCTCATGATACTGCTTCTCCTCTATCGTCTCCTTCACTCTGGCAAATTCCAGCGCAAGAAGATAACATGCGATCAACTGACAGCTGTATGCCTTTGTCGTCGCAACCGCAATCTCCGGTCCTGCCAATGTATAAAAGACATTATCCGCCTCCCTTGCGATAGAGCTGCCTACCACATTGACGATAGCAAGCGTCCTGACTCCCCTGTTCTTCGCCTCCCGGAGCGCGGCAAGACTGTCCGCTGTCTCTCCTGACTGGCTGATGATCAGAACCATGTCATTTTCCTGCAATAAAGGATTGCGGTAGCGGAACTCTGATGCCAGCTCCACGCGGACCGGAATCTGCGCAAGATCCTCTATCACATATTGCGCCACTACGCCCGCATGATACGCGGAACCGCACGCCACAATATGGATCTGGCGCACTTCCTTGATCTCCTCCTCCGTAATCCCCACAGTGGAAAGATCGATACAGCCATCCGAAACTACGGCATTGATCGTGTCCCTGATCGCCTTTGGCTGCTCATGGATCTCCTTCATCATAAAATATTCATAGCCGCCTTTTTCCGCAGACTCGGCGTCCCACTTGATCTCCGTCAGTTCTTTTTCAATGATCTCGCCATCAATATTATAAAAATCGATTCCGCCTTTGGTAAGACGCGCCATCTCCAAATTACCGATATAATACACATTTCTGGTATATTTCAGAATCGCCGGAACATCAGAAGCAATATATGACTCCCCGTCAGAGATCCCTAAGATCATAGGACTGTCTTTTCTGGCAACATAGATCTCTCCGGGATAATCCTTAAACATGACCGCAAGCGCATAGGAACCACGGACACGTACCATGGTCTTTGCAAGCGCATCAATCGGTCCAACCTGATATTTTTTATAATAGTAATCCACAAGTTTAACCAGCGCTTCCGTATCTGTCTGGGAATAAAAAGTATAACCCTTTTTCAGAAGCTTATCTTTGATCTCCTGATAATTTTCAATGATACCATTATGAACGGCAACAACATTCATATCATCGCTGCTATGGGGATGGGCGTTATTTTCGGAAGGCTCTCCATGCGTCGCCCATCTGGTATGCCCAATACCGCAGGTTCCGGGAACTGCCTCCCCGCCATTGGTCTTCTCCGACAGTACTTTCAAACGTCCCTTTGCTTTTACGATCTCCGCCGCAGCATCTTCATCACGAACAACCACGCCTGCTGAATCATATCCTCTGTACTCCAGCTTTGACAACCCTTCCAGTAAAATAGGCGCAGCCTGCTGCCGCCCTGTAAATCCAACGATTCCACACATATGCTTTTCCCTTATTCCTCTCTATTTTTTTACCCTTTAGGCAATTGCGAAACTCTATTTTTGCCTATTTCCGTTGCGCAAACGCCTAAGAAATTTTACCTGTCTATGAGGTTTACATAACTCAAAGTTTGAAAATATATGTTCCAAAAATGATTTCATTATATGATGTTTTTGGAACATATATTTTCA
>DLOL01000100.1:8113-11920 GCA_002478485.1 Eubacteriaceae bacterium UBA7485 | reverse complement strand
TAAGCCGGACTTAACTCTTTCGGGCTTAACTCTTTCGCAATTAATGGTAATCTTTTTATTATTGTATGTCAAGGCAGGTTTTTCTACCCAAAATCATCCGTCCTATCCAAAAAATGCACATGAAAACCATTTTATTGCATTCCCGTGACCAGGAGGATCTGATATACGGCAAATGAAGCAGCCCATGCCAGAAGGCACTGTCCCACAGACACCGCTGCCGCCCATTTTGTTCCCAGCTCCCTTTTCACTGCTGCGACCGCCGCCACACAGGGTGTATACAGCAGGCAGAATACCAGGAGCGAAAAAGCGCCCGCCTGTGTCAGCAGTCCGTAGATGCCTTCCTCAGCCGGAAGAAGCACTGATAAAGTGGAAACCACGCTTTCTTTTGCCATAAAACCGGAGATCAGCGCCGTAGAGATCCTCCAATCCCCAAATCCCAGCGGATGAAAAAGCGGCGCAATGATACCGGCAATCAGTGACAATATACTTTCCTGCGGCTGAGCCGTCATGTTAAACCGAAGGTCAAAGGATTGCAAAAACCAGACAATGACCGTCGCCAAAAAGATGATGGTAAATGCCCTCTGTAAAAAGTCTTTTGCTTTTTCCCACAGGAGCTGCATAACGTTTTTCGCACCCGGCATACGGTAATTGGGCAGTTCCATAACAAAAGGCACCGGTTCCCCGCGAAACAGGCTTTTTTTCATGATCAGCACCATAATAACGCCCATCGCCATCCCCATAAAGTAAAGCAGTCCCATCACCAGCGCCCTATGCTCCGGGAAAAATGCAGCCGTAAAAAATCCATAGATCGGCAGCTTGGCGGAACAGCTCATAAACGGCGTCAGCAGAATGGTCATTTTGCGGTCACGTTCCGACGAAAGCGTTCTGCTTGCCATGACGCCGGGTACCGTGCACCCGAAACCGATCAGCATTGGGACAATGCTCCGTCCGGAAAGACCGATCTTACGAAGCAGCTTATCCATCACAAACGCCACCCTTGCCATATAACCGCTGTCTTCTAAGATCGACAGGAAAAAGAACAAGGTGATGATGACCGGCAGGAAACTCAGCACACTTCCCACTCCCTGAAAGATACCGTCCAGTACAAGCGATTGCAATACGACATTGACATGCATGGCCTCCAGCAGCGCTCCCACAGAATCAGAAGCCCACGTTACGCATGCCTCCAGAAGTCCCGACAGCCAAGCGCCGATCACATCAAACGTCAACCAGAAGATCAGAAGCATGATCATGACAAATGCCGGAATCGCCGTATATCTCCCGGTCAAGAAGCTGTCGAGCTTCCGGCTTCTGATATGCTCCCGGCTTTCTCCTGCCCTGACCACCGAGGCGTCGCATACCTGACTGATAAAGTGAAACCGCATATCCGCCATTGCAGCCGACCTGTCCAGTCCCCGCTCTTTCTCCATCTGCACAATAATATGTTCTAACATCTCCCGCTCATTCTGCTCCAGACACAGTTTATCCAGAAGGTGCCTGTCTCCTTCCATCAGCTTGGATGCCGCAAATCTGACCGGAATACCGTTCTGTACCGCATGGTCTTCTATCAAATGCATTACGCCGTGGATGCACCGATGGATTGCACCGCCCGTTCCTTTTGCGTCACAAAAATCCACCCGTTCCGGACTTTCCTGATATTTTGCAACATGAATCGCATGATCCACAAGCTCCGTAATCCCCTCACCCTTGGCGGCAGAAATGGGTACCACCGGCACACCGAGCATCTTCTCCATGATATTAATATAAACGGTCCCGCCGTTTTCCCTGACTTCATCCATCATATTCAACGCTATGACCATCGGAATATCCAGCTCAAGAAGCTGCATTGTCAGATAAAGATTACGCATAATGTTGGTTGCGTCCACGATATTGATGATCCCTTTGGGTTTCTCGCGCAGGATAAATTCCCTGGTCACGATCTCCTCATTCGTGTACGGCGACATCGAATAAATCCCCGGCAAATCTGTGATCATCGTATTATCATGCCCTCTGATCACGCCATCCTTACGGTCAACCGTCACTCCCGGGAAATTCCCCACATGCTGATTCGATCCGGTCAGTCGGTTAAATAATGTGGTCTTTCCGCTGTTCTGGTTTCCTGCAAGCGCAAACGTCAGCTCCGTTCCTTCCGGCAGCGGATGCTCGTCTGCTTTCTGATGAAACTGCTTGCCCGCTTCCCCGAGTCCCGGATGGGCCGTTTCTCTTTTAACCTGCTTCTTTGACCGCTCTGTTGTAAGCGAAGTAACAGGCGTAATGCCGATTTCTTCCGCTTCTTTAAGCCTGAGGGTGAGTGTGTAGTCATGGACACGGACTTCAATCGGGTCTCCGAGCGGCGCAAACTTGATTAAAGTTACTTTCACGCCCGGAATCAGTCCCATATCCAGAAAGTGCTGGCGAAGTTCCCCCGAACCTCCAATCTTGGAGATGACGGCGCTTTCGCCAAGTTCTAATTCTGATAAGTTCATAATGTTCCGCTGGATAATCTTTGTTAGGCACTTCTTACCGTCATATAAATTGCCCAAATCTACTTTTAATATTCACCCTTTATAAGCTTAATTTCAACCAAATTTAATTTATCCGGCTTTCACATGAAAAAAAGGACGCTTTTCAGCGTCCTTTGGTGTCTCATGTTTAGAATCCTGTCTTCTTATCCGGATTCTGTTCGTCTGTAATGACTTCGACTTCAGAGACCGGAGAATCTTTATCGTCAACGTCTTCTTTCGCAACGGTATAGTCCGGTTCCATGGTATATTTGCCGTCTTTATAGTCGATCACAAACTGTTCGTCTTCGTTGATATCGCCCTTGATGATGGCCATTGAAATCATGGTTTCAATGTTCTGCTGCAGGTAGCGGCGCAGCGGACGGGCGCCGAAGTTCGCGTCATATCCGTTTTCAACAATAGCTTCTTTTGCCTGAGGAGAAAGTTTGACTTCGATGCGCACATCGTTGAGTCTCTTCTGGAGATTGTTCATCAGCAGATCGACAATCTTCATGATATCGTCCTTCGTCAAAGGCTTGTAGAGGACAATTTCATCAATACGGTTGAGGAATTCAGGTCTGAAGCTGCCTTTGAGCGTATCCATGACAGCCGTTCTGGTTTCTTCAATAATCTGTCCGTTCTGATCCAGTCCGTCAAGCAGATATTCCGAGCCGATATTGGAGGTCATGATGATGATCGTGTTCTTGAAGTCAATCTTCCTGCCGAGTGAATCCGTCAGTCTTCCTTCGTCCATTACCTGGAGAAGGAGATTGAACACGTCGGGATGTGCCTTTTCAATCTCATCGAGCANNAGACATCCGGATGCGCTTTTTCGATTTCATCGAGAAGCACAACGGAATAAGGCTTTCTTCTGACCGCTTCAGTCAGCTGCCCGCCTTCTTCATATCCCACGTATCCTGGAGGAGCCCCTATCAGTCTGGAGACACTGAATTTTTCCATGTATTCCGACATATCGATACGGATCATGTTTTCGGCAGAGTCAAAGAGTGTTTCTGCAACGGTCTTTGCCAGTTCCGTCTTCCCTGTACCAGTCGGTCCGAGGAAAAGGAAAGATCCGATCGGACGGTTCGGGTCATTGATGCCCGCGCGGGATCTGATAATCGCATCGGTCACTTTTTCAACTGCTTCATCCTGTCCGATGACATGTTCTTTGAGTGTTTCACCAAGTCCGAGAAGCTTCTGGCGTTCGCCGGATACAAGCTTGTTCAGCGGAATGCCGGTTCTCTGCGAGACGACTTCTGCGATTTCGTCTTCTGTGACTTCTTCGCGGACCAGGCTCTTGGAG
>DLOL01000100.1:7787-8084 GCA_002478485.1 Eubacteriaceae bacterium UBA7485 | reverse complement strand
GTTCCGGAAGCGTGCCGTACTTGATCTGAGCAGCCTTTGCAAGATCCGAGTTCTTTTCGGCAAGCTTGAGTTCGTTCTTCTGTTCGTCGATCTGCGTCTTCAGATCCTGAATGGTGTCAATGGATTTCTTTTCTTCATCCCACTGCGCCTTCATTTCAGAGAACTTTTCTTTCAGGTTGGCAAGGTCTTCTCTAAGACGTTCAAGACGTTCCTTCGAGAAGCGGTCGTCTTCCTGAGCCAGCGCGGTTTCTTCGATCTGCATCTGAATGATCTTGCGGTTGATCTGGTCCATGTCTT
>DLOL01000100.1:0-7761 GCA_002478485.1 Eubacteriaceae bacterium UBA7485 | reverse complement strand
CCAGGTCAATGGCCTTGTCCGGAAGGAAACGGTCTGTAATGTAGCGGTTCGAAAGGGTCGCCGCCTGGATGAGCGCGTCATCTTTGATCTTGACGCCGTGGAAGATTTCAAATCTTTCCTTGAGCCCTCTCAGGATGGAGATGGTGTCTTCAACAGTCGGTTCTTCCGCGAGCACCGGCTGGAATCTTCTTTCGAGAGCCGGGTCTTTTTCAATGTATTTTCTATATTCGTCAAGCGTGGTTGCGCCGATGCAGTGGAGTTCCCCTCTTGCCAGCATTGGTTTTAAGAGGTTTCCTGCGTCCATCGCACCTTCCGTCTTGCCTGCGCCGACAATCGTGTGGATTTCATCAATGAAGAGGATGACCTTTCCTTCCGACTGCTTGACTTCATTCAAGACCGCTTTGAGACGTTCTTCAAATTCGCCTCTGAATTTCGCGCCCGCAATGAGTGAGCCCATATCCAGTGCAATGATTCTTTTATTCTGCAGGTTTGCCGGAACATCGCCTGTTGCGATACGCTGGGCAAGGCCTTCCACAATAGCGGTTTTCCCGACCCCAGGTTCACCAATGAGAACCGGATTGTTCTTCGATTTTCTGGAAAGAATCCGGATCACCGCACGGATTTCCGCCTNNCTTCCGATAACCGGGTCAAGTTTGTTGTCTTCGACATCGCTAATCAGATCATGTCCGTACTGGAGAAGTGCTTCGAAAGTGGATTCCGGATTGTCGCTCGTAACGGTCTGTCCGCCTCTGATTTCATCAATCGCCTTCACCACTTCATCGCGTTTGACGCCGTAGCGCGCAAAGATCTGCTGAACAGGATTGGACTTAGGCAGCGTGAAAAAACCCAGGAGAATCATTTCGGCCGACACATACTGGTCGCCCTTCTTCTGCGCTTCTTTGTACGCTGCGTTGAGAACTTCTTCTGTTTCCCTGCTGATGTAAACTTTTCCGGCTTCTCTTCCGGGACCAGAAACACTCGGCTTTCCTTCAATGTCTCCGCGAAGCGCTGCGATGATCTGATCCGTGTCCTTGCCCATCTTCTTGAAGATGCGCGGCACGACACCGCCTTCCTGCGTCAAAAGCGCGAGAAGGAGATGCGCAGGCTCGATTTCAACATTTTCGTGATCAAGCGCGATGCGTTCTGCTTCTTTGACTGCCTCAATGCTCTTGACAGTCAACTTGTTCATATCCATGTACTCAATACTCCTCTATTTTCAATTTCAAAAAAATAAAGTGGCCAATCTCACAAACTTCTTCTGTCTCTCACAACGGGCGCCACTCTGTCGCTTGCGACAGCCGGAACCGCGTTCTTTTCCCTCAGATAGTCTTGATAGAGGCTTTGGATGACAGGCTTTACGTCCTGAGTGGGATTTTCGAAATAAACGTCAATAGCTGAATCAATCATCTTCAGGTAACTGGTGAGGAGGCTGACAACCTGTTTCGGATCCTGCGTGACAGATCCTTCTTCTCTGAATTCCCGAATAAACTTGTGGTTCGCTGACGTCTCGTAAATAAACTCGCCTTCAGAAATATGCTGCGCTTCAAGCTCACAAATGATCTCGAAGAAATTGTCAAAATGACGATTCAGATCAACGGACTTGGTCCTTGAGCTAATCTTGAGAACAGCGTACTTCTGTCCTCCGACTCCAACAAATTCAATACTGTATTTGACTTTTGGACGATATTTATACTTCAGGCTCTTTCCGAACTGGATACTTGAATTCTTGTTCACCTGACTGATGGACAAAGTATCCTTGAAGTTATCCTTAAGCGTTTCAAGAACGGTTTGAATCTTTTGTTCAGGAGTTACAATTCCTAAATGTTCTGCGAGAATCTCATTGATGAGCTGAGAGCGGTTGGTGTAGTTGACATAAGCCATTTGATCAATTTTTTCGACAATTTCATCAAACAGCATCAAACTATAAATACTCTTTTTCATGATTCTCCTTCACTTAACTAAATAAAGGATCGATCGGATTATTATTTGGTTAAGTCTGTTGCTAGACTGCTTTTATCACTTATTCTATTTACCCGATTGTTCTTTTATGTACCGTCTCCATATTTGCTCGCGCCTATTATTTAGCGTCTGGAAATATTATAGATCTTACTTCTTTTTTATCCTCATCCCGTTCTTTTTCCCGCTCGATACGTCTTTTTTAAGATGATTTGAAATACGTTTTTAGGACAATTTTCTTAATTTTTTCTGTTTTCTTTTTGTGTTTTAAGGCAAGTAATATGATAAAAGAATTATTTTAAGATTTGATTAAGAAATTCATTTACTTTCCCCGAAAGCCTTTTTATACTTAAACTAAGTACTCTTAACGAATATCGCATAATAGCGAAGAAAGAAGGTCACATGATCAAAGGCAAAACCATCCTTGCCGCGGTCGCGCTCGGTACCGGGCTTCTCGGCGTTCAACTCGCCGGGCCTGAAAATCTTGATCCGAGAAACTGGATGGCTCTGTCCGCGCAGACCCAGGTGGTCACCAATACGGACCAGAATATCACCCAGGCGCTCGTTGCAAAGGATCAGGACGGAAACCCCGTCTCAAACGTAATCTTAAATGTAAATTATATTGACCATGAAGGGAACGAAACTGTATATCAAACAAGCACCGCTCAGGACGGATCGATTACCGCTCCCGATGAAGACGGCACATATATCTATACAATCTCCAAACCGCCAAGCGGCTATTCCAACACCACGGCGAAAGTAATCTTGAAAGTGGAAGGCGGAAAGGCCCTGACAAGCCAGGAAGTCAAGCTCGTGAAAAACGAGGGAATGGACCGCTCGGATGCCAAACAGAATGAAAATCCGGCCGATCTTCTTCTTGGCGATAAGATTGTGGCGGATAAAGCCACCGAATCGGACCAGAAAGCAGCGGACAATGCAGCCGATCTGATTGCCAAAGCAGATGCTGAAGATCCCGATACGGTGGATGCGGCAAGAGCGGCGCTCAACGCGCTCACGGCTCCTCAGAAAAAGCTGGTCGACACGACAAGCGTCAATTCGCTGACTGAAAAGGAAGAGAAAGCGAAAACCGTGCGGAAAGGAATAGCCGAAGCGGACGATGTGGCGCAGAAGATCAGCAAATTCCCTGAAATCACAAAACTTGAGCAGGCCTACGAGCTCGAAAAACTCTCAGCTTCTTATGACGCGCTCACCGAAAGCCAGAAAAGCCGAATCGGCGATGATGTGAAAGCGCAGCTCGAATCCATGAATTCCAAAATCCAGAAGCTCAGAGAAGAACGGGCCGACGCAGGTCTCACATCCGATGCGATCAATGAGCTTCCTCAGGAAATCACACTTGACCAGGCCTCCCAGGTACAGGCGCTCAGAAAACAGTATGACGCGCTGACCGATGAGATGAAAAAGGAAGTCTCCAAAGTCACGCTCAAGCGCCTCACCGATGCTGAAGCAAAAATAAAGTCGCTTGAAGAACAGAAAAAAGCGGCGGACGATGTTTCGTCCAAAATCGAGGCGCTGAGAAGCGGCGGAGTGGAAGTCAGTCAGGTTGAAAGCGTGAAAGCTTCCTATGACACACTCTCCGATGAGCAGCGCGCCATGATTTCCGACGACACAAAGAATGTGCTGAATACGGCTGTCTCGCAGGCAGAGCAGTACAAAAAGAACCAGGAAGTGGTTGAAGCCTTCAAAAATCAGATTCAATCCCTCGGAACGATCACTTCCCTCAAGCAAAAACAAAGCGTGTCCGACGCAAGGGACGCCTACAACGCTTTAACCCAGGGCCAGCAGGCCATGGTTTCAAACGAAGTGTACGCCAAGCTTCAGCGGGCTGAAGACAAAATCAACGAGCTGAGCGCGCAGGCAAGCGTGAATGAGGCGGCGGATGAGGGGGTTGAAACGGCAAAAGCAGCAGTCCAGGCCCAGGATGAGGCCGATCGTGCGGAAGAAGCGCGTCTGGCCGCTGAAAAGAAGGCTCAGGAAGAAAAAGCCAAGGAAGCCGAAGTCCAGGCTGCCGCAAGCTCATCTTCTGAAAAACCAAACGTCCTCCCCTATGATATTGAAGGGTGGCGTCCATGGGTGATCAAAGCGCTCAAGGCAAACGGCCTTGAACCGACGGAAGACCGGATCGGCAGGGTTCTCAGGCAGATCAATACAGAGTCAGAAGGCGATCAAAACATCGTTCAGTTCATCAAAGACTCGAACAGCGGCTGGATTCTTTCCGGATACCACTGTGAGGGATGCGCGACTGCCGACGGTGAATCAAAGAATATCGGCCATGGTCTGATGCAGACCATCATCACAACCTTCGATGCGTATAAATTCGAAGGCCACGATGATATCTTCAATGGTTATGACAATCTGCTCGCAGCTATCAACTACGCAAAACACGCGTACGGCGACGACCTTTCCTATCTTGGAGAAGGACACGGATTCTAAACAACATCAACAGCGCGGATGCTTCGGCGTCCGCTTTTTCACGCGCTGTGGTATAATCTTTTGAAGAATTCCTTTTAAGGAGAAACCAATGAAGTTAAAAGCGCTTGCGCCTGTCATAAACACGCCGTATCTGATTTTGTCATTTACGGGCGATACGCCTTCCATGGCTTATCGAACGCTCGATTCTCTCACACAGTCAGAACTTGAACTCGAAGTTCAGTCCGTCTCGAATCCGGGCTATCTCAAGCAGTCCTTATTTGCCCCTGCAGACTTTGACACCTTTGTCGCTCCCCTCAAAATAGAACTTGGCGGAGAGGAAAAAGCCACGCAAGAGGACAGGAAGGAAGAAACGTCCGGAAACGAAAAGACCACATCAGCAAAGAATCCGTTTGAAGGCTCCCCTTTCGCCACCATGTTCAGTGATGAAGCCATCAAGCAGGCCATGGAGAGCATGCCCTCGCAGGAAAGCCTCAACGCGGCGTTTGAAGAATTCGCCAAAAACCCGCAAATTGCCTCCCAGATGCAGAAAACCGCAGAATCCATTATGAATTCAGGCGCCTTCAAGGACGCGCTTGATCAAATGTTCGGCGCCTTCTCTCCCGCATCTTCCGCGTCAACGGATGATGACAGTGAAGATGATGACGAATATGAACTGATTGACGATGATGAATAAGCAGCTTAAGCCGGCATGAGCCGGCTTTTTTCGACCCAAAAGAGTAATTTTTCGACCGTTGTAATCATTGCCAAAATCTATGGCTCTAATTATCCAAATTATCAAATTTAAACGTAAATTTATAGAAACATTAACGTTATTTAAATCAAAATACGTTCAATTTCTTATTTAAAATGAATGACAAATCACAGAATCCCGCTTTTTATCCCTCAAAATTTCGTTGTTACGGTTTTTGGATATACAATATTCAGGAAATTAAATCATCTTTCGGTTTTAACGAAAAGATAATAGATCTGGAGGATCTCAATGGATTTACAATCAACCGTAAATGAAATGTACGGTCGCCCAATTAGTGAATGTTCAAACGAAGAGCTGTTTGTTGCTCTTCTTCACTATACAAAAGCCCTGATGAAGGACAGAGGCCTCAATGAAGGAAAGCGAAAGATCTACTATATCTCCGCGGAATTCCTGATTGGTAAACTCCTCTCGAACAACCTGATCAACTTAGGGGTCTACGACAAAGTCGAGGACGAGCTGAAGGCATGCGGAAAGAGCATCGCTGAAATCGAAGAATCAGAACCTGAACCGTCGCTCGGAAACGGCGGACTTGGAAGACTCGCGGCATGTTTCCTTGACTCCATTGCAACGCTTGGCTACAGCGGAGCCGGAATCACTTTAAACTATCACTTAGGCCTTTTCAAACAGGTCTTCAAGAATAAATTCCAGACAGAAGAACCGGATAAATGGATGACGGATGAATCCTGGGAAAACAGCACGGATATTTCCTTCCCGGTCCAGTTCAAAGACTTCAGTGTGGAATCGCACATGAAAACCATCGATATCATTGGCTACAATCAGAAAGCGATCACGCTCGACCTGTTTGATATCGACACTGTGGATGAATCGATCGTTCATGACGGCATTCAGTTCGACATGCACGACGTCATGAAAAACCTGACCCTCTTCATCTATCCGGATGACTCCACGGAACAGGGACGTCTTTTGAGAATCTATCAGCAGTATTTCATGGTCTCAAATGCCGCGCAGCTGATCCTGAAGGAAGCTGAAGAAAAAGGCATGAAAGATCTTCACGACCTGCCCGACTACGCAGTTGTCCAGATCAATGACACGCACCCTTCCCTCGTCATCCCCGAACTGATCAGACTTCTTGAAGAAAGAGGACTCAGCTTTGATGACGCAGTCGAAGTAACAGAAAACATGTGCGCGTACACCAACCATACCATCCTTGCAGAAGCACTTGAAAAGTGGCCGATTTCCTACCTTGAGAAAGTCGTCCCGGATGTGGTGCTTCAGACCATCTTCAAACTCAACGAACTGGTCAAGGCGAAATTTGAAGACCCGTCCGTCTACATCATTCAAAACGATCAGGTCTACATGGCCAATATGGATATTCACTTCTCGAAGAGCGTCAACGGTGTCGCGGCTCTTCACACGGACATCCTCAAGAACACGGAGCTGAACAACTTCTATCAGATCTATCCTGAAAAGTTTAACAACAAGACAAACGGGATCACCTTTAGAAGATGGCTTCTCTCCTGCAATCGTCCGCTGACTGCTCTGATTGAATCTCTGATCGGTCCCGGATTCAAGACGGATGCGGACGAGCTCAACAAGCTTCTCGACTACGCGGATGATGAAAAAGTGCTGGATCAGTTGATTGAAATCAAGAAGCAGAAAAAGCTTGAGCTCACCTCTTATGTCAAGGACCGCTACGGGCTTGAACTGAATCCGGATTCCATCTTCGATATCCAGATCAAGCGCCTGCATGAGTATAAGAGGCAGCAGCTTAACGTGCTCTACATTATTAAGAAGTATCTTGAAATCAAAAAGGGCATCTATCCGTCTCATCCGATTACCGAAATCTTCGGCGCAAAGGCAGCTCCCGCTTATTACATGGCCAAGGACATCATTCACGTAATCCTGGTTCTCCAGGAATTGATCGATTCAGACCCTGAAGTCTCCAAATACCTAAAAGTCCTCATGGTTGAGAATTATAATGTCACGGCCGCTGAGAAACTCATTCCGGCTGCCGACCTCTCGGAACAGATCTCGCTTGCCAGCAAGGAAGCCTCTGGCACCTCCAACATGAAATTCATGTTAAACGGAGCCGTCACGATCGGAACCATGGACGGAGCAAACGTGGAAATCGAAGAGCTTGTCGGTGAAGACAACATCTTTATTTTCGGAAAGAGCAGCGAAGAGGTCATCGATCTTTATAAGACCGGGGACTATCGCTCAATCGATTACGCGCTCAATGACCCTGAACTGGATGAAATCTTAAGATTCATGCTCTCAGCCAATATGATCTCAAGAGGTTCTTACGACAACATCATGAACGTGCACAGAAATCTTCTGACCCATGACTGGTTTATGACCCTTCTCGATTATCATTCCTATGTGGAAGAAAAGGACAAGGCGATTGAAGCTTACAGCGACCAGAGAGCGTGGGCGAAGAAAATGCTCGTGAATATCGCAAAATCCGGCTATTTCTCCAGCGACCGGACCATTAAGCAATACAACAACGACATCTGGCATTTGGAAAGCGATCTTGAAAAAGAAACGGAAAAGATCGAAAAGGAAACTGAAGCTGTTGAAAATCAGGGAAAATAATCCCTGCAGCTTCCCATCAAAACAAAAGTTTTTAGGTTCTACGTCAATAA
>DLOL01000073.1 GCA_002478485.1 Eubacteriaceae bacterium UBA7485 | reverse complement strand
GGATGAATACCAGTCCCTTTGCACCCGGAGGGCTGCAGGATTGTCTCTTCCGCTCTAAATGACCTGCCTTGCAGGAACAGACCGAATCTGAAACGGAACAGGTTCAGTGCAACAGCTGCATCTGTCCGAAGTACGAATAAGGAGCAATCATCACCGGAAGAACCCCGCGGCTTGCCGTAGGGAGCAGTCAGAAAATAGATGAGAATCAGTCTGCTCTAATAGAGCGAAGCGGAAAAGCAGAAGCAGTTGCTTCTTTATATAATGATGAAGAAAAGAGGTCTCTTTGGCTGCAAGAAAAAAGAAAAAAGGCATCTACACTGTCATTATCTGGCTTTGCGTACTCGTCATCTTTGGCTGCATTGCAGCCTTGATCTACATTTACTATCCGGAAATCGAAGCTTATCAGTCCTATAAGACGGTTAGCGATGAAGGTGTGAATGATGATCATACTTATGACTGGGAGGCGCTCAAAGCGATTAACCCCGATGTAGTCGGATGGATCTGGATTCCCGACACCATTGTCGATTATCCGGTTGTGCAGACCGACAACAACGACGTCTATCTTTATACGGGCTTTAACGGGGAATCGAATAAGTATGGAACGATTTTTCTTGATTATCTCTTTGATCAAAATGCGGTGCCCGCCATGCAGAACCAGGTTCTCTATGGTCATGCAAACCGTGTCTACGACCGGCAGATGTTCGCCTCTCTGTATCACTATCAGGATTTTTCCTATTATCAGGAACATCCCACCGTATACTACACGAGGATCGAAGACGGCAATCAACCGGTGCCTTACGAAATCGTCGACGTTATCAAGGTTCCCGCAAGCTTTGACTACAGAAGGCCTCAATTTGGAAGCGATGAAGACATTCTTCAGTATTACCAGCGCATCCATGAGGCAGGTTTATACGACACAGGAAAGCAGATTCTGCCGACCGACCAGATCGTAACTCTCTCCACCTGTGTCTTTGATATCGAGGATGGAAGACTCGCGGTTATTGCGCGGCGTGCGCAATAAGTTCTATTTTCTTTCATTCTAAGCATTTACATTTCACTTCAAAACGAAACGAAATTTGATGAAGAATACTCTTAACTTCTCCTCTTAGTTTTGCGAACTATTTGATTTTCATTTAGGCTTTTAAGTTCGGCAGGTCTGTTTTTATAATCAGACCTGCTTTTTTCATGTATTCTTCGCGCAGTTTTATCCTTTCCTTTCCAAATCTTGGTATAATAATTTACATAATAAGATCAACAATTTCGAATTTCGTCAACACAAATGTTAATGAGCCGGCCAAAGTGGTATAACAGGAATGACAAAATAATACCGCCGAGAAAAAACGTATTAATTGACGTTCCTTGATACGCAATTTCAAAACGGAAAAAAATCAGAAATAATACTTTTCACGAAACACAAACGTTTTAATTGCGTTTTGGGTGGTATATAAAAGTCAAGAAATAAAATATTTATTTAAAGGTGGTAACAAAATGGCTTACACAAAAGAACAGTTAATCGATGCTCTTCAGAAAGCAGTCGGTGACACAGAAGTTGGTCAGGAAATCATCAAAAAAGCTGGTGAAGTTTATGATGAAACTGGTAAATACAGCCAGGATCTCACTGACAGACTCAACGAAAGAATCGGCATTGACGAAATGTGGGCGAAAAAAGACAGAGCTGAAGGCGACTTCGACAAAGCTGCTGCTGACGACGACACAATCGCTATCGTAGAAAAAGCTTTAGACGCTATCAAGGCTCTCTAATCTAAAAAGAAGCTCACGGTCTTAAATATTTGAAACATGGGTATACAGTAGAAAGCCCTATTAGGGCTTTCTCGAAAGAAGGTATACACATGATTTTAACCATTCAAGACTTTAAACAGAACGTTGTAGACCACAAAGGTCTCGTCTTTGTTGAATTCTTTGCTCGCTGGTGCCCTCACTGCCAGGCCTTCATGCCAAAATGGGACAAGATTTCAGAAGAACTGAGTGATCAGGCTGCTTTTTATCAAGTTGAAATCGACGATTCCCCTGACCTGGCTCAAGCCTACGGTGTAGAAAGCATTCCAACGATCATTGCATTCTATGATGGACAACCTGTTCAGGAATTTGTTGGCGCGCAGCCGAAGGAAATCTTCGAACAAGTTATCCAGCAATACGCTTAAGTTGTTTGTATCCCCTATCGACGGGTACATATATAAGAAAGATTATATAAGGAGGCTATTTAAAATGGCTTATACAAAGGAACAGTTAGTAGACGCTTTAAAGAAAGCTGTTGGCGGAACCGCTTATGGCGATGCTATCGTAGCAAAGGCTGAAGAAACCTATGGCGAAACTGGCAAATATGCTCAGGATATGAAGGACAGACTCGACGAATCTTTAGGCGTTCTCAAAGCTTATGCTAGAATCCATAAGGATGCTGGTAAAGAAGCTATGGCTACAGCTGAAGAAGACAAGATCGCTATCGTAGAAAAAGCTCTTGACGCTGTCAAGGCTCTCTAATAACCAAACGAAATAAAAAAGAGAGGTTCTCCTCTCTTTTTTTTAGGTTCTACGTCAA
>DLOL01000051.1:11518-11846 GCA_002478485.1 Eubacteriaceae bacterium UBA7485 | reverse complement strand
CCCATTATTGACGTAGAACCGATAAAAAACCGCTCGTAAAGAGCGGTTAACTGATTATTCCCATTCAATTGTGGACGGCGGTTTGCTGGTTACATCATAGACAATCCGGTTTACGTGCGGAACTTCATTGACAATTCTGGTTGAGATTTTCTCCATTACATCATATGGAATTCTCGCCCAGTCACTGGTCATGCCGTCGACCGATGTTACCGCGCGAAGGCCAATGGTGTAATCGTAGGTTCTTTCATCTCCCATCACACCGACACTTCGGTTTCCCGGGAGAACGGCAAAATACTGCCAGATTTCTTCATCAAGACCCGCCTTCTTA
>DLOL01000051.1:10298-11462 GCA_002478485.1 Eubacteriaceae bacterium UBA7485 | reverse complement strand
CGGATAGCAAGTCCCGGACCCGGGAAAGGCTGACGCCAGACCAGTTCATGATCAAGTCCCAGTTCTTCTCCAAGCTCTCTGACTTCATCTTTAAAGAGGTTTCTCAGCGGCTCAATCAGTTCAAAGTCAACGTCCTCGGGAAGACCGCCTACGTTATGATGGCTCTTGATAACAGCCGCTGTTTTTGAACCGGATTCAATAACATCCGGATAAATAGTTCCCTGAAGCAGAAAATCGATATTATCCAGCTTTCCGGATTCTTCTTCAAAAACGCGGATAAATTCTTCACCGATGATCTTTCTTTTCTTCTCCGGATCATCCACGCCTTTCAGTTTTCCCAGAAAGCGGTCTTCTGCATTTGCGCGGATAAAATTCATGCCGAATTTATCTTTAAAGACAGCTTCCACCTGATCACCCTCATCTTTTCGCAAAAGGCCATGATCCACAAAGATGCATGTCAGCTGATCTCCCACTGCTTTATGCATGAGAGCCGATGCAACAGAAGAATCGACACCTCCGGAAAGGGCGGAAATAACTTTCTTGTCTCCAACCTTTTCTCTGATTTTTTGAACCTGCTCATCAATGAAGTTCTCCATTGTCCAGGTTCCTTCCGCGCCGCATACATCGTAGATGAAGTTTCGCAGAACTTCTTTTCCGCGTTCCGTATGGACGACTTCAGGATGAAACTGGACGCCGTAGAGTTTTTTATCTTCATTTTCATAGGCGGCCACCGGACAAGTTTCCGTCACAGCGGTTACTTCAAAATCCTCCGGAAGCTGATCAATGTAATTGGTGTGGCTCATCCAGATAATAGAATCTTCGTCCACATCTTTTAAGAGTCTGGAGTTTTCCTTCCTGATTTGAATGTTTTGCTTACCGTATTCCCGCACATCTGCCCGCTGCACGTCTCCGCCAAGCTGATCGGCCATCAACTGAGCGCCATAGCAAATGCCCAGAATCGGGATGTCCAGTTCGTAGATTGCAGGATCTACTTTCGGCGCGCCCTCATCATAAATACTTGCAGGTCCTCCGGTAAAAATAATGCCGATCGGATCGATTTCCTTAATTCTCTCCACATCCACATCATAAGGGACCACCTCGGAATACACCTGATTTTCTCTCACACGTCTTGCGATCAGCTGGTTGTATTGTGCACCGAAGTCC
>DLOL01000051.1:8099-10245 GCA_002478485.1 Eubacteriaceae bacterium UBA7485 | reverse complement strand
TCCCAGCGCGTCCATCGCGGCTTCGCCTAATACCTCAGAGACTGACGGGTACGGATAGACGATCTCCGCAAGATCTTCAACAGTTCCTTCCAGGCGCATCACGGCCTGTGCGGTCGTTGTAATCTCCGCAGCTCCCCGTCCAAAAGCTTCAGCTCCCAAGATTTCCCCGTACCGAGTATCCGATGTGATTCTGACAAATCCTTCTGTTCCGTCGAGCATGATCGCCCAGTCATTTAATGAGAGCGGAAATTCGCCCGTTTGAACTTCAAATCCGGCTTTTGCCGCCTGACGGGGTTCAAGGCCAATGCGGGAGGCTTCAGGTATCGTCTGAATCAGATGCGGGATGAGATCCGGATTATAATCTTCCGTCTCTTTACCGCAGGCCGCACGCACCGCAATTCTGGCCGCTTCCGCCATGCCCGCCGAAACGCCCTCGGTAATCCGGGAGCCGCATGGG
The DNA here is from genome assembly GCA_002478485.1 of Eubacteriaceae bacterium UBA7485. GTDB lineage: Bacteria > Bacillota > Clostridia > Eubacteriales > Eubacteriaceae > UBA7485. The sequence goes on along the minus strand of DLOL01000051.1, from coordinate 9,788 downwards.
GCATAGACACCTTCAGAAGTCGTTTCAAACTGAGCATTTGTTTCAATCCAGCCGTCAGCCGTGCTCAGGGAGAGTGCGTCGAGTCCTCTAAAAGAAGCACGCTGTGCGCCTGAATAATAGACCTCTTCAACGGTGAGTGTGTGCTTGTCCGTTTTTTCTCGGTTCTTATAATCAAGATGGTAATTAAAGGCTGAGTCTCTGTAGAGATTTTCGATCCGGATATTCTTCCTGATTGTCACGTGGTAGCTTTCAAGAAGCTTATCCATCTCGTCATTCATCTTCTCCGAATATCCGGGGAGTATGTCCTTTTCGCTGACGAGAACGGTAACCCTCGAACCAAAAATCGCGAAGATCTGCGCCGCTTCGCAAATTTTGGGTCCGTAGCCATACATGGCAATGGATCTGGGGAGGTATCCTGAAAGTCCCACGGTACGGTCATTCATGATCTGAGGAACAGCTTCAAACATGGCCGGAAGATCCGGTGTGACGCCACCGGCCAGAATCACCTTATCTCCTTTGATAAATCGGGTTTTATAATCGGAACGGCGGATGGCGATGGTATGATCCGTCCGCATGATGGCGGTTCCGATAAAAATATCAACATCCTTGCTCTTAAGCGCGTTGATCAAAATATTGGTAAGTTTTTCGTTCTTCTCTTGATAAGCTTCATAAAGCGCTTCGAAATTCAGAGAAACCTTTCCAAATTTCAACCCTCTGTTCTTGGCTTCCGAACAGCGGCGCACCACTTTCGCGTTCTGGAGCAGGTAATGGATCGGAACAATTTCAGAGTCCGGGTCTCCGCCTCCGAGCGCATGTTCTTCTATGATAGCCGTTTTCTGCCCGAGCTGCGCAGCTTCAATCGCGGCACTGAACCCCGTCAGCCCGCCTCCGACCACCACAATGTCATAGTTTTTATTTATCTGCACGGTTCACCTCCGCATCGAGAAATAACGCGGCCGGGAAATTCATATTATAGTCCATCCGCTTTAAAAGCTTCACCGCATCCGCTCTTGAAAGTTTTTCAGCCCCGGCGCTGAGCGTAATAATTGCGCTCTTCACCGAAAGAATTTTGTCTTTTTTCAGATGAGGCTTCAGCCTGAGCCCCCCGACTGTCAAGACAACCCTGTCTTCATGAACCTCCGGTTCAATGGAGAGCACCGGCGTCTCCAGGTAGTCTTCGATGTAAAAACGCGCATCACGCTCTTCTGCCGGCTCTTGTGATTTGGCAATTTCAATCAAAGAGGATGAAAACGGAATAAAGCGCGACCGGTTCTGCACCGGATCCTTCACGATTACGTCAGGCGAGAGATCTTTCTCCGCTTCCATTAACGAGAATACAAGAAAATCGATCGGGGTAAGCTGAAACTTCATATGCTTTCCCTTGAGTTTTTGAAGGATTCGAAAGACCTGCCCGAAATCGACCTCAATCGACATAGAATAAGCACCCGATTCTTCCGAACGGTCTGCCTTTTCTCCTACTGAAAAAGCCGTTTCCTGCCCAGCCGATTCCACGCGCTCTTCCTTGTTTTCNNTTTCGTCTTTTGTTAAGGCATTTTCGGAATGAGCGGAGACATCTTCCTGAACCTCTTCAAGGCTTGTGCTTTCATCCCCGAAAGAAATACCGACATTCTCCGCCGGCTGCGTTTCTTCCAATGGTTTCGAGACATGAATAAAGACGCGCTTAAATTC
>DLOL01000051.1:0-8049 GCA_002478485.1 Eubacteriaceae bacterium UBA7485 | reverse complement strand
GAAAACAAGGAAGAGCGCGTGGTGCTTCACTTCTTTTTCAGGCACGTTTTCTTGAACAGGGGGCTCTTCTGAAGTTTCTTCTTCTGAAGTTTCTTCTTCCGGAGCTTCATCTTCTTCAAGGATGACTGCGTCTTCCGCCTCCTGCTGATGATCTTCCATAACAGAAGCCATGACATCTTCGACGGACATATTCAGAAGAGCACTTCGCTGGTCTTTGTCATAATAGCGGTCGTCAAAGAAATTGCTTCGGGTATCCCATGGACTTGCGCCTGACTGCGGAACTTCTTCCACTTCTTCGGGAATCTCTTCTTTCACGGACGCTTCTGTCCCGCTGACAGATTCTTTTTCGGAAGCTTCCTGAATTGTCTCTTCCGCAAATGGCTTTTCAGGTGCTGTCTCTTTCGTCTTCATCTTCTCTTTCGACTCCGAAAAAGCCTCAACCTCCTCTTTAACAGGTTCATGCTTTACGAGCAATTTTGGCGAGTAGCCAATCTTTTCCTGTTCAATCGCACTCAGAGAATCCAGATAGTCCTGCATGACTTTTTTTGTGATTCTTCTCTTTCCGGTCACTCTGCTGACTTCATCAAGACTGACTAGAAAAGCTTTTGCAATTTTCTGCGCAAGCGGAGTTGCGCGGACCGGAAGTGAATGGTCTTCCATCGCTTCTTCTTTGTCTTCTGCTTCACCGACGATTTCCGTCAGTTTTCGTTTCATCTTAGACGGATTTTTCTCTCTTTCGCCCTTGGCTGTTCTTTCAAGATAGTTCCAGATATCCGCGCGCTGAATGGTTCCGTTTGGGCCGGTTCCGCTCACATCAAATAAAGAGACATCGTATTCCCTGGCCAGTCTTCGGGCCGCCGGAGTGGCTTTGAGGTGGTCTGAGACTTTAAAGTGGACGCCGCTTTTTTGATTGAGGGACTTTAAAATCTCTAAATCTTTCGCTGTCATCTTCCGATTGATCCGAATCTCTCCGGCTTCCTCCCTTGACACAATTGTGCCGAGTGCGGCTTCGCGATCAAAACTTTCGCCATCCTGGACATTTTTTCTCAGAAGAATTCCGTCCGTCTCACTTCTAAGCGTGAGCATCTCCTGATCCGCGCGCACCACAAGGATCGGTCTTCCCGATGTGATGTACTGTCCTTCCTCAATCAGCCAGCGTACGGCAAAATAACCTGCCGCATCCAGATGGTCCTTAATTTTTATGTAAAATGCCATCTGCAACTCCTAACTCAGTCCGACGGTTTTATATACGGCGTCAATCACATCAGCCACGCCCGGGGCCATTTCATCTTCGAGCGGTTTTGCGACCGGAACCGGAATGTCTTTACCCGCCACGCGCAGGATCGGCGAATCCAGGTAGTTAAACGCGTCGTTTTCCGCAATTTTTGCCGCGATTTCACCGCCGACACCGCCTGTTTTCTGTCCTTCATGGACAATGATCAGTCTTGAAGTCTTCTTGACAGATTCGTAGATCGGCTTCATATCCATCGGGTAGAGCGTGAGCGGATTGATGATTTCAACTGAGATCCCTTCTTCCGAAAGCTTTCCAGCCGCCTTCTTGACCACATGCAGAGAAGGTCCCCAGGTCACAATCGTCACATCGCTTCCCTTTCTTTCCACATAGCTCTCTTCCAGAGGAATGATGTAATTGTCTTCTCTCGGAACCGGACCGATTGTATCGTAAAGTTTTTTATATTCAATAAAGATGACTGGATTGTTGTTGCGAATCGCGGCCTTGAGAAGCCCCTTGGCCTGCGCGGGCGTTCCGGGCGCGGCCACGATCAGACCGGGCACGTTGCAAAACCAGGCTTCAAAGCTCTGGGAGTGCTGACTTCCTGCACCGGTTCCCGCTCCGGAAGGCAGGCGGACAACCATCGGAATGTCGACTTTACCTTTGGAGAGATAATGAAACTTCGCCGCGTGATTGACCAAAGAATCCATGCCAAGCGTGATAAAATCTGCAAACATGATTTCGACGACCGGACGAAGTCCTGTCATGGCCGCTCCCGCTCCCATTCCGACAATCGTGGATTCTGAGATCGGCGTTTCCACGACCCGCTCTTTCCCGAATTCTTCCTGAAGGCCTTTTGTGACGTTGAAGTTTCCCCCGTATACGCCGATATCCTCGCCCAGGAGGAAGACCTGAGGATCTTTTTCCATCTCCTCGCGCATGGCCGCTCGGAGTGCTTCTCTAAAACTTAATTCTTGTAGATTCATCGTTTCCTCACTCCGCATAGACAAACCGGTCCACGTTCTGCACTTTGGCTTCATCCATGTCCTGGGCTTTGTTCAACGCCACCAGCACATCGTCAAAGGCTTTTCTTTCCAGTTCGTAAAGTTCTGCTTCGGTAGCCAGATGGTTTTCCTTCATATATTCCGAGAGCCGGTAGATCGGATCTTCCTGACGCCAGTTGTCGACTTCCTGCTGAGAGCGGTAGCACTGGTCATCATTCTTTGAATGCCCGCACTGGCGGTAAGTGAGCGCCTCGATCAAAAACGGTCCTTCACCGCTCTTGGCGTATTCAAGCGCTTTTGTGACAATTTCATACACTTCAAGCGCGTCATTTCCATCAATGGTCATGCCGGGAATGCCATACGCCTGGGCTCTGTCCGAGAGACTGATCACACTCATTGTGTTTTCAACCGGCGTGGACATGGCATAAAGGTTGTTCTCGATGAAGAAAACAACCGGCAGCTTCATCACAGATGCGATGTTGAGGGATTCGTGAAAGTTTCCGGTGTTCACGCTTCCGTCTCCTGAACAGCAGAGCACGGCTTTTCCCGTTTTCTTGTAGACTTGCGTAAAGGCCATGCCGCAGGCAATCGGGTAGGTTCCTCCGACCACGCCGGTTTCACCGTAGTTCCCATGTTCAAGATCAAAGAAATGCATCGAGCCGCCTCTTCCGCCGGCGCACCCCTGCTCTTTTCCCAGCATCTCTCCCATAAGGACAGAAAGGTCCGCTCCCATCCCGATCGTCTGGTTATGGCCCCGGTGTGTCAAGATGGCCAGATCACCATCATGCAGGGCGGCCAGCGCCGCTCCCACACCCGAAGCTTCCTGACCGATACCGAGATGGCAGGTTCCGTAAAGCTGGCCTTTTCTGGACATTTCCTGAAGTTTCTCTTCAAACCGGCGCGCCTTCAGCATGTTATATAGTAAGTCTTTGATTTCTTCGTTCGTCAAACTGCTCATATCATTCCCCCGGAGTTCTTTTCGGTATTTTGCAGGACAGCCTCTGCGAACACTAAATCCGCAGGAACTGTGATTTTGATATTTTTTTCGTCTCCATCCGTCACCAGAACAGGAAGCCCGATCCTTTCGATGAGGGAGACATCATCCGTTCCCGAAATGCCGCTCCTCTCCGCTTTCTGTGCTGCTTCCCGAAATACAGAAAGGCGCGAACCCTGCGGCGTCTGAGCTTCATACAGGGACTCTCTGGGCAGTGTCTCAACCACCCGCCCGTCTTTTACCATCTTAATGGTGTTTTTGGAGGCAAGCGCGCAGACAGCTGCTCCCGCCTGATTTACGCCCTCGATTACACCATCGATCACTTTTCCGCTCACCAGAGGTCTTGCGCCGTCATGAATCAAAAGGATGTCATCCGCCTCAAAATCCCCGAATGCGTCCAGCGCGTGAAAGACGGATTCCTGTCTGTCTTTCCCGCCCCTGACTGTTTTGATCTTTTCTTTCTCTTCTTCAGAGAAATAGGGAGAGAGGATCTTTTCCCTGAAAAGCTCAAACTCATCACCGTTCAGAGCGACCACAATCCGGTCGATGTCATCTCTTCCGGTAAAAGCTTTCAAGGTTCTGGCCAGCACCGGCATGCCGGAGAGCATCAGAAACTGCTTGTTGACAGCGCTTTTCATGCGAACCGCGCTTCCTGCGGCCGGTATAATCACACCTGTCTTTTTGTATCGTCTCTCTCTCACACGCTTACCTCTGCCGCTGTCTGAATCGTCTGAATCACATCTTCAGGTCCTGCAAATGTGAACCGCCTTCCGTTTTCCAGAGGCTCAATCTCGATTTCAACCACCTCTTCTTCAAGCTCTCCCGCAAGTTCGGGCCATTCGATCATGAGAAAGGCGTCTTTTTCCTCAAGATAGTCATCAAAGCCGATAGCGTAGAGCTCATCGGGATCCTCAAGCCGGTATAGGTCAAAATGGTACACCATTCCCCTGTCCGTCTCGTATTCCTGGACAATGGCGTATGTGGGGCTTGAGGTGGTTGCATCCGAACCGGCTCCTCTGGTAAACGCTTTAACGAACGCTGTTTTCCCCGCGCCCATCTGCCCTTTGAGCAGATAGATGCCTGGGGATAGAACTTCACCGAGACGGAAGGCAAGTTTTAAAGACTCGTCCTCGTCTTCAGTGCAGATCGTAACTTTCGCCCTATTCATGTTTTTCTCCCGGGCTTTTCTGCCTGTACGTATCAAAGAAATGTTCAAGCCTGTCCATGCACTCGTTCAGGTCGGTGGGATTTTGCAGGAACACGATTCTGAAATGATCCGGATCTTTCCAGTTAAAACCCGTTCCCTGCACGAGCAGCACATGCTCCTTGTTGAGAAGATCAAGTGCAAACTGCATGTCATCGGTGATATTGAACTTTTCCGTGTCCATTTTTGCAAAGGCATAGAGCGCCCCCTTCGGCTTGACACAGGATATCCCGTCAATCTGATTGAGCCGCTCGTAGACGATGTCACGCTGTTTGTAAAGCCGTCCGGTCGGCTTGACCAGATCCCGGATGCTCTGGTANNGGTAGCCGCCGAGAGAGGTCTGGATCGCATACTGGGCCGGAACATTCGCGCAGAGACGGGTAGACACAAGCATGTCGATCCCTTCAATGTAATCTTTCGCATCCGCTGTGTTTCCGGTCAGAATCATCCATCCGACCCGGAATCCCGGAATCCGGTGCGATTTTGAAAGTCCGTTGAAGGTCACAACAAGCGTCTCATCCGTCAGGGTTGCCAGCGGCACGTGCTCATCTCCGTCATAAATGATGGAATCATAAATCTCATCCGCAAAAATCACCAGACCATGCTCGACTGCCAGATCTGCAATCTGCTCAAGAATTTCTCTTGAATAGACCGCACCGGTCGGATTGTTTGGATTGATGACAACGATTGCCTTTGTTTTATCGCTTATCTTAGATTTAATATCCTCTATGTCCGGATTCCATTCATTTTCTTCATCACAAAGATAATGGACTGCTTTGCCTCCGGCCAGGAAGCTTGCCGCTGTCCAGAGCGGGTAGTCCGGCATGGGCACCAGCACCTCGTCTCCTTCGTTGAGAAGGGCCTGGCAGGCAATCGAGACCAGTTCTGAAGAACCGTTTCCAATGTAGACGCGCTCTTCATCCAAATCAAAGATTCCTTTATTCTGATAATGCTGAACGATGGCTTTTCTAGCGGGGAAGATGCCTTTTGAATCGCAGTAACCTTCCGCCTCCTTCAGATTGGTCCGGATATCCCGAACCACTTCATCCGGCGCTTTTAACCCAAAAGCGGGGGGATTTCCGGTGTTCAGCATCATGATATCCGTCCCTTCCGCTTTCATCTTTGCCGCGCGCTCCACGACCGGACCGCGGATGTCATAACAGACATTGTCAAGTTTATGTGATTTCTTTAGTTTCTTCATTCTACTTTTTCAAATCCGCACTTTCTTTGCGGAGAACATTTTCTATAATCTGACGATATCCTTTTCCCAGCTTCAGCGAGCGGTTCACCCGGGAAATCGTGGCGGAGCTTGAGCGCGTCTCATTTTCAATTTCAACAAACGTTTTCCTCTGATGAAGCATAATGGCAATCATGAAACGGTTGCTCATCTCTTCAAGCTCTTTTTCCGTACAGACATCGTTTAACAGTTCCAGACACTCCTCCTTGCTTTTGACGGTCAAAAAGGCTGTGGCCAGAAGCTCGATCTTTTCATTCACTCTCACTCTGCTCCTTTAAGCCCTGCGGCTGTGAATACGCAATAAGTCTCTTTATTTTATCATGAGTTGAAAAAGGTTTGAATCCATCCCCCGATAGGAGGAGCGGATGCGGATATGATAAAATGAATTATCGAAAAACTACCGAAAGCGAATTTTTTATGAAATTATTCAATACACTCACAAGAAAAAAAGAAGAATTCGTTCCAATTGAAGAAGGAAAGGTGCGGATGTACTCGTGCGGGCCGACGGTTTACGACTATATCCATATCGGAAACGCAAGACCCGCCATCGTCTTCGACGTACTGCGCCGCTACCTGGAATATAAAGGAAACGAAGTCACCTTCGTGCAGAATTTCACGGACGTGGATGATAAGATCATCAACCGCGCCAACGAACTCGGCATTACGGCCAAAGAACTCTCGGACCGCTACATCGAAGAGTACTTCAAAGATGCGGATGGGCTCGGCATTCGGAGAGCCACCGTCCATCCCCGGGTTTCAGAGCACATGGACGAGATCATCGGAATGATCGAAAAGCTGATCCAGAACGGAAAAGCCTATGAAAAGGACGGAAATGTCTACTACTCCGTGGAGAGTTTCCCGGAATACGGAAAACTTTCAGGACAGAACCCTGAAGACCTGAAGGCCGGCGCCCGTATTGACGTGAATGAAGACAAGAAGAGCCCGCTTGATTTTGCCGTCTGGAAAGCGATGAAACCCGGAGAGCCTTACTGGGATTCGCCCTGGGGGAAAGGACGCCCCGGCTGGCACATCTNNCAGGCCCTGAAGTGGGACTCCCCCTGGGGCGAGGGCTAACCCGGCTGGCACATCGAGTGCTCCGCCATGTCCACGACCCTCTTGGGCGATACGATTGACATTCACGGTGGCGGCCAGGATCTGATCTTTCCACATCACGAAAACGAGATCGCGCAGTCAGAAGGCGCGACCGGATGCCCGTTCTGCAACTACTGGGTGCACAACGGCTACATCACCATCGACAACGGAAAGATGTCAAAGTCCGAGGGCAACTTCTTTACCGTCCGTGACATCGCAAAGAAATATGATCTGAACGTGGTCCGGCTTTTCATTCTCATGAGCCAGTACCGTAGCCCGCTCGATTTTTCAGAAGAATTGATCAGGCAGGCGCTCGCCGCAAACCAGCGCCTTCTCAATTTCCTGGACGATACGGAATACAAGCTTGAGAAGAGTGAAGAGAAGCCGTTGAGTGCGGAGGATGAAGCGTTTCGAGATAGACTGAAACGCTTCAGAGACCAGTTTGACGCCGCGATGGATGATGATCTCAACACCGCCGATGCAATCGCCGCGATCTTTGACCTGATTCGCGAATCAAACGCCTACCTCAGTGCCCAGAGCCCGAAATCCCTGATTGAAGAGGCGCTCTCCCTTTACAGAGAACTGACCGGAGTGCTTGGCATTGGCGAGAAAAAGGAAGAGGACGCGGTGGATGAAGTGTTCATCCTGAAAAAGATTGAGGAGCGCGCGCAGGCCCGCAAGGCAAAAGATTTTCAGAAGGCCGATGCCATCCGCGACGAGCTTCTTTCAATGGGCATCGAGATTAAAGACAGCCGGGAAGGCACAAGATGGAACAGAGTCTAGAAACCCGGGCATGCCTTGTGATGGAGACGGAAGACCGTCTTTACACGCCGGTTGAGGCGCGCCAGTTCAGCCCTCTCCTTTTGGCCTGGATCGGGGACAGCGAGTATTCCACCATGGTGCGCCGCTATCTGATTTCAAGAAAACGCGGAAATGTCGATTCGCTCAACCGCGCCTCCATCCGATTTGTGCGCGCGGAAGGACAGGCGACCGCCTTGAACGCGATCCTGCCCGAACTGACGGAAGAAGAGCGTATCATCACAAAGAACGGGCGAAATGTCAAAAGCCACGTGCCGAAAAACGCAAAAACCTCGGACTACAGGCTTGCCACCGGCCTTGAATGCCTGTTCGGATTTTTATCCTTGACTGGAAACCGGGCGAGGCTTGAGACACTGATGAGTCTTTCCATCGCCGCGGTTGAAGAGAAAGAGAAAAAAGAAAAGCTTTTGAAATGACCAAAGCCTCCGGATCTTCCGGAGGCTTTGTTTCGGTTCTATGATGAAAGTG
>DLOL01000007.1 GCA_002478485.1 Eubacteriaceae bacterium UBA7485 | reverse complement strand
CCCCATTATTGACGTAGAACCGGATTTTTGTCATTAAATTATCTGAAAAAAGCTTTAAGAATTGTAACAAAATAATCAAAAAATGTGAGAAAATCCAAAAAGTTTTTAAGATAAGACGATAATTGTTAAAAATATGTTAAAATTAGCTTCAAAAATGGTATAATTAAAGAACCTTTGCAGTTAAGGATAAGAGACAAGAAAGAAAAATGAGACAACGGAAGGGATCCTTAGCGCGCATGATTCAAAAAGGAGGACTTCATTCATTAAAGCACAATTGAATATCAAAAAAGTTTCCCTTTTCATAACGATGCTGTTAATGGCCGTGTTTATGCTTCCAGCTCTCACGCAGGGCGCGCAAGCGGCAAGTTCAAAAGTGATTGTCATCAACCCGGGTCACAGCATAGGCTACGATTCCGGCGCGGTGAACGCTTCAACAGGCGTGACCGAGGCGCAGGTAAACGAGAAACTGGCCGGCGCGCTTGCTGAAAAACTCGACCGGGCGGGCTATACCGTATACCTGACGCATACCAGCGACAGCAAGTACGACAAGTACCGGCTCGGAAGCCAGGCGGACGGGAACTCTCTGAGAACCATCGGAGAGCTGACCAATTCGAAAAATCCGGATCTGGCCATCTCGATCCACCATAATTCCGGCGGATCATCAGCCACAGGTTATGAAATTTACTGGAGCAGTTACCGCGACTACGACACGCAGGGTGTCTACGAGGTAAGCGGTCTCTGGGGAGACGGAAGCACCGCGTTCAGGGACTCAAGCCCCTGCCAGGAAGCACAGGATTCACTCGTGTTCGCGCAGAAAGTCAAAGACGCTTTCAGCGGATCGGGACTGGGATACCGCTTTACGCTGGAGAGAGATGACTATCTCCCGGCCCATGCAAAAGCGCCCTGCATCCTCTACGAAGGCAGCTACATTTCAAATGCCAGCGAATCGCGCTACCTGATCAGCGACGCTTACGCCAATGACGCGTCAAACCGCTTCTTAACCGCGATCAACAGCTTCTTTGCGACGCAGACCCCGGAATCAAAGCCCGTTCTTCAAGGATGGAGCACCAGCTTTGACACGGATCAGACGACCAACGCCGTAAACAAAATCACGGCCAAGATCGACGCGCCGAGTGAAGTCACCCGCGTGCTCTTCCCGGTATGGAGCGAGCAGAACGGTCAGGACGACCTGGTCTGGTACGAAGGAACAAAAGAGGCGGACGGCTTCTGGAGCGTGACCTTTGATATTGCAAACCACAAGAATGATCTGGGCAAATACAACGTCCACGTTTACGCATCAACCGCGAAGACCAAAGATCTTGTCGGTGTGGGAAGCAAAGAATTTACGATCAGCCTCCTCAGCGGGATCGGAGACGGGATCACCGTCAAGAAGGATTCCGAGGACCTGGCTCAGGTTTACGTCAAGGACAGCAGCAACCCCTCCGTCAAGTACCGCTCTGCCGTATGGAGCGAAAAAGACGGTCAGGACGATCTGATCTGGTCTGAAGGCATCCGCCAGACGGACGGTTCTTACAAGACCAGCGTCTACCGCGCAAACCACAACTACGATCAGGGCCTGTACAACGTGCATGTCTACCGCATGGACGGAACAGGAGTGGGGACCACCACCTTCGAATTCCTCCCTTACACCTACGACGGCATGGATATTTCAACGCCGTCAAACGGAACCTTCACGATCACGCTCAAAAATGTCACCGGGGCGAAAAAGGTTCAGGTGCCGGTATGGAGCGATCAGGGCGGACAGGACGACATCGTCTGGTATGACGCGAAGAAGTCCGGGAACAATTACGTCGTCACCGTGGACACGAAAGACCACAAGGGCGACTACGGGACCTATCACGTTCACGCTTACCTGACGGAAGGGAACGGCATGACCCACTGTGTGGATGTCAGAACCGTCGATCTTCCGAAGATTTCCGGAAATCTGAGCGCGTCTCTGGACGCAAACGGAAAAATCCAGGTGAAGCTCTCAGGCGTAAACGCCCCGAACGGGCTTAAGAAGGTTGAGCTTCCGGTCTGGACAGAGAAAAACGGACAGGACGATTTGATCTGGTATACCGCAGCGAAAAAGGGCAATGACTACACGATCGAAATTGATCCGAAGAAACATAAGAGCGAAGTCGGAAAATACGTCATCAACGCGTATGGAACGGACAGGTTCGGAAAACAGCTTGGAATCGGAGAGACCGCCTTTACGATCGAACCGATCAAGATTTCAAGCATCAGCGTCTCAGACGTTCAGGACGGCGCCTTCACCATCACGCTCTCAGGCGTATCCGCGCCGAACGGGGTGAAAGCGATCCAGATTCCGGTCTGGACCGAAAAGAACGGACAGGATGATCTGGTCTGGTACACCGCAGTGAAAGACGGAGACAGCTATAAAGTGAATGTGAAACTGTCTGAGCACAAGAATGAGTCGGGCATCTACAACATTCATGTATACGGCGTAAACAATTCAGGCATCCAGGAAGGCATCGCGACTCTCCAGCAGGGCGTGAATACCGTCAAGCCGGATGTTGAATCCTTCACGGCGCAGAATCAGAACGGAAAAATTCAGATCACGCTCAAACTTCGAAATTCGGCCGACCAGATTGCTAAAGTCAAATTCCCGGTCTGGACGGAGGAAAACGGACAGGACGATATCGTCTGGTATGATGCCACGAAATCCGGCAACACCTTCACACTGACGGTGGACCCGGCCAAGCACGGCGGAAAATCCGGAACCTACAACGTTCACGCCTACGTGGTGGACAATGGAGGAAACCAGATTTTCGCAGGCTCCCAGAAGGCTGTGATCAGTCCGATGAGTGCAAACGTGAGCGTGTCTGAACCGCAGAACGGCGCGTTTACCGTCACTGTGAGCGGCGTTCAGGCGCCGCTTGGCGTGAGCAGCATCCGCATCCCGGTCTGGAGTCAGGTGAACGGGCAGGATGACCTGATCTGGTACACCGCGCAGAAGAACGGCGACAGCTACGTCACCGAGGTGAAACTTTCCAGTCATAAGAACGACACAGGAACCTATTCCGTGCACGTCTACGGCGTGAACAGTCTAGGCTCCCAGGAACTGATCGGCTCGACCACGGTTGAAGTGGCTTCCGGCGCCGTCGTCCGCCCCGTAAGACAGCAAGTGACAGAACAGACATCCATCATGGGGGACGGGCAGGTTACGGCAGATCNNGTATAAGAACATGGGCGGCGCGTACCCGTCTTACTACGAAACCAGAGGGGTTGATCTGAATAAGTTCGCTCAGATGTATGTGGAGGAAGCAGTCGCGGAAGGCGTGCGCGCAGATGTCGCGTTTGCGCAGGCGATGCATGAAACCGGCTGGCTCGCTTTCGGAGGGGATGTCCAGATTTCCCAGTTTAATTTCGCGGGACTCGGCGCCACCGGCGGCGGCGTCACGGGAGAAAACTTCGCCGAGCAGTACGGCGACAATGAAAACGGCATCCGCATGGGCATCCGTGCCCAGATTCAGCATTTAAAGGCATATGCGTCGGCAGAGCCTTTGAATCAGGAATGTGTGGACAACCGCTACAAATACGTCTCCCCGAAGGGAAAAGCGCCGACAATCGGCTCCCTCACGGGCACATGGGCGATGGATTCTTCCTACGCGGCAAAACTTGTGAAGATCATCAACGCGATTGAGTAATCAGGCTTTCGACCAAAAGCCTGAGATGAGCTCCTTCCGGATTATCCGGGAGGGGCTTTTATGTTTTTTTGAGTGCCGGTGGTAGAATGAAAAAAAGGAGGCGCGCGATGGAAAAGAAAAAAGTGCTGTTTGTTGTCGGCTCCCTCAGGGAGAATTCCTTTAACCGAAAGCTTGCGCTTGCAGCCGAAGAGCAGATGAAGGGAAAAATGAAAATTGCCTGGCTCAATTATGAGGATCTTCCCTATATGAATCAGGATCTGGAGGAAAATCCGCCTGAAAGCGTGACGCGCTGCAGAGAACAGTTTCTTAACGCCGACGGCGTGTGGTTCTTTACCCCCGAATACAACGGAATGATTCCGGGAGGGGAGAAGAACATGCTCGACTGGATGTCAAGGCCGCTTGTCGCGGGGAATATGCAGTCCGGCACCGCGCTCAAGGGAAAATGCGCCACCGCTTCGGGTGTCGGGGGAAGTTTCAAGACAGCCCGCGTGCGCGCGCAGCTCGATGATCTTCTTCAGTTTTGCGGCATGAACGTGATGACGGAGTCGCAGACTGGCGTTTCAACCAACGTGATGGAGACGGTTTTTGTAATTTCTGATGAAGTTAAAGAAGAACTCAAACAGCAAGGTGTTGATTTCATCCAATTTATGGAAAGAAACTAAATAGGACTGACAAAGGTGCCATCCCTTCAGGGGGTGGTTTTTTGGCGCATCAGCCCGGAAGGTTCACTGTGATAAAATAAAATGCGGACCAAACATTATAGATGAACGAGGACAGATTTCATGGATGACAGGCCGATCGGTGTATTGGATTCAGGTGTGGGCGGTTTTACCGTTTTAAAAGAAATACAGGAGTATCTTCCAAACGAGCCGACCATCTTTCTGGGGGACTCCGCCAGAATGCCCTACGGCGAGAAAACCAACGAGCAGATCGTTGAGTTTGTCAACGCCGATATCCGGTTCCTGGAGGAAAAAGGGTGCAAAGCCATTCTTCTGGCCTGCAACACCGCTTCTTCTCTGATTGATCAGCTGACCAGCCATGTTCCGCTCTTCTCCATCGTGCAGGCCGGGTACGAGGCGGTCGAAGAAGAGGTGGAAGAGGGAAAAGTCGGGCTGATTGCGACCCGCGCCACGGTCAAGAACGGCCGGTATGACGAACTTGCCAAAGAACACGGAGGCAAGATCGAGTTCATCTCCTACGGCACACCGACGCTCGCCCAGGTCATCAACGATCATCCCGATGAGATCGAGCTTTTAAAGGCGAACATTCATGCGGCCATTGATCCGATCCTTGAAAAAGAGAAGGTCTCCCACCTGCTCCTCGGCTGCACGCATTTCCCGATCGTCACGGAAACTATCCAAAAACTTTATCCCGGACTGGATCTGATCAATCCGGCGGAAATGCAGTCCAAAATTTTAAGGACCTATCTGAAAGAGCACGACATGGAAGGGACCGGCATGACAAGCCAGGTCTTTGTCACCGGCTCTTCCAAAGATTACTACTTGAGCCGAAGGCTTTTAGACGAGCTTCAGATTTATTTTGAAGATCTCTCCCTGGCCAGGCTTGACATTGATCCCCCCATTCAAGAGAGAGAGGTTTAGAAATGGAAGAAAAGAAGAAAATCGCGTACAGCGCCATCCAGCCGTCGGGCACGTTCACGATCGGCAATTACTACGGCGCGCTTCAAAACTGGGTGAAGCTGCAGGATGAGTTTGACTGCATCTTCTGCGTGGCCAATCTACACGCGATCACGGTCCCGCAGGTTCCCGCAACACTGAGAAAGAACACCTATGAAGCGTACGCTCTTCTTCTGGCTCTCGGCATTGATCCGAAACGCTCCCTCCTGTACGTGCAGTCCCAGGTGCATCAGCACGCGGAGCTTGCCTGGATTTTAAACTGCTTCACCTACATGGGTGAACTGTCAAGAATGACGCAGTACAAGTCAAAATCCAAAAAGCAGGGAAAGAACATCCGCGTGGGCCTGTTCGACTATCCGGTCCTGATGGCAGNNAGCCGACATCCTGCTGTACCAGTCAAACTATGTGCCGGTCGGGCAGGACCAGAAGCAGCACGTCGAGATTTGCAGGGATATCGCAGAACGCTTCAACACCACGTTCTCCCCGACCTTCACGCTTCCCGAACCGTATTTCGGACTCTCCGGCGCGAAGATCAAAAGCCTGCAGAATCCGGAGATCAAGATGTCAAAATCGGACGAGAACCCGAACGCGTTTGTCTCGCTACTTGACGACAAGGACACGGTGATGAGAAAGTTCAAACGCGCCGTGACTGATTCGGACGCCAAGATTCTTTATGATCCGCAAAACAAGCCCGGCGTATCCAACCTTCTTGAAATCTACAGCTGCGCGAGCGGAAAGAGCCTTGAGGATGCGGTCCGCGAATTTGAAGGGCTCGGATACGGGGACTTCAAGCTTGCCGTCGGCGAGCAGGTGGGCGACAATCTTGAAAAGCTCCAGAAAGAATTCTATGAAATCCTGAAGGATAAGAAACAGCTCGACGACATGATGCGTGAAAACGCGGAAAAAGCGGCTTACATCGCGGAGAAGACACTCAGAAAAGTCAAGAAAAAGGTCGGTCTATTATAAGAGACGCAGCCGGGGAAATTCTCTTCCCCGGTTTTTTTCCGCCCGCGCGCAAAAATGGAACTTGTTGTAAAATGTAACGTACAATCAGAAATTGGACGTATTGATAGTAAACGTTTACGAAAAGAGTGACGATGTCGATCATATTTTACAACAGCAGAAAGATCCGCGGAGAAGCGCCCGCGCAGGAGGCGGTCTACCGCGATTTTGTCAAAACCTATAAGCAGGCGTCCCCGGGAAAGAAAAAGGATCTGCTTTTTCTGGTTCCGCGGCAGACGACGCTTGAAGTGGAGAACACGCTCATCGAAAGGACCGGAGGAGCCGGCCTGTTCGGAAGCCGTGTGTTGAGCTATGACATGATTGAGCGGGAAGTGCTCAGGGGACACGGGTACGACCCGACGAAGATTCTCAATGCCCACGGCCAGGTCATGATGATCCAGAAGGCGAGCGAGGATATGGAGGACGAGCTGACCCTGTACCGGTCAAGCACGATGAGAACCGGGTTTTCGAAGGAGGCGGCCAAAGAGATCGTGCTCTTCCGGGAAAACGGCCTGGATCCCGGCGCCATCGCCTCCGTCTCGGAGGAGACGGGGGACCGGATGCTTGGGAGAAAACTCAAAGACCTCTCCATGATCTATCAAAGGTATCTTGAGATCATGGGGGATGAGACGATCGATCTCCAGAAAAGAATCCGCCTGGCCACGGAGCTGATCCGCACGGAAGGCGTGTTTGAGGGAAAAGACCTGTTCATTTTAGGCTTTACCTCCCTGAGCGTGCTCGAACGCGAGATGCTCCTCTCCATGATGGAGCAGGCGGAGAATGTCCGCATGGCGTTTGTCACAGACCGCAATCCCGCTTCGGACGACGCGAGCGCCTTTGAGGACGTCAACCGGCTGGAGGACGCCCTGATCCGGGCACTTGCCGATAAAGGGAAAAAGGTGGAGGTGTGCGATCTCTCGCTTGAGAAAGCAGAAGGCGGGCCGCCCGAGCACGCGGAAGAAACGCTCCTCTCCTACAAACCGCCCCGCCGGGGCGACG
>DLOL01000105.1 GCA_002478485.1 Eubacteriaceae bacterium UBA7485 | reverse complement strand
GCTTTTCCTTATTTCAGGGAATACCTTTTTCAGAAGCCGGCTTGAAGCACTCTTAATTTCGCTAAAGACATATTTGCATCATATCCTGAAATACTTATACCATAGATTAGCTGCACTGGCTGCAAAAAAACAAGTCCGGATTCATCCCGCCACCTATAGAGGTGGGGGACTTCTCCGGACAGGTTTGTTAAAATCTTTTTTCTTCTTCTTCTTCGTAATCTGTCTCAATGTCCTGTTCAAGGGAGGTCATAGAATCTCTTAAGAATTCGGCCATCGCTTCAAGATACTCCAAGCGATTTTCATCCACAAAAGGTTTGGCACAGGAGCATTCATTAATCTCACCGTTCACATTTTTTAGTATTTTTGTCACATCATCATAAAGATGCAGGCGTTCATTATGCATTCGGGCTTGACTATGCTTTTTGCGAAAAGCCAGACCTGTCAGAGCAAACAATGAAACTGGTGCTCCTAAAAGTCCTACCTTGCTCCATTTTTCTGCTCTTGAATCAGGAGATTCTTTTGTTTCCATATGAGCAGCCACCTTCTTTAAGGCATCATGGACTCTTCTGTTTTTAATACTAGCAATGATCCGATGTTTATCTTGGACTCCAAGAGATGCTTCATCTAGCATTTGACGCACCGGAGCTAGTGATTCTATATCTGAATAATATCTCTTTCTCATAAGTGTCTCCATTAAGCTAACTTAAGTCAGCTTGAATGTTTATCTCAGTCTTATTGACAAACAATAATTGGCTCCAGTTTGACTGCTTTTGAATTAATCCAAGAATCCTCTTCCTGGTGCAGCCTTTATCCCAACTCTGGGTTAGGGGTTCTTGCACTAAAGAATCTCCCCAAATTTTACTAGTGTTATCTCCTGAAAAGATTAATTGCTAAAACTTTTGATAAAATCCCGGAAAGCCCTCCCCGGCCGCTGCTTCAAATTCATATTTGACAATACCCAGATCAACTTTTGTATAGGGCATTATCTTCGATGTGCGTTCTATATCGACTTTTCCATCTTTAGAAGTTACGAAAAATCTTTGTTGATTCATTGCGGTAGGTGCAAGCATGGCTCCAATCATTCCGCGTTTAAACCACTCAGGAGCGTCTTCTTTCGGAACATCCGTTAGTTTATCGTAAGGTTTGCTTTTATGCTCAATCCCCTGGGTAATCCCGTAACCAAATGAAATGACAGCTACAACTTTTTCATCTTCCGCTACTTTCACTGGCATTTTTCTTTTTGAATAAGACAGTCCTACCCAGCATGTATTCAGGCCAAGTTCCTGTGCGCGAAGGACAAATTTTTCCCCGTAATATCCGACTTTTTCGTCTAGTTCAGGTGATTTCTTACCGGCGCAAACAAAATAATTCGTAACGTTTTTAAACGACCCGTATTTTGGCAAGGCACCACTGAACGCTTCCGGCTCATTGATTAAAATCTGAAAATTCAGCCCGGATTCTTTATTAATTCTTTCCACTTCAGTTAATAAATCCCGAAGGGCTTCAGCATCTACTGGACGTTTGTGATATGCTCGAACCGAGTGCCTTTCTTGAATAACATCTAAAATATCCATCGTCTACCCCTTATAGTCATCCATAGCAAGATTTACAAGTTCATCCGCCCGGTTATTCAGCTCATTATCTGAATGACCTTTTACTTTAACAAATTCCACATCGTGAATTGAAAGGAGCCGGTCCATTTCCTGCCAGAGTTCTTTATTTAATAGAGGGCCGTTTGATCTTTTCCAGCCGCGTTTTTTCCAGCCTTTCAGCCAACCCTGTTTAATTGCGTTTACAACATAAGCAGAATCAGAATGGACCTTAACTTTGCATGGCTCTTTTAAAAGTTTTAACCCTTCAAGCACAGCTTGTATTTCCATTTTGTTATTCGTCGTGTTTCTAAAAGCCTTACTGTATTCTTTTTTGGCACCTGTGGCAGGATATATCAAAATACCGCCATAAGCGCCTATATTATTTTTATCCTGATTTCCTCTACAACCGCCATCCGTATAGAGGATGATTTCCTTTTTTTCCATTTTAAAACCAAAAAGGCAGCTTAAGCTGCCTTGAAAGATCTACTTTACAACAATATTCAGAATACGGCCTGGTCGATAGATAGTCTTAACTATATTTTTTCCGTCAAGGTATTTCTGGACCTTGTCATCTCCAGTCGCAATACCGATCGCTGTCTCTTCATCCGCATCTTTTGGAAGTGTAATTGTTGAGCGGACTTTCCCGTTAACCTGAACTGCCATATCGATTGTCTCTTCAACCGTCTTTGCCTCATCATACTTCGGCCACGGAGAAGTGCCTACAAGGCCTTCGAATCCAGCCATTTCCCAGAGTTCTTCAGTAATATGTGGTGCCACCGGATAAAGAAGTTTCAGGTAATCTGCGAACTCGTCTCTGGTAACCGACTTCTTTTTATAGAATTCATTCAGAAGGGTCATCAGCTGAGCAATCGCAGTATTAAATTTCATAGCTTCATAATCTTCGCTGACTTTCTTGATCGTTTTATGCATCAGCGGTTCAAGATCCTTTGAATAGCCTTCTTCATCGTTCAGGAATTCATAAAGACGGAAGACACGATCTAGGAAGCGGCGAGCGCCCTTAACGCCGTTTACGGACCAAGGAGCCGGTTTTTCATAATCCCCAATGAACATCACATAGGTTCTTAAAGTGTCTGCACCGTATTGCTCAATAATATCGTCGGGATTGACGACATTCCCTCTGGATTTAGACATTTTTTCCCCGTCTTCACCAAGAATTAGCCCCTGCATTGTCCGCTTCATGTATGGTTCTTTTGTCGGAACAACACCAATATCATAAAGGAAACGGTGCCAGAACCTTGAATAGAGAAGATGTCGGGTCACATGTTCCATTCCGCCGTTATACCAGTCAACCGGAAGCCAGTATTCCATTTTTTCTTTTGACGCAATCTCTTTGTCGTTGTGCGCGTCAAAGTAGCGAAGAAAATACCAGCTTGATCCTGCCCACTGCGGCATTGTATCCGTTTCTCTCTTCGCAGGCTTTCCGCATTTCGGACAGACCGTATTGACAAATTCAGGAATGTCAGCAAGCGGAGATTCACCGGTATCTGTTGGTTTATAAGATTGCACATTCGGGAGTTCCACCGGAAGCTGATCATCCGGAACCGGAACGATTCCGCAATCTTCGCAATAGACGACCGGGAAAGGTTCTCCCCAATATCTTTGGCGATTAAAAGCCCAGTCTTTCATTTTGTAATTGACTGTTTTCTTCCCGATTCCTTTTTCTTCAAGAAAATCTATCATCATCGGAATTGATTCTTTAACCGTTTTCCCGTTTAAGAATCCAGAGTTAACCATTTCCCCTGCAGATTTATCTGTATAAGCTTCCTTTTCAATATCGCCTCCTTTAATGACTTCAATAATCGGAAGGCCGAATTTCTTTGCAAAGTCATAGTCTCTGGTATCATGCGCCGGTACAGCCATAATTGCGCCCGTTCCGTAACCCATCATTACGTAATCGGCGATAAAAATCGGGATTTCCTTCCCTGTAACAGGATTAATGGCAGAAATACCTTCGAGTTTGACACCTGTTTTATCCTTTTGAAGCTGCACACGCTCAAACTCTGTTTTCTTCTGTGCTTCTTTTTGATATTGTCTTACTTCATCAAGATTGGTTATCTTATCTTTATCTTTTTCAATCAGGGGGTGCTCTGGCGAAATGACCATAAACGTTGCACCATACAGGGTATCTGGACGTGTCGTGAATACTTTGAGCTTTTCTTCACTATCCTTGATGGAAAAATCAA
>DLOL01000005.1:13059-17114 GCA_002478485.1 Eubacteriaceae bacterium UBA7485 | reverse complement strand
ATAGTGTTCTCCTTTTTGGTTTCGTGACGGATAATTGAATTGGGATGCTATGTCTTTTATTTTATCCCGAATATTTATACAGTGGGGGGATGCCAGCATTTTTAGCGTCCCCCCCACGTTCATCATAGAACCCTTTTTTACCTTAATGTCAGAAGCGGCAAAATAAAATCTCCGACTTGGAAAAGTTCACGATGCTTAACATCGGTCGCTATGTTTTTTCGAGGGCACGGCAAGAGCAATACGAAAAGGCTGGAAATCTGGATGCTGTAATGCAACAGGCTCTCCGCATCATGCGAAAGCGTGGCGCAGCAGATGCAAAGGGTACCGGAAATGAGCTCGGCGAGATTATGATCTATGCATTTCTCGAAGAAAAACTCAATGCATACAAGCTCTTGAGTAAGATCGAGCTGAGCACAGATGCTGCCCAATACATGAGCGAGGCAGATGGCATTCACTTCCTGTGTGCGGATGGCAGTAGGACGCTCTATAACCAGATGGTCTTTGGAGCATCACACATTGTGGGCGACATCAAGGATGCCATCGATCAGGCTTTTGAGGCTATTGCAAAGATCGATGCACACGAGGACAGTGAAATCTACATGATAGAAAAAACTGTGCTCGACCGCTTCTATGATGAAAAAGACCTTGCAGTATTAAAGGAATTTGTAGTTCCGGAGGAAGGCAAGAAATCAAGCTACGAGACCTCCTACGGAGTGTTCCTTGGCTATGATCTGGGAATTATCACAACTGACTATTCAGATGATGAGGTCAAGGAAATCATAAAAGAGAAGATGGAGCAGGATGCGAAGGCGCACGCTGATTATATTACTCAGAAGATAAAGGACTGCGGGCTGGAAAACCACGCTTTCTATTTCTACCTGCTTCCGCTAAATGACGCAGAAAACGAAAAGAAAACAATAATGCAGCATGTGTTGGATGGAGATGTTGACCTATGAGCGGTGAAAAGAGAACACTCGGTGCCGCCATTTTTGCCGACATCGAAAGCAATGAATACCTGAATAAGCTCCATGAAAAGGTGCTGTATAACTATGCCCTGCGTCTGTTTCAGCTCAACAAGAAGGAGCCACTGCCGTTTGACCAGAAGGAAAAACGCGATGCACTGCGCTTTGCTGATCTGCTGTTAAAATCCAATGATCCGGAAAAGGCCACCGAGCATAAAATCTGGGCGCAGGAAATTGTAATCCTTCTGAATGAGCTCTATCCAGAAGACCCACTGATAAAGCTCTATGCCGGAGACGTATTTTTCAGCATAGGAAACCATAAAGGCGTGGAGCACATCAATGCGGAATATCAGGATATTACCACCTTGGAGCGCTTCTTTTCCGAGTTCAGGGATGACTATCTTGAACCGGACGAGAGATTCTTTGCTGCGCAGAAAGCGGCCTACGATCACCTGACGGACGACTGCTTCAGCTATTCCGCGCCGACCTCTATGGGTAAATCCTTCATCATGCGCATGTTCATCAAGTATGAGGTCACCCACGAGGCAAAGAAGAACTATGCCCTGATTGTCCCGACAAAGGCACTGATTAACGAAGTGCGTGGCAAGGTGATCGACGATCTCGGCGAGAATGGTAACCTTGAGAAAATTAACTACCTTGATCGCTGCAATTATCGTGTGGTTACAGCTGCGAGTGATATTGCGCTGGAGGAGGATCATAACTTTATCCTTGTTCTGACGCCGGAGAGGCTCTTGTACCTTCTTATTAGCGAACCGCAGATACAGATAGACTACCTGTTTATCGACGAGGCGCATAAACTGTCCGGCAAGAATAGCAGAGCACCGTTTTATTATAAGGTCGTGGATATGCTCCTAAAACGAGAGTACAAATCGCACTTCATCTTCGCGTCTCCGAATATCCCGAATCCGCAGGTTTATCTTCGGATGATGACAGATATTGAAGCAGGTGACGAGAGTAAGCTAGCGATTACATATTCGCCTGTCGTACAGGTGAAGTTTCTTGTAGACCTGAAGAATAAAGAGATACAGGTATATAACGAGCACAATGGAAACCGAATCTATGTGGCCAATATCCGTGACAGAAAAGGCCGGAAAGCGAACCTTACGGATATTCTGTTGAAGTTTGAAAGGATGAATGATGGACTTCCTGAAGAAAGACGGAAGCAGACTATTGTTTACTTTAACGGCAGGAATAAGGCTATCGATGCCGCTAGGAGATTCTCAGATGAACTCGGCGATGCAGGCATAAAGAATGATCCTGTTTTGGAGACGCTTGCGAAGGATATCCGTCAGGAAGTTCATGGCGATTATTTTCTTGCTGATATGATCCGCAAGGGCATCGCATACCATATTGGCTATCTGCCTGCCTCTCTACGAGCAAGGATTGAGACGCTGTTCCAAGAGGGACATATCACGATAATGTTTTGTACCAGCACCCTGCTGGAGGGCGTCAATCTGCCAGCGGATAACCTTTTCATTACGGACAACAAGATATTCCGCAGTGAAATGGAGCCGGTCGATTTCAGAAATCTGATAGGTCGAGTGGGTAGGATCAGCTTTAACCTCTTCGGGAATGTGTATTTTGTCAGTGAGGAGGCAGAGAAAGTCGAATCAGACGATTACGTAAGATGCTGCAGGAGAAAGTGCCAGAGCAGGTGCTTTCTATTACAACAAATCCGAAAGTCCTCAAAAAGGTGGAAAAGAAGTATGTTGCAGAGATTCTTAAAAGCGGTAGCTCAGTAATCCCACAGCGCGTTAACGATGAGGGAAAAGCTCTGCAGTCTGAAGAGTCTTATATCATGATGAGAAAGTTTGGCCTAATACTTCTACGGGACATTGTAGAGGATAAAGATACGCTTGTCCGGCGGGAGTTCAAGCCGTTTCTAACAGATGAGGATGAGAAAACCATCCGAGAGAAATTTAAGAATACGGAGACTATCCCAGATGATGATATTAACACATCTGTTGATCAGACAAAACGGCTGATCATAGCTATAAAACGGGATAACCTCCACTATCCAGAAGTGAAGGATGGGTATTTCAAACATGATGTGGTGCTGGAGTTTTTAAAGAAGCTGAGCGATGTTTTTCAATGGAGAATATACGAATCCAGCACGCTTGGGAAAGATACTCTTCTAAGTTGGTATGCTGTTATTCTCTGTGAATGGATGGAGAGAAACGGCCTGAATTATATTATGCGGGCTGCCCTGAAACACCATCGTGAGAAACCGGATAATTTCTGGATCAACAATTATACGCGAGGTGTTTATAACGACAATGACAAGATTCATCGAAATATTGTTTTTGCCGATACGCTTGAGGTTATTGAAAACATAGTTCTGTTCAGCATATCGAATTACTTCCTGCGCTTCTCTAACGAGTTCAGGCGGATAAAAGGCGATGATGAACTGGACGTTAATAACTGGTATGAATATGTGGAATACGGTACCACGAATCCACTGACGATTCTTCTACAGAGAAACGGTTTCTCTCGTGAGTCGGCACGATTCATAAAGGAAAATCCGGAGTATGTTGTGAAGTACGGCAGCACCGGAAAGCTGAAACTGAAGGCCTCGTTGTCAAAGTGCGGAAGAACCAGCGTGGAGAACGAAGTCGAATATATCCGGCAGAATGTTCCGGGAATCTTTGTGGACGAGGAGGATTAACGCAGATGAAAGGTTCAGAATGTAAATTCGTAAAATACATGGAGAGCTCCGACAAGCGCTTTGTTATCCCGGTATACCAGAGGAATTACGACTGGAAGACCGAGAACTGCAAGCAGCTGTACGATGACCTTGTAAAAATCATCAAAGGACACCGAAAGAGTCACTTCTTCGGGAGCCTTGTTTCCGTTTACAATCCGGACGGCCACAATGAAGAGTTCCTGATCATCGATGGTCAGCAGCGCCTTACGACAGTGTCGCTGCTGTTCCTTGCCATGTATAACCTGATTGATAAGGGTATCATTGTGCCGGAGACCGCTAATCTGAAGCAGCGGATTTTCGAGGAATATCTCGTGGACAAGTGGAAGCCGGAGGATACTCGCATCAAGCTGAAGCCGGTTAAGAATGAC
>DLOL01000005.1:12820-12968 GCA_002478485.1 Eubacteriaceae bacterium UBA7485 | reverse complement strand
ACCATCGACCAGCTTTACGATGCAATCTGCTGCCTGGAGATTATAAACATCCGGCTGGACATGGACGACAATCCGCAACTCATTTTTGAAAGCCTGAACTCGACCGGCCTTGACCTCAGCGAGGGTGATAAGATCAGGAACTTTATCC
>DLOL01000005.1:0-12729 GCA_002478485.1 Eubacteriaceae bacterium UBA7485 | reverse complement strand
GCGTAAAGCAGCAGGCCATCCCGCAGCAGAAGAAAATCTATGTCAATTTTAAGGATTTTGTGGAGCTCAGCAAGATCGACACCGAACCGCTGCTCGCTGAGATGCTGGCCTATGCGAAGAGGTACCAGATTCTCCTTGATGGCAATTCAGGCAGCGCGGCACTGGATGCCTGCATCGACCGACTGAATCGTCTGGAGACGACAGTAACAAGGCCGTACTTCCTTGAAGTGCTGCACCTGTATAACGAGAACAAACTGACACTGGCACAGGTCACAGAGATTTTCCTGACGGCAGAGAACTATCTGTTCCGCAGGACGATGTGCGATCTGCCGACTAATGCTCTGAATAAAATCTTCCTGATGCTGCACCGAGAGATCATCCGGTACGACGGTACCGAGGACAATTATGTCGAGAAGCTCAAGTATGCACTCCTGTCAAAGAAAGAGCGAGCCCGATTCCCGGACGATACGGAGTTTAAGACAGCATTTGNNAGCGTCCGATTTACTTGATGAACAGCAAGAATAAGATTTACATCCTTGAGCGCTTCGAGAACTTCGGTACTTCGGAGGATAAGGATGTATATCGTCACTGCGATGATGGCACCTATTCGATTGAACACATCATGCCGCAGCACCTGACGCCGGTATGGCAGAAAGAACTGGGCGATGACTATGAGCAGATACATGAGCTATGGCTCCATCGTATGGCAAATCTTACGCTGACGGCCTATAACTCGAAGTACAGCAATAGCTCCTTTACTGAGAAGAAAACCATGCAGAACGGTTTCGATGATAGCGGTATCCGCATGAATACTTGGATTGCCAAGAAAGATAAGTGGACGCTGGCAGAGATGGAGGAGCGCAGCGAATATCTCATGGGNNCTAACTATCTGGACAGCGCCTGTCA
This sequence comes from Eubacteriaceae bacterium UBA7485, assembly GCA_002478485.1. Taxonomy (GTDB): domain Bacteria; phylum Bacillota; class Clostridia; order Eubacteriales; family Eubacteriaceae; genus UBA7485. The sequence continues at coordinate 11,823 of DLOL01000005.1, read as the reverse complement.
CAGAGTACAAGCCGGAGGAAAAACAGCTCGACACATATACGCTTGAAGATGAAGGTGAGCTGACCGGACGCCTAATTGCGAAGTTTACCTTTAAGAACACCGAGCTGCCGGTAACGAGCTGGGTAGAGATGTTCCAGAAGGTCATTCAGATTTTGTATGCGGAGGACAAGGCTGTCATCACGAAGCTGGCTATGTCGGAGGAAGGGAATATTGCGCTCCACTTTAACACGAATCCGGATGCGTTTACAAAATCGCTCGAAATTGGTGATGGCATCTATGTCTGGACAAATACCAGCACGCAGAGCAAGCTGTCTGTTTTGAGCCGCCTGTTCAAACTTTACGATGAAGATCCGGTAGACTTGGTTTTTTACCTGCGTGACGAGAATGAGGCCAATGCCGACGAACCGGGCAGCCGTCATGAGCTCCGGAGGAAATACTGGACGTATGCGCTTCCAATCATTCAGAAGGCGCACGGTGAGGACAGTTCCTTCTCTAATGTCAATCCGTCGAGGGATAACTGGGTCAATGGCTTCTTCGGTATCGGCGGGTTTTACCTGTGCTGCGTAGCGAACTATGATGCAGCTCGAGCAGAGGTTGTATTTGGCAGAGGAAATAAACAGGAAAACAAGGATGCCTTCGACAGCCTTTATACGCATAAAGCGGAAATCGAATCGGCACTGGGCACGACACTTCAGTGGAACCGTGGCGACGATATCAAATCGTCCAAGGTGTTCATTCAGCTGAGTAATGTCAGCATCGAGAATGAGACCGACTGGCTCCAGATGGCAAACTTCCACGCCGACTGGACAAAGAAGTTCTATGATGTGATTGTGCCTTTTATTAAAGGGTAACAGTGGCAAGGCGGTAATTGACATGAGACATTTTACCTTTGAACTGAATGAAGGTGTAATCCGCCAATCGGATGTGCAGAGAGTGCTCGATCTGAAGCCGACAAGATGCACTGCCTTGCTGCGTGAAATGGCAGAGCACGGGATCATTGAGCATGTGACCGGACACGGAAAAGGCAAGTATCGCTTCCGGCAGCAATAGAGTTAAGTGGATGGGGAATCGCGGGTATTTTGACTTATTCCCTCAGAGCGAAGTCTTGAGGCGATTGGAAAATCTGTGCACCTGCATTATATAGTAGGAACAAGCACATCGACCTGTTTCCGAGAACGAGCGCGGTCGAGAAAATGGCGATTTTGAGGTCAAAAAGGCTGTGGATATGTTTCCGAGAATGAACGGGCTGATTTTCCGTGGATAGGCCGATTATTTGACATCCATCTGGAGCAATCGAGCCATGTGGAAACCGTCGTTAAATTAACAAGAAAAGAATAGATTCCTTGGGCCGTTCAAATGAACGGCTTTTTTCGGATTCAATTTATCATGTATACTGAAAGTAATGAGTCAAGGGATTCATCCTGTGAGATGAATCAAAATATTTTCATGATTTAGGATATATGAATACAAACGCCATTCACCAATTTGCGCAAAAATATCTGGAACTCTACCAGAATGATGAAACCTTAATTGATCAGGTTGAAGATCAATTCGAAGAGGAATGTCTTTCTCTCGGATTTGAAAACGACTGGGGGAAAGGAATCAAGGATTGTTTTCCGGACATTAATCCGTTTAAAAGCGCGGGTGTGTTTGAATCCATTGTAAATGAGATTGATGATCCCCACCTGCTTGGAAATACGATCTACACGATGTGGAAGAAGATCATGCTCTACCAGAACCAGGGATTTCTTTTGTCGGAAGAGAGCCGATCCTGGTTTATTCTCGCGCTTGAGAGGCTCTGCTTGGTGACAGGAAGACTGAATTCTGCAGAACAGGCCGTGATTGTCTCGCCCGCCTATCAAGAGCTGGTTGAAAAAATAAAAAAACTCAGGACAGAGCTTGCCATGCTTTTGCTTGAGAAGGACGCCCTTTTACTAACGGAGTGCGTCAATATTGAAAATGATTATCTTTCGCAGTTTGGGGGTCTTGAGAACAACATCTACAAGCTTCAGATTATCGCTTCTCGCCTGGCAAGAAAAATCGAGCTGATCCAGACGAAGAAAAACCGTCAGGAGGATGTGGACCTCTTTGAACTCGATGAAATTTTAAATCAGGAATTCAAGGAAAAGAAGGATGAGCTCCATAAAAGAATCAAACGAAAAAAGCAGGCGGACCGGTGGAAGGAAGCGGAGAAGCTCACCAGCGAGGAAATGAAAGAGCTCAAAAATCTTTACTATGCGATTGTCAAGTACCTCCATCCAGATCTACATCCGAACCAGACCCAGAAGGAAAAGCTGCTTTTCAACAGTGCGGTCAATGCTTACAAAGAAGGGGATTTGAGCACGCTTCGCATGATCAAGATGGCGATGCGAAGGCCTGAAGAATCCGTGGGGAACCAGACCGCGCTTGAAGAACTCGAAGCGGAGAAAGATTATCTAGAAGAGCGGATCGACGAAGTGAAGCGAAGTATTCGGGAGATTATGACATCCTACCCTTACACCATGAAAGAGATCCTGGCGGATGAGAAGATATCTCAGAAGAAAAGAAATACGCTTCAGAGCCGAGTGGATACTCTGAACGAAAAGATTCGAAGGCTTGAGCTTCGGATCACCAGAATGTTGAGGAAATAAATGAACGAAATATTTGATCCTGGAGAAAACGGTCTGATGGATCTTCCCCGCGATAAAAACGGGGAACTGGTCATTCCGGACTTGATCGAAAAGGATATTTTCCTTTTTGACACACATGTGGCAGGCACCACCTATATTCCAGGCATTATGGATCTGGAGCCGCATCTTGATATCGGCGACCGGCTTCATTTTTTCCGGGAACCCGACAACCTCTATGATCCGAACGCTATTGTTGTCAAAACTGATGAAGGGATAAAGATCGGTTATATTCCAAAAAAAGACAACGTTGTCTTCTCAAGGCTGATGGATGCGGGGAAACTGCTCTTTGGAAAGATTACGGATAAGGAACTTGTCGATGAACGCTGGCTCAAAATCAGTCTTGATCTTTTTATGCACGAAGAATGGTGATTGAGAAATGGAAAATGCGGTCTAGGCCATGGCGAAATACAAAGAAATTTATAAAGATCTCAACGCCCGCATCCTTTCCAGAGAAATCGGAGCGGGGAGTTATCTGCCTTCGGAGAGCGAGCTGCAAAAGAAATACGAAGCGAGTCGGGACACCGTGCGAAAAGCCCTGAACCTGCTTTTAGAGAAAGGCTTAATTGTCAAAGAAAAGGGAAAAGGATCCAAGGTCCTGGATCCAGATCTGGTGGCTTTTTCTGTATCCGGCATTCACTCCTTTAAGGAGATAAAAAACCAGCTGGGCGGAGATATTACCACCGATGTCATCCGGGTTATGACCGGAGATGAAGCAGGAAGACGCCTGCTCGAGACGCAGTCTCCTGTAACAGAAGTCATCCGTGTGCGCAGGTTTTCAGGAGAGCGTGTGATTTTGGATCATGATTACATCAACGCGCAGGTGGTTCCGGGTATCGACGAGAAAATTGCCGCAGATTCTCTCTATTCCTATATCGAGGGAGTGCTTGAGCTCCCCATCAGCTTTGCAAAGAAGGAAATCACAGTTGAGCCGGTATCCAGGGAACAGGAAGAACTTCTTGATCTGAAAGGTTATGATCTGCTAGTGGTCGTCCGCTCCTGGACGTATCTGGATGACGGAACCTTGTTTCAATATACGGAGAGCCGGCATAGGCCGGATAAATTCAAATTTGAAGACTTTGCGAGAAGGGAATCTTTCTGATTCCTTTTTCTTTTTTGTATTGACACTTGTACGTACAGGTTGTAAAATCAAGATATCAAAAACATGTACGTACATGTTAGCGGCAATTATCTAAAAAACAGGGGAAGAGAAATGGGAAAATATCAACAAGAAGCCGGAAAGCTGATGGAGCTTGTTGGCGGCAAATCCAACATTCAGTCTGTGGCGCACTGTGTCACACGCATGCGCTTTGTCCTAATCGATCCGGATCGGGCGGATGTTGCGGAAATTGAAAATCTGCCGAGTGCCAAGGGAACTTTTACGCAGGCAGGCCAGTTTCAGGTCATTATCGGAAATGATGTCACAAACTTCTACAATGATTTTGTGGCCGTTTCAGGGATTGAAGGCGTGTCGAAAGATGAAGCCAAACAGGCGGCAAAAACAAACCAGACTTTCATGCAGAAACTGATTGGAAATCTCGGAGAGATTTTCACACCGATTATTCCGGCACTGGTCGCAGGCGGTTTGATTCTCGGGTTTAGAAATGTCATCGACGCGATGTATTTGTTCGAGAATGGAACAAAGACGTTAGCTGAAATGAGCGTGTTCTGGAGCGGTGTGGACAGTTTTCTCTGGCTGATCGGAGAGGCAATCTTTCATTTTCTGCCGGTCATGATCACCTGGTCGATCACCAAAAAATTGGGAACAAGTCAGGTGCTCGGGATAATTTTAGGGATCACGCTGGTCTCACCTCAACTATTGAACGCTTATTCCGTGGCTTCAACACCTGCGTCGGAAATCCCGGTGTGGGATTTCGGTTTTGCACAAATCCAGATGATCGGCTACCATGCACAGGTGATCCCTGCCATTCTCGCGGGATTCGTTCTTGTCTATCTTGAACGGTTCTTCCAGAAGATCACGCCGGCTATCGTCTCGATTATCGTCGTGCCGTTCTGTTCGCTTGTTCTCTCAGTCCTCATCGCACACGCGGTCGTCGGACCAATCGGCTGGGCGCTTGGCGATATGATTTCGAAAGTGGTGTATTCAGGGTTGATGCATCCATACGGCTTTATCTTTGCCGGATTTTTCGGCCTGGTTTACGCCCCACTGGTCATCACCGGCCTTCACCACATGACAAACGCCATTGATACCCAGCTGATCTCAAGTTTTGGCGGAACCATCCTCTGGCCGATGATCGCCCTCTCCAATATTGCACAGGGATCGGCAGTTCTCGGTATGACCCTTTTGACAAGGAAGAATGAAAAACTTCAGCAGGTTGAAATTCCGGCGATGATCTCCTGCTACTTGGGAGTGACTGAACCTGCACTCTTTGGTGTGAACCTCAAATATGGTTTCCCGCTTGTCTGCGGTATGATCGGCTCTGGACTTGCCGACATGTACTCGGTTTTGACAGGAGTAACCGCCGCATCGATCGGAGTCGGCGNNCCAGATCGGAGTCGGCGGTCTTCCGGGCATTCTCTCCATCATGCCCCAGTATTGGATCCATTTCATCATCGCCATGGCTATCGCAGTGGTCGTTCCGCTTGCACTGACTCTGGCTGTCGGACAGAGAAAGCTCAGTGCAGATATCCGGAAACCGAAAGTCCTTTCCGGTGAAAAAGTTGAACTTGAGGGATCCCCCATTCTCTCGCCGGTCTCCGGAAGAGTGGTTGCGCTTGCATCAATTGAGGATCAGGTCTTCGCTTCAGGCGCTATGGGGGAAGGATTTGCGGTTGAAATGACAGAAGGGACAATTGTCTCTCCAGTCGACGGAGAGGTTGCAATGCTCTTTCCAACAGGACATGCGGTTGGACTCCGGGATGATTACGGACGGGAAATTCTGATCCATGTCGGGATGGACACCGTCCATTTGAATGGAGAAGGTTTTGATGTGTTCGTGAAAGAAGGAGACCGCGTAAAAAAAGGCCAGCTTCTTTTGAAGGTGGATTTGGACTTCATTCAGAAGAAAGGGTGCGGGCGAACCACGCCGGTGGTCATTACAAGCGGACAAAAAACAGACCTTTTTTACGAAGGAGAAGCGGACGCGGGAGAAGCTGTTCTCCAGACCGCCTAGAAAGATATGCTTGATTTGACAAAAGAAATTATCTACCAGATCTATCCGAGATCTTTTCAGGATTCAAATGGAGACGGCATCGGTGACATTCAGGGAATCATCTCAAGGCTTGATTATCTTGAAATGCTTGGAGTGAGCTGCCTTTGGCTCAATCCGGTCTACCCGTCCCCGGGATGCGACAATGGTTATGACGTGGCCGACTATAAAGAGATCGACCCGGTATTCGGAAATCTTCAGGATATGAAGAAGCTGATCGAAGAAGCGGAGAAACGCGGGATGAAGATCATGCTTGACATGGTCTTCAACCACACTTCAACGGAACACGGCTGGTTCAAGCGGGCGCTTTCAGGAGAAAAAAAATACCAGGACTATTATTTCTTCAAAGCGCCTGCCCCTGGCGGGGGACCTCCAACCAACTGGAAATCTAAGTTCGGAGGAACCTGCTGGGAATACGTTCCGAATCTTGGCCTTTATTACCTTCATCTCTTTGACAAAGGCCAGGCAGACTTGAACTGGGAAAATCCACAGGTCAGGAAAGAAATCATGGAGGTGCTTGATTTCTGGCTTGAACTCGGCGTGAAAGGTTTCAGATTTGATGTCATCAATCTGATCTCAAAACGCGCGTTTGAAGACGACTCCGACGGTGACGGAAGAAGTTATTATACGGACGGACCCAAGGTGGAGCAATACCTAAAAGAAATTCGGGCGCATATCGGGGAGGACATTCTCACCGTTGGGGAACTTTCATCGGTCTCCGCTGAACGATGCGCTGCTTACACAAAACCCGAAAACCGAGAACTCTCCATGGCGTTTCACTTCCATCACCTCAAGGTCGATTACCCGGACGGTGAGAAATGGCGCCTGATGCCGTTTGATTTCAATCATTTACGGGAAACACTCCATGAATGGGACATGAAGATGCAGGAAAAAGGCGGATGGAGCGCACTCTTCTTCAACTGCCATGATCAGCCGCGTTCGCTTTCACGGTTTGGAAATGATAGACGTTACCAGGCCCGGTGGGCAAAGCTTCTTGCTTCACTCACACTGACCCGACGGGGAACTCCATACATTTATCAGGGAGAAGAGATCGGCATGACCAACGCGGGGTTTGAATGCCTTGATGATTACCGCGATGTGGAGAGTCTGAATTCCTATCAGATATTAAGAGATAACGGCCTTTCTGAAGAAGAAACGCTTCAGATCCTTGCGGCCAGGAGCCGTGACAATGCAAGGACACCGATGCAGTGGAGAAGAGAAGGCGGCTTTACGGAAGGAGAGCCCTGGATTTCTGAAAACCAGAACAAAAGGACTGTCAATGTGGAAGACAGTCTGAAGGATCCTGAATCGGTTTTTCATTTTTACCGTGAACTGATCCGACTCAGAAAAAGCTCGGATGCAATCCAAAAGGGAAGAATCGAGATGATCCGGATGGACAACGATTCGATCTATGCCTATAAACGAAGCTACGGGGATGAAGAAATCGTCTGCCTCCATAATTTTACAGAAAACAAGCTTCCGATCCGCAGAGATTTCAAGGACCATCAGGTGCTTTTGAGCAGCTGCGAAAAACCGGATCAGACCTGCCTTTCACCTTGCGAGTGCCGAATCCTAAAGAAAACAGCATAAAATGACAAAAAGCCAGCTATCTGAAAAAGATGCTGGCTCTTTTTTGAAAAAGCAGATCCTGAGATTAGAAAGAGGAGCTTCCATCATAAGAAACTTCACCTTCAAGCAGAAAATCATCCCCGAGCGGAAGGATTCGGGTTCGGACGATCCGGTAAGCTAGATTTGGAAAAGGAATTCCTTGTCCTTCCACAGTGGTCTTTGCTTCTTTCCCGCCGAAAATCTTCTTTGCGTAGTAGATCTGAATTCGGTTAACGATCTGATCCTCAAGAGCAGACCAGTTGAGGGAGCCCCCGCCCTCAATTAAAAGGCTGTCGACCTGAATTTCCCCGAGCAGATCCATCAAGTCAGCAAGATCAACTCTTCCGTCCTTTTCACGGACAGCCACTACTTTACAGTCTCGGTCTTCGAGAAGGCGGGCTTTTTTCGGATCAAAACGCGTGCATGCGATCAAGGTGGGAAATTCGGAAGCGGTCTTGACGATTTTTGACTCGAGCGGGATGGAGAGGGAGCTGTCACAGATAATCCGGAGCGGGCTCTTTCCGTCCGGAATCCTGCAGGTCAGTCTTGGATTGTCTCTCAAGACGGTTCCGATCCCGGTCATGACAGCGGAGACCTGATTTCTCATCTCATGCGCATGTTGCCGGACCTCCTCTCCGGTAATCCACTGGGACTGACCCGTAAACGTCGCGCTTTTTCCATCCAGGGTGGAGACGCATTTCAAAAAGACAAACGGCCTCTTTGTTCTTTGATAGTGAAGAAACACTTCATTGATTCGGTCACATTCCGCTTTCAATACGCCTTCTGTCACCTCAAGACCGGCTTTTGCCAGTCGCTCAGCTGCGGAGAGGGTGTCAAGGTCCGGATTCGAAGTTCCGATAACCACTCGTGCGATTTCTGCGTGAAGGATCGCGTTGAGGTTGTCAAAGTCCCGGATTTCCCTGCTTCCAGGCTCAAGTGTCATAAAGAGCGTGGCGCCTCGAGCGGATGTTTTTAATTCCCGGATCGCTTTGATCTCGGCCGGTAAATCTCCGCAGAACTGCCGGTATCCTTCTCCGATAATCTTGCCTTCTTTCACGATTACCGCGCCTGCCAAGGGATCTGGAGACGTGTTCCCTCTGGCTTTTTCCGCCAGCGTGACCGCGCGTTTCATATAATAAGCATCCATGGCTCACCTCAACATCGCTTCGAATTCACCGAATAGAATCAGAGCGGGAACCGCCCCGATGTGCGGAATAGAGATCGGGCTGAGTCTGGACAGCCCGGAAATTCGGTTTGAACAGGGGTTCAAATCAAATAACGCAAAAAGCAAATAAATTAAGCATTACATTAAATATAACATGAAATAATTATAATAAAATTTAAAAATAAGAAATAGGATCTTTTCAAGATTGATTCTTTCCATCATACTGAGGAAAAGGAGAGAATTATGACTGAACTTGAAAAGCTCAACGCGGGGCTTGTCTATGATTTTTCAGACCCTGAAGTGGCGGAGAGAAAAAGCGAAGGGATAACCGGGAGCGAGAGAATCAACCAGGCGGACCAGAATGATCCGGAAGCTTTAGAGCGCGCGATCCGGTCCTGCTTTGGAAGCGCCGGAGCCGATCCCTGGGTTGGTCCCGGATTCCGGTGCGACTACGGGAAGAACATCCATGTCGGCGACAACTTCACCGCAAACTACAACGTGGTGATCCTGGATATTGCGCCAGTCACCATCGGAGACCACGTGATGATCGGACCGAACACCATGATCAGCGCTGTCGGCCATCCGCTCTCCCCGAAGAAAAGACGAAACTACGCCGCGTTTGCAAAGCCGGTTACGATCGGAAATGATGTGTGGATCGGCGGGAACTGTACCATCCTGCCCGGCGTGAAAATCGGGAACTANNGTGGCCGCGGGCGCCGTGATCACAAAGGATGTTCCGGACAATTCTCTGGTTGGCGGCGTTCCCGCAAAGGTGATCCGCACGCTTGAGAATGACGTGAGAGTAGATTCGGAGGAAGGCGGGAATGATGACGAACGATAAGATTCATTACGAAATCGAGAGAAAATGGCTCATTGCCTATCCGGATCTGAAGAAACTTGAATCCATGAAAGGCGCTACGGTCTCGGCGATTGACCAGACCTACTTAAAGTCGAACGGCGAATTCGAGACAAGACGCGTCCGCCGGAGAAAGACAGGACCAGGCGAGAAGTTTTACCAGACGACCAAGAGGCGCGTGAGCGGAGTCCGCGCCGAAGAAGATGAGCAAGAAATTTCAAAAGAGGAATATGATCAGCTGATGAAGGAGAAAGACCCGTCTCTTCAGCTCATCAGAAAGACGCGCATCGCATTTCCCTATGACGGAAATACGGTGGAGATTGACCTTTATCCGTTTTGGAAGAAACAGGCCGTGATGGAAATTGAACTGCCCGATGAGGACGCGCCGGCGCGCTATCCGGACTTCATCCATGTGATCAGGGAAGTGAGTGATGATTTCTCTTATAAGAATGTCTCGCTTGCCAGAGAAATTCCGGCGGAATGAAACCGGCGCACTATCTAATTCAGGCCTTTTTTTGTATAATAACTTTACCTTTAGGGATTTTAAGAAGGGAAGGGTGAGTGATGGAAGATAAGAATAAAAACCAGACGGAAAAGATTAAAGAGGAATTAAGACGCCAGGACGCGAAAGACGCGATGCTTGCGGGAGGCTTTGCAGCTGGAACCGTCGCGCTCTTCACCGCGCTTGCAGCCCTCACCATTAATTTTTTCACGCCGAAGAAAAAGTAAAGCAGAACGGGAGAGGAGAAAAAGATGCAGGAGCTGAAAGAGAGAATTGTTAAAGAGGGAAAAGTGCTTCCCGGAAATATCGTGAAAGTGGACGGGTTTTTAAATCACCGTGTGGATCCGAAGCTGATGGATCATATCGCGGATGAGTTTAAAAAGTACTTTGACGTGGATGACATTACCCTAGTGCTAACAGCAGAAGCCAGCGGGATTGCGCTTTCAGCCATTTGCGCGGGCAAATGGAACGTTCCGATGATTTATGCCAAGAAAGCAAAGAGCGACAATATTGAAGGCGGACTTTTAAAGAGCGAGATTTATTCTTATACGTACAAGAAGAAAGTCACGCAGCTCCTCTCCCAGGAATGGATTTCGCCGGATGATAAAGTGCTCATCATTGATGATTTCATGGCAAACGGGGAAGCGATCCGCGGTCTGACGGATCTGGTCGCCCAGTCGGGCGCTGAGCTCAAAGGCATCGGCGTTGCGGTGGAGAAGGGATTCCAGAAAGGCGGGGATAGGCTCCGGGACATGGGGCTGAACTATCACGCGCTTGCCGTCATTGACCAGGCAGATGAAAACGGCTTTGTCTTCAGGGAAGACGACCCATATCTTTACGAATAGAGAAGACCCGGACCAGGCGGAAGGGACCGCTGGTTCCGGGCCTTTTTGATACCGAAAATTTTAGTTTGACCTCGGCTAACTAATTAAACTAAAATATAATTTCAGTAGGCATAATATCTACAATGGGGAATATAAGAATACAAGTAAATATGAAGAAAGTGAGCCTACAGATTGGCTAATAACAAACCAAATCAAAAACCGGATAAAAAGCCATCTCCCATGGCACGATATTATCTGATCATCATCGCCGTGCTCGTCATCTACAACCTTCTCCTGGTTCCCTACATGTCGAACAGCAAGGTCAAGGAAGTCAGCTATAACGAGTTTAACCAGATGCTTGATCAAAACGAGATCGGTTCGGTTGAAATCGACCAGTCGGAAAACAAGATTGTCTTCACCAACAAGGACAAAACCGAGTTTTACAAAACCGGGCTGGTTGACGATCAGAATATGATCAATGATCTCAAGGCGCACAACGTGGAATTCTCAAGCAAGATCACCGAGCAGATGAGCCCGGTCTTTGAATTCATCCTCAGCTGGGTACTTCCGATCATCATCTTTATCCTTCTTGGAAACTGGCTTTCCAAGCGGATGATGGGCGGAGGAGGCGCCGGCGGAGGCGGAATCGGCGGACTCAACATCGGAAAGAGCAATGCGAAAGAATATCAGAAATCAACCGATGATATCCGCTTTAAGGATGTCGCAGGGGAAGACGAGGCTAAAGAAAACCTTGAAGAAGTCGTCTCCTACCTCGAAAACCCCTCCAAGTACAAGAACATCGGCGCGCAGATGCCAAAGGGCATTCTTCTCGTGGGCCCTCCGGGAACCGGGAAGACGATGCTTGCAAAGGCGGTTGCGGGCGAAGCGAATGTCCCGTTCTTCTCCATCTCGGGTTCTGAATTCGTTGAAATGTTCGTCGGGATGGGGGCTTCCAAAGTCAGAGGCCTCTTCAAGGACGCGAAGGCCAAGGCGCCCTGCATCGTCTTTATCGACGAGATCGACAAGATTGCC
>DLOL01000101.1:13206-19833 GCA_002478485.1 Eubacteriaceae bacterium UBA7485 | reverse complement strand
TTGAACCCTGGTGGTCAAAAACGACCGTATCTCGTTCCGAACGCCCGCTACGGCTACAGAATGAACGACGGAAAACTCGTCGATGAAATGATCAAAGACGGTCTGTGGGACGCGTTCAATGATTACCATATGGGCGTTACGGCTGAAAATGTCGCTGAAAAATACGGCATCACCCGTCAGGACCAGGATGAATTCGCAGCTTCCTCCCAGCAGAAAGCTACCGCAGCGATCAAAGAAGGCAAGTTCAAGGACGAAATCGTTCCTGTAGAAGTAAAGACAAAGAAATCCGTCAATGTTGTCGACACCGATGAAGGCCCGAGAGAAAACGTAACGGCCGAATCCATCGCAAAACTCCGTCCGGCATTCATCAAAGACGGCACCGTTACCGCGGCAAACGCTTCCGGGATCAACGACGGCGCAGCAGCGGTTATCCTCATGACCAAGGAAAAAGCAGATGAACTCGGCGTCAAGCCGCAGGCCATCTATGTAGCCGGCGCTTCCGCAGGCGTTCCGCCGGAAATCATGGGCGTCGGTCCGGTTCCAGCCACCAAGAAAGCGCTTGAAAGAGCCGGCCTCACAACCGACGATATCGGAATCTATGAAGCAAACGAAGCTTTCGCCGCTCAGTCCATCGCTGTTGTCCGCGAATTAGGACTTGATCCGAAGAAAGTCAACGTAAACGGCGGAGCGATCGCTCTCGGCCATCCGATCGGAGCTTCCGGATGCCGTATCCTTGTTACACTGATTCACGCGATGAAGCAGGAAGACGTCAAGTACGGCTGCGCGACCCTTTGCGTCGGCGGCGGCATGGGCGTTGCAACCATCATCGAAAATCCGGATTACACAAAATAATCGCCAGGTGAAGCATGAGTTTTGTTAATTACGAAGTAGAAGGCCCGATCGGCGTTCTCACCATCAATAAGGAAAAGAGCCTCAACGCGCTCAATTCCCAGGTTCTTGAAGATCTCTCCGCCGCGCTTGACGCGGTCGATCTTGACACCGTCCGCTGCCTGATCATCACAGGCGCGGGCAAAAAGGCATTTGTCGCAGGCGCGGACATCGGAGAAATGTCCACGCTGACCAAGGCTGAAGGCGAAGCGTTCGGCGCGAAAGGGAATGCGGTATTCAGAAGAGTTGAAACCTTCCCGATCCCGATCATCGCAGCCGTCAACGGTTTTGCGCTCGGCGGCGGATGCGAGCTCTCCATGGCATGCGATATCCGCTTAGCTTCCGACAACGCTGTTTTCGGACAGCCGGAAACGGGTCTCGGGATCACGCCGGGATTCGGCGGAACCCAGCGCCTTGCGCGTCTGGTTCCGGTCGGACTTGCAAAGCAGATGATCTATGCAGGCACCAACATCAAGGCGGACAAAGCGAAGGAATGCGGTCTTGTCAATGACGTGTATCCGCAGGACGAGCTGATGGACGCTGCGAAGAAGCTTGCTTCCAAGATCGCTTCCAACGCGCCTCAAGCGGTTCGAAACTGCAAGGCGGCGATCAACGAAGGACTTGATATGACCATGGCAAACGCGGTTGAACTCGAAGCCAAATACTTCGGCGACACGTTTGAAACAGAAGATCAGGTCAATCGTATGGACGCTTTCCTCCACAAGGGAAAGAAATAAGCCATTTGTCATCACCTCAGACGGGGAGTCTCCCCGCCTGAGCTTTATAAAGTACACAACAGTAGTACAAGGAGATAAACATGAAGGTTGGCGTAATTGGCGCTGGTACAATGGGCAGCGGTATTGCTCAGGTTTTTGCAAACAAAGGTTATGATGTCGTCTTAACCGACATCAAAGAAGAATGGGCTGAAGGCGGAAAGAACAAGATCGCAAAGGGTCTTGACCGCCAGGTGTCCAAGGGCCGCATGACCGAAGAACAGAAACAGGAAGTTCTCGACCATATCCAGACAGGCCTGAAAGACAAAGTTGCAGACTGCGACCTCGTAATTGAAGCTGCTCTCGAAGACATGGATGCGAAGAAGGAAGTCTTCAAAGAACTCGACAAGATCGTCAAAGACGACGCGATCTTTGCAACCAACACCTCTTCACTCTCAGTGACTGAAATGGCAAACGCGATTGACCGTGACATCATCGGGATGCACTTCTTCAATCCGGTTCCGGCCATGAAACTCGTTGAAGTAATCGCCGGATACAACACCCCGCAGGAAACGGTTGACAAAATCACCGAAATCGCTGAAGACATCGGAAAAGTTCCGGTACAGGTCGAAGAAGCTCCGGGATTTGTCGTAAACAGAATCTTAATTCCGTACATCAACGAAGGAATCACCGTCCTCTCAGAAGGCACCGCAAAAGCTGAAGACATCGACACCGCGATGAAGCTTGGCGCAAACCACCCGATGGGACCGCTTGAACTTGGCGACCTCGTAGGCCTTGACGTCGTTCTCGCGATTATGGAAGTTCTTCAGAGCGAAACCGGTTCTGACAAGTACGCTCCGGCTCCACTCTTAAAGAAGATGGTTCGAGCAGGCGCTCTTGGACGCAAGACCGGCAAGGGCTTCTACGATTACTCCAAGTAATCAGATTTTAGGAGGATAGAATGGATTTCCAGCTCCCGAAAGAGTATCAAACACTACAGAATCTTTACAGAGATTTCGCTGAAAAAGAAGCAAAGCCAATCGCTTCTGAAATTGACGAAGAAGAACGTTTCCCGAAAGAAACGGTCGAAAAATTAGCTAACTCAGGTTTCCTCGGCATTCCGTTCCCGGTTGAACTCGGTGGACAGGGCGGGGATACGCTTGCGTATGTTCTTCTGGTCGAAGAACTCTCAAGAGTCTGCGCGACCACAGGCGTTATCGTCTCCGCGCACACCTCCCTCGGCGCAGATCCGATCAACAAGTTCGGAACGAAGGAACAGAAGGAAAAATACTTAATTCCGCTTGCTAAAGGTGAAAAACTCGGCGCTTTCGGTCTGACAGAACCGAATGCCGGCACCGACGCTTCCGGCCAGCAGACCAAAGCGGTCTATGATCCGGAAACCGACGAATGGATCCTCAACGGCTCCAAGATCTTCATCACCAACGGCGGACAGGCTGACGTTTACATCATCTTTGCGATGACCGACAAGAGCAAAGGCACAAAGGGCATCACCGCGTTTATCGTGGACAAGGACCTCCCTGGCTTCTCTATCGGAACCAAAGAAAAGAAGATGGGTATCCGCGGCTCCTCCACAACTGAACTCGTATTCGAAGACGTTCATGTACCGGCTGCCAACATGCTCGGCAAAGAAGGACAGGGCTTCAGAATCGCTATGACCACCCTCGACGGCGGCCGTATCGGTATTGCCGCTCAGGCTCTGGGTATCGCAGAAGGCGCGCTCACAGAAGCTGTTAACTACGTAAAAGAACGTAAACAGTTCGGCCGTCCGATCGCGAAGTTCCAGAACACGCAGTTCAAGTGCGCAGACATGTATGCTCGTATCGAAGCTGCAAGAGCTCTCGTATACAAAGCTGCAATCGCAAAAGACACCCAGAAAGTTTACAGCGTAGAAGCTGCTACCGCTAAACTCTTCGCTGCCGAAACCGCAATGGCTGTCACAACCGAATGTGTCCAGCTCTTCGGCGGATACGGCTACACCAGAGACTATCCGGTTGAACGTATGATGAGAGACGCCAAGATCACTGAAATCTATGAAGGTACTTCAGAAGTTCAGCGTATGGTTATCTCCGGCGCGCTGTTCAAATAATTGGAGGAAAATTCTAAGTGAAAATCGTAGTTTGTGCTAAACAGGTACCGGATACCAACGAAGTAAAACTGGATCCGAAAACCGGTACACTTATTCGTGACGGCGTTCCGTCAATCATGAATCCGGATGACAAGGCTGGTCTTGAAGCAGCTCTTGAACTCAAGGACAAGGACAAAGAAGACACAGAAGTTATCGTTCTGACCATGGGACTTCCAATGGCTGATGAAATCCTCCGCGAAGCACTTGCAATGGGCGCTGACGAAGGAATCCTCTTAACCGACAGAAGACTCGGCGGAGCTGACACCTGGGCTACTTCTTCCGCTCTTGCTGCGGCTATCGAAGCAATCGGAGATGTGGACCTGATCATCACCGGCCGCCAGGCGATCGATGGCGACACCGCACAGGTCGGACCGCAGATCGCAGAACACCTTGGAATCCCGAACATTTCTTACGCAGAAGACATCAAGGTCGAAGGAGACGACGTGATCGTCAAGCGTCAGTTTGAAGACCGCTATCATATCGTAAAAGCGAAAATGCCTGCACTTGTCACCGCTCTTGGCGAAATGAACACACCGAGATACATGACACCGGGCGGCGTTCTCAACGCTTACAGAAACGGCAACATCCGTACAATGTCCCGTGATGACATCGAAGTTGATGACAGCAACATCGGTCTGAAAGGTTCTCCGACGAAGGTCTTCAAGTCCTTCCCGAAAGCCCTTAAAGAAGCCGGCGTTGTGTTTGAACTGGATCCTCAGGAATCGGCAGACAAGGTTGTCGAAAAACTTCAGGAAAAATTCATTATCTAGGAGCATTGTATAAATGAGCATTGAAGATTACAAAGGCGTAATGATTTACGCTGAACAGGTTGATGGCGTAATTACACCGGTCACCTACGAACTGATCGGAAAAGCACATGACCTCGCGAAAGACCTCGACACCGAAGTCACCGCTGTTCTTCTTGGATCCGATGTCGGAGATCTTCCGGCACTGCTCGAAGAACATGGAGCAGACCGTGTTATCGTTGTGGACAACGACGCATTAAACAATTACAAGACTGAACCTTATGTTCACGCGCTTGCAACCGTCGTTGAAAAATATAAGCCGGAAATCGTCTTAGTCGGCGCTACCGCAATCGGTCGCGACCTCGCACCGAGAGTATCCGCCCGCGTCAAGACCGGCCTTACAGCTGACTGCACCAAGCTTGAAATCAACCCGGATGACAAGGGCCTGATGATGACCCGTCCGGCATTCGGCGGAAACCTGATGGCTACGATTCTCTGCCCGAACAACAGACCGCAGATGTCAACCGTTCGTCCAGGCGTTATGCAGAAGCTTCCGATCGACAAAGACCACAAGGCTCAGATCATCTTTGAAGACATTAACGATTTCGCTGACCATGATAATACGGAAATCATGGAAATCGTTAAGACCATGAAAGACAAGATCGACATCCAGGATGCGAAAGTTCTCGTATCCGGCGGCCGCGGCATGCAGTCACCGGAAAACTTCCAGATCCTTCAGGATCTCGCAGATGTTCTCGGCGGAACCGTATCTTCTTCACGTGCTGCAGTTGATGCAGGATGGGTTGAAAAAGACCGCCAGGTTGGACAGACCGGTAAGACCGTTCGTCCGAACCTCTACATTGCCTGCGGTATCTCAGGCGCAATCCAGCATCTAGCTGGTATGGAAGAATCCGACTTCATCGTTGCCATCAACAAAGATGAAAGCGCTCCAATCTTCCAGGTTGCTGATGTCGGCATCGTCGGCGACGCTTTAAAGATCGTTCCGCTTATCACGGAAGGCATCAAAGAAGCGCGCGCTGCCAAAGCAGAATAATCAACCGTCAGAATCAAGACCCCAATTCACCTTGGGGTCTTTTTTAAAAAATTCCTAATTTAGAGATAGAAATGTCATTCGAACAAGATTATCAACAAAAACTGACTTCAGCTGAAGAGGCTGTCAAGATCATCAAGAGTGGTGACTGGGTGGATTACGGATGGACGACCACCACACCGATTGAATGCGATAAGGCGCTAGCCAAACATATCGAAGAAAATGATCTGACAGACGTGAAGTTCAGAGGCGGGATTCTGATGAGAAAGCCCGCAATCTTCGAAATCCCGGATCCGGCAGACCATATCTGCTGGAACAGCTGGCACATGGGCGGGATTGAACGCCATGCCATCGCAGAGGGATTCTCCTTCTACTGCCCGATGCGTTATTCAGAACTTCCGCGCTATTACATGGATATGCCGGAATCGGAAGCGCCAGACGTGGCAGTTTTCCTCGTCTCCCCAATGGACAAGCACGGCTACTTCAACTTCGGCCTCTCCGCTTCTCACCTCGGCGCAGCCTGCAGAAGAGCGAAGAAGATCATCGTTGAAGTCAACGATACCGTTCCGCGCTGCCTTGGCGGATTCGAAAACGGCATCCACATCGATGATGTCGACATGATTGTTGAATCCGAAAACACACCGATTCCTGAAATGGGATCCGCTCCGCCATCCGATGTCGATGAAAAAGTGGCAGAACTAATCGTTCAGGAAATTCCAAACGGCGCATGCCTGCAGCTTGGAATCGGCGGAATGCCGAACGCGGTCGGCACACTGATCGCGGAATCCGATCTGAAAAACCTTGGTGTCCATACGGAAATGTATGTAGACGCTTTTGTTGATATCGCGAAAGCAGGGAAGATCAACGGATCGAAGAAAAACATCGACCGTTTCAGACAGACCTTCGCGTTTGGTGCCGGAACCAAGAAGATGTATGACTATGTGGACAACAATCCGGAAGTGCTCTCCACAAGCGTCGGCTACACGAATGACTCAAGAATCATCTCACAGCTTGACAACTTCATCTCCATAAACAACGCGGTTGACATCGACCTCTACGGGCAGGTTGAATCCGAATCTTCTG
>DLOL01000101.1:13042-13183 GCA_002478485.1 Eubacteriaceae bacterium UBA7485 | reverse complement strand
TGCTCGGCGCATACCTCTCAAACGGCGGAAAGAGCTTTATCTGCCTCTCATCCACCTTTATAGACAAGCAGGGGAACATTCAGTCAAGAATCCGCCCGACGCTTGCGGACGGCTCGATCATCACCGACACGCGCGCCAACC
>DLOL01000101.1:10219-13026 GCA_002478485.1 Eubacteriaceae bacterium UBA7485 | reverse complement strand
TAGCTGCAAGAATCTGAAAGGCCTTCCGACTTGGCAGAAGGCGGAAGCGATCATTTCTCTTGCCCATCCGGATTTCAGAGACGAACTCATCAAAGCTGCGGAAAAACAGCATATTTGGAGAAAGTCTAACAAACGCTAACGCGTAGGCAAGAACAAGATTGAGAGGGTCCGGAATTTCCGGACCCTCTTTTATGGAAAACAGCCGGTTCGGATAAAGATCCGAATCGGCTGTTTCGCGTTTTGGATAGGTTCAAAGATTTAGTAATTCAATACTCTTAAGTCGTTGGCACGGTAGAAGGGAACTTCTCGTCCCTGATACCTGGTGCGGAGCTTATGGAATTCGCTGTTCGGCAAGTTGATAATCAATCGGAATCCCTCAATAACGCTTTCCGAGACTGTCGAACCATTGAAGCTGATATTATTTAACTGGAGACCGCCGGTCTGGAAGAACTGACTCCAGAGATTTCCGGATGTATAAAGATTGCGGTTTGACGGATAATAGAGCGTCTGGTGACTCATGCTGATCGCACCAGCGTAGAAACTCTGCTTTGTATTCTTGTTGTAAGAATAAACTTCGCCTCTAAAGTCCGCTTCACAGGTTCCGAGTTTGAGAATCAGCTCTGAGATGCCGTCGGAATTGAGATCGTGTAGGTAATAGCCATAGACCTTGCTCTTACTCTGGATCAACTTTTTATAGCTCATTTTGGCCATTTCGCTTGGAACATATTCCGTCTGGATCGGATTTCCTTTCTGAATCCCGTAAAGTTTTACGCCTTCCTGTGTCCATCCGTGCCTTGGAAGCGTATTGTATTCATTCACATCGGTTGTGAGGTGGTGCATGCCGCTCAGCTTTCTGTTGTAGACGCGGTAGATCGGAACACTTCCCGAGGAATAGAAGACAGGATTCCCGCCATTGTCCTTCTGCCATCCGTGATAACGGCAGAGTGTTTCAACTTCATTTCTGTCCGTTGTGTAAAGATGATTTCTCAAGCCCGGATTATAGAGTCTGTAGACCGGTGTGCCGGTTGTCGAAGTGTACCAGGCAATGCCTTCATATCCCCATTTATGCTGAGAATAAAGGACATCTTTCTCATGGGCGTCCGTTGTGTAAAGATGCTCTCCGTTTGTAGGCATATAGAGTCTGTAAACCGGGACTGTACTTGCAGCTTCCGCTTCAGATGGATGATGAAAATATATTAACGGAAAACAAAATATCATAAGTAAAAACGTAAATAAAAATTTCTTTTTCATAATTTCTCCTCTCATTCATTGTAAGAGGTGTTTGTTACTCGATCAAGCTTTATTTGATTACTTTCTTTAATTATATTTTAGTTTTTTGAAGAATATGCCAATGTCCCGCACTTTAAACGATAAAGCTATTAAGTGGTTATCAAATTTCATAACCGGTTCATAAAAGTTATAAAAGCCCAGAGAAATCTGGACTTCCCTGAGCTTTTGAGGAGCTAATAATTTAAAGGCCTTAAATTGTTGTAAGTAAAAAACGGAACTTTTCTTCCGCTAAACCGGTCGAGATAATAAATGGATACTCTTGAATAAGGTTCGACATCTTTGGAGGTCAGCCAGTATCCGTTATAGCCGATTTCTTCAATCGAACCATATCCTTGCGAATAGAAGACCGACCACAAGGGGCCTGCGCTGTAGGTGGCGCGATTTGTCGGATAACACAAGTTAACGTTTGAAAGAGTAATCGGATCGATAAAATCAACACTTCTTGAATCCGGGTTGTAGCTATAAACGCTTCCGTATGTATTATATTGGGCTGTGCCGGTCTGAACAATCAGTTCCGAGATGCCGTCAGCGTTCAGATCATGAATATAGTATCCGGCAATCGAGCTTCCTTGGTCTTGAATAAATTTCTTGTAAGCCATCTTTGCTGCGACTTCAGGCGTGTACTTCGTTTGTATTGGATTTCCGAGCTGGACGCCGTAGAGCTTGATGCCTTCCTGTGTCCATCCGTGTCTTGGAAGCGTATTGTATTCATTTACATCGGTGGTCAGGTGGTGCATGCCTTTAAGTCCCCGGTTATAGAGACGATAAATCGGTACATTGCCGGAAGAATAAAAAACAGGCCTTCCATTATTGTCTTTTTGCCAGCCATGGTAACGGCAGAGCGTTTCCACTTCGTTGGTGTCTGTGGTGTAGAGGTGATTTCTGAGACCGGGATTGTACAATCTGTAAACCGGTGTACCGGAAGAAGATGTGTACCATCCGATTCCTTCATATCCCCACTTATGCTGCGTATAGAGGACGTCTTTTTCATGCGCATCGGTCGTATAGAGATGCTCACCGTTCGTTGGCATGTAAAGTCTGTACACAGGAATGAGATCGTCGGCTTTCGCTTGAGACGGAGAGCAGATGATCCATACTGGAAGTAAGAGCAGTGTGAGTGTGAGAAACAGCTTTTTCTTCATATTTATTCTCCTTAATCATCTTTAACAGCATTATAAAACGTTTGCAAAGTCCAAACAAGCTCAGCTCTAAAAAATCTCAAGTCGTATTTAAGTAGGACTTTGTCTCCCGCCCGAAAGAAACCGGTCGCTTTATCAAGAAGAGAGGAAAGATACGCCTTGAAAACAGATTCTGTCCTGAATTGTCGCTGAATCCGGCAAATGGAGGAGCGCCTTTACGACTGGGTATCTATAGGATGAATATGTCAAAGAGCTATTAACAGGAGGAAAAACATGAACAGCATCTTCCACAGAAGATCGATTCGTCAGTTTGAGGACAAGCTTGTTACCGATGATCAGATTACAGAGGTTTTAAAAGCCGCCATGGCGGCGCCGAGG
>DLOL01000101.1:6235-10187 GCA_002478485.1 Eubacteriaceae bacterium UBA7485 | reverse complement strand
TTCAGGAACAGCTCGCAGGGGTCAGCCCGTTTGCGTTCCCTGCAAAGAACGCGCCGGTTCTGATTGTTCCATGCTATCACGTGGACTGCACCGCGCCGGAGTACGCGCAGATTGACATGGCCATATGCTGTGAAAACCTGATGCTTGAAGCCGACAATCTCGGACTCGGGACCGTCCTTTTAGGTATTGCGCCTGAAGAAGACCGGATGAAGAAAGTCAAGGAAATCCTCGAGCTTCCGAATGGTGTGGAATGCTTCGGGCTCATCCCGATGGGGTATCCCAAGATGAAGCTTCCGGAAAAAAACACATTTGATGAAGCGAGAGTTCACTACGTGGACTGAGAAGCGAAGGCGATAAGAGTTTCGAAAACCGAGTGGAAAAATATTCTCAATCATCAAAAAGAGCCCGTTTTCAGACGGGCTTCTTTTGATGCCAGGATTTAGAAGGTGATGGTATCCGGGTCGTTTCCGGAAAATCCGAAGTCCGGAAGTTCGTTGATTCTTTCCATATCTTCAGGCGTCAGTTCGAAATCGAACACATCGAGGTTTTGCTTAATTCTTGAGGGTGTGATGGACTTCGGAAGCGGGATCACTTCGTTCTGGATGATCCATCTCAGGCAGATCTGTGCCACACTCTTCTGGTACTTCTTCGCGATTTCCAAAAGCGCGGGGTTATCAAGCATTCTTCCGGTTCCAAGCGGGCTGTAGGCTTCCACTCGGATGCCGTTCTTCTTGCAGTATTCGACGGTTTCAGGCTGTCTGTTTCCAGGATTATATTCGATCTGGTTCACCATCGGCTTGACTTCCATTTCCATGAGGGACTTGAGATGGTGCGGCTTGCAGTTGCACACACCGATAGCGCGGACTTTTCCTTCCTTGTAAAGTTCAATCATCGCGCGCCAGGTTTCCTTGTTGATTTCATCCCAGTTTTCAAACTGTTTGGCGTTGGCCGGCCAGTGGATCAGGTAGAGGTCCAGATAATCAAGCCCAAGGTCTTCGAGGCTCTTGTAAAATGCCTTTTTGGTCGTTTCATATCCTCTGTCCTTGTTCCAGACCTTGCTGGTGATGAACAGCTCTTCTCTCGGGATTCCGCTGGCCTTGATGCCTTTTCCAACAGATTCCTCGTTTTTATATACAGCGGCCGCGTCGATCAGGCGGTATCCGTCCTTGATCGCGAGATCCACCACTTTTTCAGCGGTTTCACCGTCCGGTGTCTGCCAGGTGCCGTAGCCGATGACAGGAATTTCCACACCGTTCGAAAGTTTGTATGTCTTATCTTCCATAATGACCTCCTTTTATGCATTCCTTAGAGATTATTCCCATATTATGGTAAAGAAAGAGGGACCAAGTAAAAAAGACCGGAAATCCGGTCTTTTTTACTTGATTCTCTTGTGCGTGAAGTGTTTTTTTCCGTCCGCATAGTCCGCGACGATATCCCCGTTCCCTTCGAGGATGTACTTGTAGGTCGTGAGCCCTTCAAGGCCGACCGGACCTCTCGCGTGAAGTTTTGACGTGGAGATGCCCACTTCCGCTCCGAAACCGAAACGGTATCCATCCGAGAAGCGGGTGGATGTGTTGTGAAAACAGCAGGCGGAGTCAACGCCCGTGAGAAAGCGGTCCGCCGTCTCGCGGTTTTCTGTTACGATCGAGTCCGTGTGGTGGGATCCGAAATGGTTGATGTGGTCAACCGCTTCCTGAAGATCCTTCACAGTCTTGACCGAGAGGATGTAGTCCAGGTATTCGGTGGACCAGTCTTCCGGGGAAGC
Organism: Eubacteriaceae bacterium UBA7485; assembly: GCA_002478485.1. Taxonomy (GTDB): domain Bacteria; phylum Bacillota; class Clostridia; order Eubacteriales; family Eubacteriaceae; genus UBA7485. The sequence continues at coordinate 8,422 of DLOL01000101.1, read as the reverse complement.
TTCTTCCGCGTCGATGACTTCACGCACGGATGCATCTCCTCGGAGTTCCACCGGCTTTTCCCGGAGCGCGTCTTTAAACTTTGGAAGGAAAGCATCCTTCACGTCTTCGTGAACGAGCAGGGTTTCCGCCGCGTTGCAGACGGCCGGATACTGGGTTTTTGAGTCGACGGCAATCCGGACGGCTTTGTCGAGATCCGCATCCTTGTCCACGTAGACATGGCAGATGCCGTCCGCGTGGCCCATGACCGGAATTATGGAATGATCCATGATGTAGCGGACAAAGGCATTTGATCCTCTCGGGATGATCAGATCGATCAGGTCGTCAAGTGCGAGCATTTCGTTGACTTCTTCGCGCGATTCAAGGTTCTGGATCCATCCGTCCGGAAGTCCCGCCCGGGCGCCCCCCTTCCGGACCGCTTCAAACAGCGCGCGGTTGGTGGAGAGCGCTTCGCGTCCGCCCTTGAGCATGACTGCGTTTCCGCTCTTCAAGGCAAGTGTTGAGATCTGCACGAACGCGTCGGGCCTTGATTCAAAGATAATGCCGAGATTCCCGAGCGGGACGGTCTTTCTTGTCAGGATCAGCCCGTCGTCGAGTTCCGTCTCAAGCGTGGTCTTTCCAATCGGGTTTTCAAGCGTGATCAGGGAGTCGATTCCGTCTGTCACGTCCTTTAGTTTGTGTTCGTCGAACTTGAGGCGCTTGAGGAGGGGAGAGGCGAGGTTCTCTTCCTCTGCCCGCTTCAGATCTTCTTCATTGGCTGCGAAGATCGCATTTTTGTCTTCGATGAGCGCGTCTTTGATTTCCTTCAGCGCGTTCTGCCTGGTTTCATAATCAAGCGCGGCAAGCTTAAGCCCGGCGGCCTTGGCCTGTGCGCCTTTTTTTCTTATCTCTCCCATTACTTGTGGTAAGTTCCTCCCTGTGAAATTTTAAAAGCCCGGTAGATCTGCTCAAGGAGCATGACCCGGAAGAGCTGGTGCGGAAAGGTCATCTTGGAGAAGGAGAGCTTCATGTCCGCACGCCGGAGCACGGATTCGGACAGCCCGTTTGATCCTCCGATCACAAAATTGACCGTGCTCTTTCCTGTATTCATCAGCCGCTCCATATGCGTGGAGAGCTCTTCTGAAGAGAGCATGCGTCCGTACGGGTCCAGTGCGATCGTGTAGTGGGGGCCGAGCTTTTCCAAAATCTTCTCCCCTTCCTTATCCTTGACCGCCCGCACCTGTTCGTCTGAGTAGTTCTGAGGCGCCTTCTCGTCCTTGATCTCAATCACCTCCACCTTGGTGAAGGGGGTGAGGCGCTTGATGTATTCGTCGGCCGCGTCCCTGAAGAATTTCTCCTTCAGTTTCCCGACACAGATGATTCTGACCTTCATGGGACTAGAAGCTGTACATGACAATCATGGAGAGGGCGAGGACGACCACGAGGACGAGCGCGCCGATGCGGTATCCGATATGNNCCGTGCTCCTTCTCCTGGCGCACCGGAGCCTTTGCCGGGTTTTTTTTCTTATTTTTCTTTGCCATCTTTCTCTTCCTTCTCTTTTCGGATCCGCTCTTCGCGCTCGCGCCGGAGTTCTTCGCGGATTTTCTCTTCCTCCTGCTCCTTCTCCTCTTTCTCCCGGATCACGGAGCGGTTGTAGGAGAGGATTTCGTCTGGAAGGACAGCCGCCTCATCCGCCGCGAGCTTCTCGCCGAGCGCGTCCATCACAAGAAGGCGCTCTTTGCTCGGACCCATGAAATCAAGGAAGAAGATGCGCTCGTACGCGCCGAGCACGAGCTCTCCTCCTTCGATCAGAAACGTTTTCGTGTTTCCGATCAGCGCGGAGCGGATATGGTTCATCTGATACCCGTTAAACGTCCACCCGTCCTGGACCGGATAGAGGTGGTTGATGTGCTTTAAGACATCCTTCTCGCTTTTCTCGTTCTCCGTGGAGAGGGAGAGGACCGCGCAGGTGTTCGAGGGCGTCGTGAGGACAAGCAGACCGCGTCGGATCTTCGCCTCCGCCACATAAGAGAGGACCTCGTCGGTGATGTCCTGTGAGGTGATCAGGATGCCGGTTTCAAGTTTCAGTGTTTTCATCTTTTCTCAAAATTTCTTTAAAAACTGACTTTACAAATGTCTGTGCCGATTATATAATAACCACTGTTGGCAATCAAGGTTGCCGCAAGTCGGGGTGTGGCTCAGTTTGGTA
>DLOL01000101.1:4175-6227 GCA_002478485.1 Eubacteriaceae bacterium UBA7485 | reverse complement strand
GCCGGAGGTTCAAATCCTCTCACTCCGACCATTTTTATTTTTTGCCTTATCGGCCGCCTGAAAGGTGGCTTTTTTCATGCCTTTTCTGTATCCCTTTCCAGTTTATCACCGCGCCTACTCAAATGCGCCCGCTATGGGTAAATTCAGATAGAGAACTTTTTGATGAAAACGCCTTTGGTATTTACCTTGGCGCGCGAAAGTATACAATAAAGGTAGGCTATTGGGATGGACCCGTACGGGTTTTGAAAAAGAAAAGGAACCGGCATGATTGAACTTTTAAAGAAGAATTTTACACCCGAAGAAATGCTCTCCGGCGCGTTCGGCCTGGAGAGGGAGGGACTCAGGGTTCTTGAGGAGGGGGTTCTCACGGAGACACCGCACCCGGCCATCTTCGGGGACAAACTAGAAAACCCCTATATCACCACGGATTTCTCCGAAAGTCAGGTGGAGGTGGTCACGCCTCCGTACCCGACCATCGAGCGCGCGTACGATGTGCTTGAAGGGCTTTGCGATATCGTCAACCAGGAGATCGGGCCGGACGAGTACCTGTGGCCCGGCTCCATGCCCTCCATCACGCCCGCGGACGGAAACATTCCGCTTGCAAAGTTCGGGGACGGGGAGAAAGCGAAGGCGAGTGAGGACTACCGGAAGATGCTCATCAAAAAGTACGGCGCGGTCAAGCAGCTGCTGACGGGCATCCACTTCAATTTCTCGCTCTCCGACACGTTTATCGAAAAGCTCAGAAAGCTTCAGAATCCGGACCTGTCCTTCCGGGAATTCAAGGACATGGTCTATCTCAAGATGGCCAAAGGCTATCTCAAGTACCGCTGGATGATCATCTACCTCACCGGCTCCTCATCCGCCTGCCATATCAGCTACGACTGCGTGAAAAATTACCAGATGCGTCCGGTCCACGGGGATTCCCTGATCTCCCAGAGCGGCGTCTCCTACCGAAACTCCGCCTGNNGGCTACAAAAACCTGGTCGACCTCTATCCGAGCTGGGACAGCGTGGAAGAATATGTGGATGACGTGAGAGGGTTTGTGGCGAGCGGGCTGATCGACTCTCCGAGAGAGCTTTACACGCAGATCCGGCTCAAGACCAAGAGCAAGGAGAACGTGCTTGAAGAGCTTCTCGATTCGGGCATCCAGTACCTTGAGATCCGCACGATCGACTTAAACCTCTTCGACAAGGCCGGCGTGAGCCTGAACGATCTGAAGTTCATCCAGCTTCTCCTTCTGTGGTCGCTGTTCACCGATATCGACTACCCCGGCGACTGGCAGGAGGAAGCGCTCAGGAACGAGCTCATCGTTGCATCGAACGGCCTGACGCCGGATGTGGAGATCTTCAAGAACGGCGAGAAGAACCGCCTCAAGGACATGGCCAACTCGCTGATCATGCGCCTGTCCTACTTCTCAAAAGCGCTCGACCTCGGCTTCGACGAGGTGCTCTCCGAAATGAAGGAGCGCGTGGACCATCCGGAGAAGACCTATGCGGAGGCGATCCGCAGGCTTTCCGAAAAGGACGGCTACATCGACGCGATGATGAAGTTCGCAAAGGCCTACAAGCAGGATTCGGACAACTTCCGCTACCTTTTCAGGGGGTTTGAGAACTATGAACTCTCCACGCAGATCCTCATCAAAGAGGCGATGACGCGCGGGATCGAAGTTGAGGAGCTTGATCCCTCCGACAACTTCATCGCGCTGAAGAAGGGGGACCAGGAAGAGCTGATCAAGCAGTCGACAAAGACCGCAAAAGACAACTACGCGTCGGTCCTTTTGATGGAAAACAAGGTGGTCACCAAAAAAATCTTAAAGCGGGCCGGCATCCCCGTCCCGGACGGGGAAGAGTTCCACACGATGAAGGAAGCTTCCGCCGCCCTTCCGGGTTACGCGGGCCGTCCGGTGGTGATCAAGCCGAAATCCACCAACTTCGGTACCGGGATCTTCATCTTTGAGAAGGGGGCGGATGCCCAGGAGCTGCTTGACGCTGCGGAGGAAGCTTTCCGGTTTGACGATACCGTGCTGGTGGGCGTAGTTGTCTTTTGCGGTCT
>DLOL01000101.1:3086-4121 GCA_002478485.1 Eubacteriaceae bacterium UBA7485 | reverse complement strand
CGGGCGCTCCACAATTGAAGCGCTCATCGAAAAGAAGAACGAGCAGCCGCTGAGGGGCGAGCACTACACCGCTCCGCTCGAGAAAATCCACATCGATCCGCAGACCATTCAGTATCTCAAAGACCAGGGTCTCTCGCTCTCAAGCGTGCCGGAAGAGGGAGAGACCGTCTATCTGAGGGGAAACTCCAACATCTCAACCGGAGGGGATTCGGTCGACATGACCGAGAAAATGCCTGAAACGTTCAAGCGGGTCGCGGAAGCGGGCGCAAAGGCCGCCGGCGCCGTGTTCTGCGGGGTGGACCTTATGATCGAAGACTACGAGGACGAAGATTCGGATTTCGGGATCATTGAGCTCAACTTCAATCCGATGATGTCCATGCACGCCTACCCCATGACCGGAAAAGAAAGAAGGACCGGCGCCTACACGCTCAAAGCCCTCGGAATGATCCCCGAGAGCGTGGAGGAAATTGACCAAGAGCTCAAGCTTCGATAATTTGCGCTCCTCGAAAGAGGAGCTTTTTTTGGTATGATGTGGGGAGAGGAGGAGACAGATGGAATCGATCCTGGACCATATCAACGCGATCTACGATTCGCTTTACGACAAAGAGAAGAAAGTCGCCATGTACATCCTCAAGCACAAGGATGAAGTGGTGAACATGACCATCAGCGAGCTTGCGGAGGACAGCGGAACAAGCGTGGCGACGGTCACCCGCTTTTGCAGGAAGGCGGGTCTTGAGGGCTTTCACCACCTGAAGGTCTCGCTTGCCCGGGACACGGTCACCAGTCCGAAAGCGCCGGTGAAGGTCTCAAGCGACATCATGCGGGACGACATCGCCCAGTCCCTCCAGAACATCCTCGCAAACAAGATCGAGGAACTCACCCAGACCATCTCCCTGATGGACCCGGAGGTGATCGAGAAAATCCTAAGAGCCATCGAGGGGGCGGGGCTGATCCAGTTCGTCGCGGTGGGAAACACCATTCCGGCCGCCCTCGACGGCGCGTTCAAGTTCAACCAGATCGGCTTTCGCGCGGCCG
>DLOL01000101.1:833-3074 GCA_002478485.1 Eubacteriaceae bacterium UBA7485 | reverse complement strand
GGAAACCTCAATCCCGGGGATGTGCAGATCGCCATCTCCAATTCGGGGGAGAGCCGGCAGGTCGTCAAGATGGTGAAGGAGGCCAAGCGGTGCGGGGCGGTGACCGTGGGTATCACCAACAACCCGAAATCCCAGATCGGCCAGCTGACGGACTACCACATCCAGACGGCGACGCGGGAGCGGATCTTCTTAAACGAGTTCTTCTTCTCAAGAGTCTCCGCCTTCACCGTCATCGAAATCTTCTATCTTCTCCTGACCGCGGGAAATGAAGGAAGCTATGACCACCTCAGCCACAGCGAAAGCCTGATCGCGGACGAAAAGCTCTAGACGAAAATGATTTTCACCAAAAGGCCGGAACTTCTGCTCCGGTCTTTCGTTTCCATCGAGAAGCAAACGTTTACGATGTGAAATTGACAAAAATAAATCTTTTTAAAAAGGGTATTGACGAAAATTATTTTTGCATTTATACTGAAATCAACAAAAACAGATAACGCGTTACGAAGAAAGACGAAAATTATTATTGTTTATTCAAGCAATCATACTGGGGGAGAAAATGAAGATCACAAACCTTTTGAAGCAGTCATCGATCAAAATCGGCGCGGCTCCGGGGAACAAAGGGGAAGCCATCGAGCAGATCGTCAATCTGATGGTGTCAGGCGGAAACGTGAAGAACAGGGAAGCTTACAAGGCGGCGGTCCTGGCAAGAGAAGATGAAGGAAACACGGCCGTGGGTGAAGGGATCGCCATCCCGCACGCGAAGACCGCGGCGGTCGGAGCGCCCGGACTTGCGGCGATGGTGATTCCGGACGGCGTGGATTACGGCGCGTTTGACGGACAGGATGTCCGGCTCATGTTCCTGATCGCGGCGCCGGAAGGCGGAGAAGACGTGCACCTTGAAGCGCTTGCAAAACTCTCCACGCTCCTGATGGACGAAGGGTTCAGAGAGAGCCTGATGCAGGCGAAGACCCCGAAGGAATTCCTGCGCGTCATCGATGAGAAGGAAGCGGAAGGAGAGAAGGCGAGAGAGACAAAGGACGGCTTCCGCGTCCTCGGCATCACCGCATGCCCCACGGGCATCGCCCACACCTACATGGCGGCAGAAGCCCTCGAGAAAGCGGGAGAAGCGATGGGCGTTCCCGTTAAAATCGAAACTCAGGGATCGGGCGGCGCGAAGAACGTGCTCAGTGCGGATGAAATCAAAAACGCGGACGGGATCATCATCGCGGCGGACAAGAACGTGGACCTCGCCCGCTTCGACGGAAAGCCCGTGCTCATCACAGGCGTCCAGGAAGGGATCCGCAATCCGGAAAGACTGATCCGGGAGGTTCCGGCGCGCCGGTTCACCACCACACCGGAGAAGTGCAGGCCTCAAGCGAGGGCGGCGAGAGCTTCGGCCGGCAGATCTACAAGCACCTGATGAACGGGGTCTCCCACATGCTTCCGTTCGTCATTGGAGGCGGCCTTTTGATCGCGCTTGCCTTCCTCTTTGACGACTACAGCATCGATCCTTCAAACTTCGGGAAGAACACGCCGCTGGCTGCCTACCTGAAGACCATCGGCGAGCTTTCCTTCGGCCTCATGCTCCCGGTTCTTGCCGGCTACATCGCGCAGAGCATCGCGGACCGTCCGGGACTCGCGCCCGGATTCGTCGCAGGGCTTGTCGCCAAAGAAGGGATGACCTTTGCAAATCCCGCAGGCGGAGACGTCAACGCCGGTTTCCTCGGGGCTCTCTTCGCAGGCTTTGCCGCAGGGTACATCGTGCTCGGGCTGAAGAAAGCGACTGAAAAATTCCCGCAGTCCATCGACTCCATCCGCCCGATGATCATCTATCCGATCTTCGGCGTGCTTCTCGCAGGCGCGGCCACCACGCTGATCAACCCGGCCGTCGGCTGGATCAACGACGGGATGACCAGTTTCCTGAACAGCCTCTCGGGCTCCTCCAAAGTGCTCCTGGGCATGATCACCGCGGGCATGCAGTCTGTCGACATGGGCGGGCCGATCAACAAGACTTCCTATGTCTTTGCCACCTCCCAGCTTGCGGAAGGCAACTTTGAAATCATGGCAGNNTGGTGCCGCCGCTTGCCATCGCGCTTGCCACCACGTTCTTTAAAAACCGCTTCACAGAAGATGAAAGAAAATCGGGCCTGGTCAACTACCTCCTGGGTCTCTCCTTCATCTCCGAAGGCGCCATCCCCTTCGCTGCGGCGGAACCTTTGAAGGTCCTCCCGTCCTGCATCATCG
>DLOL01000101.1:447-726 GCA_002478485.1 Eubacteriaceae bacterium UBA7485 | reverse complement strand
AGCGGTCGGAGGCCTGATCTTCGCCGTCCTCAGAAGGCCCGCCAAAGCGCAGGTAGCGCAGGGTGAAATGGAAGAAGAAAGAGAAATTGAAATCGCATGAAGAGAAAAACCGCGAAAGCCGCGTTTGATATGATTGAGGACGGCATGGTCCTCGGACTTGGAGGCGGGAAAACCGTCTCCATGATCATTGATCTTTTAAAGGAGAACCCGCGAAAGATCTCCGCCGTCTCGCCTTCGGAGGACACCCTCGCATCCCTCCTGGAAGCCGGAATTCCGGTC
>DLOL01000101.1:217-384 GCA_002478485.1 Eubacteriaceae bacterium UBA7485 | reverse complement strand
GAGCGCCGGGGGCATCCATACCCGGGAGAAGATTGTCGCCTCCATGGCCGGGCGCTACATCCTGCTCGCCGATGAGGGAAAATTTCACCAAACCCTCCCGTTTGAGCATCCGGTCACGGTGGAGGTGATCCCGGCCGCCCACGCGTCGGCCCGGCGCGCGCTTGAAG
>DLOL01000101.1:0-201 GCA_002478485.1 Eubacteriaceae bacterium UBA7485 | reverse complement strand
GGAGATTTCCCGGGAAATCGGGAACGGCCGTCAGCGATGACGGAAACTACCTGGTCGAGGCGCGGGTGCGCCCCCAGGACCCGGAAGCGCTTTGTGAAAAGATAAAGAAAATTCCGGGCGTGGTGGATTCAAGCCTGTTTGCAGGCGTAGCCCACGGGGCGCTCATCGCAGGAGAGAAGGCTGTGGGGGGTGGCCACGTAG
>DLOL01000074.1:29291-29488 GCA_002478485.1 Eubacteriaceae bacterium UBA7485 | reverse complement strand
TGAGAAGAGGCTGCTGCGCCGTGGCCCACATGATCACGGCGCCAAGGCCTGTCATGAACGATCCGATCGGGGGACCGACCACAGCCGCTACGAAAGAGCCGACCATTACGGTCACAAATGGCGTTAGAAGAATATCCACTTGCGTCTCGCCGCTGACCGCCTTTCCGAATTCAGCCGCTACCAGCGCCGCGATAAAC
>DLOL01000074.1:18024-29197 GCA_002478485.1 Eubacteriaceae bacterium UBA7485 | reverse complement strand
CCCTGCGCAGCCGGCCAGACCACTTCCGTTAAAAACGTGCTTCCGGTCAGAATGCCGATTTGGTTGAGAATCGATCCCATCAAAAGCGTGGAGAACAAGCCAAAGGCCATATATTTGAGCGCGTCAATCAAATCCCGCTGGACGGAAAATTCGATATCTTTCTTTTTTAGAAAGTCCGACACATTTGCATATTTCGGTTCCCGTTTAAATTGCATCACTTTCTCCTTAAATGTATTAACTTATTATACCAAACTGTCCGCCTGATCATAAAACCGATCGTCCCGTTCCTTCCGCATCGTCTCTTTCTTTTGAGAAGCTTGTGATATGATAAACACGTTCGAAAGGAGAGTCACATGAAATATCAAAAACGGCTCGGAGAAATTTTCGTCATCTTGTCATCCATTCTTTTTGGACTTATGCCTTTAATCACAAGCATCATCTATTCTCACGGATCAAATCCGTTGACGGCCGCGGCTTTTCGCTTTCTAATCGGCTGCGTGATGATTCTTCCGATCTCCCTTTATAAATCCCGGGGAAATCTCATCCTCTCAAAGGCTTATCATGTAAAGCTCATAAGAATCGCTGTCTTTTACGCTATCACGCCGGTTCTTCTTTATCTCTCTTACACCTGTCTCCCATCCGGCATGGCTAGCACACTCCACTTCATCTATCCGGTCGCGGTTATCCTGATTCTTTTCTTCTTTTACCGGGAGAGGATCACCCAAAAGCAGCTTTTTTGCTGTTTTTTGTGTCTTCTCGGCATCATTCTTCTGGAAGGAGAAGACGGCTCATTTAACATGACCGGCGCAGTGCTCGCTGTGCTTTCCGGGATTTCCTATGCCTCCTATATCGTGCTGATGGGAAGAAGCGGTCTGAAGAAGCTTCCTTTCATGACCATGGCCTTTTGGCTGAACCTGTATGCCGGGATCATCAATCTTCTCATCGCGCTTTTCTCGGGAAACCTTGATCTTGACATGGATGCGACAGGCTGGGCCGCTCAGATTCTCCTGGCCTTCAGCTGCGTGGTGCTTGCGGTCCTTCTTTTTCAAAAAGGCCTGTTCTTATGTGGAGAGGTGAAGGCCTCCCTCCTGTCCACTTTCGAGCCGCTCACCGGAGTGGTCGTCGGACTTGCCCTGTTCGGGGAGAGAATGAGTGTGCGGGTCGCCTGTGGGATCCTTCTGATCCTGATCTCTTCCATTCTTCTGGTGGCTCCGGTTAAAAAACTGAAACGGCGAAAAAAGGAAGCGCGATTTTAACGCGCTTCTTTTTATGTTTATGAATCAAATTTTGCGATATCAGACCTTGAAAACCCGTCCTCAAATGAGATCTTCGCCAGTTCCCGGTAGGCTTTCTCTCTTGCCTCTTCCAAACTCTCACCCGTCGCGGTGACAGCAAGGACGCGTCCTCCGTCCGTGAGGACTTTCCCGTCTTCAAGCCGGGTTCCGGCATGAAAAACCACTGCGTCTTCCACAGCGTCAAGCCCTTCAATAACTTTCCCTTTTTCATAAGCGTCCGGATATCCGCCCGATGCCATCACGACCGTGACCGCCGGACTCTTTGACCATTGAATCGGCTGCTCGTCAAGTTTTCCTTCCACGCATGCAAGCATGATGTCCGACAAATCCGTTTCAAGTCTTGAGAGAACCGACTGGGTTTCCGGATCGCCGAAGCGGACATTAAACTCAAGAACCTTCGGCTCCCCGTTCTCAATCATCAGCCCGATAAAAAGAACGCCCCTGAAATCAATGCCGTCCTCAACAAAACCTTCAATGGTCGGCGTGAGAATTTCTTTCTCAATTCTCTCAACCAGCGCTTCATCATCAAAGAGAATGTTCGGGGAATACGATCCCATCCCGCCGGTGTTGGTTCCCTGATCGTTGTCGTGTGCCCGCTTGTAGTCCTGCGCAGACTCCATCGGGACGATTCGCTTCCCGTCGAGGAAGCACAGGATAGAAGCTTCCCTTCCTGTCAGGAACTCTTCAACGACCACAAGATTCCCCGCATCTCCAAATGCGCGCTCTCCCATGATCTTCTCCGCTCCCCGGACGGCTTCTTCTTCATTCTGGCAGATCAAAACGCCTTTTCCCGCCGCTAGCCCGTCGGCTTTTAAAACCACCGGGAATCCGAACTCGCCCAGTCCTTCCTTCAGGGAGTCAAGATCGGTGTATTCGCGGTAGCGTGCCGTCGGGATATGATGGCGCATCAGGAAATCCTTCGTGAAAGCCTTGCTCCCTTCAAATTGCGCAGCCTTCTGATTGGGTCCGAACACTTTGATTCCAGCCCCGCTCAACTGGTCGGCAAGGCCCGCGACCAGCGGATCTTCAGGTCCGATTACGGCAAGGTCAATTCCCTTCTCTTTAGCAAACGCGCACACTGCCTCCTGATCGGAGGGAGAAATGTCCACATTTTCCCAGGAAATACCCGTTCCCGCATTTCCGGGCATGACGTAGATTTTCTCGACTTTTGGGCTTTTTGAAAGCGCCCAGGCGATGGCTGATTCCCTTCCGCCATTCCCTATGACTAATACTTTCATCGCTTCCCCTTTAGGAATGTTTGAAATGGCGCATGCCGGTAAAGACCATGGCAATGCCGTTTTCATTGCATACATCGATGGATTCCTGATCGCGCTGCGCGCCGCCCGGCTGAATAATCGCGGTGATGCCGGCTTTAGCCGCCGCAGTGGCGCAGTCGTTGAACGGGAAGAAGGCGTCGCTTGCCATAACCGATCCCTTCACCTTATCTCCGCCCCGTTCGATGCAGGCTTCTGTCGGCCAGATCCGGTTCACCTGTCCCGGCCCGTTTGCGATGAGCACTTTGTCCTTTGCAAGCGAAATGGCGTTTGATTTGGTGTTTTTGACTGCTTTCCAGGCAAAGAGAAGATCTTCCATTTCCTTTTCAGTCGGCGCGCGGTCCGTGACCACTTCAAGCTTTTCGTAATCCTTATTGTCTCTTTCCTGAACAAGAAGGCCGCCCCTGACCGCCTTGTATTCGTATCCGTCCGGATTGTCTAAAATATTCTCAAGCTTCAGGATTCGCAGATTCGGCTTTTGCTTAAACACTTCAAGCGCTTCATCGGTGTAATCCGGAGCGACGACCACTTCAAGGAAAATTTTGACCATTTCTTTTGCGGTCTCTTCATCGATTACGCCGTTTGAAGCCACAATCCCCCCAAAAATCGAAGTGGGGTCGGCTTCATACGCTTTCTTGTACGCTTTTTCAATAGTTTCTGCAGAAGCGATTCCGCAGGGATTGGCGTGCTTGACCGCGACAATCGTCGGCTCGTCCTGGTATTCTTTGAGGATTTCAAGCGCTCCGTTTGTATCGTTGATATTGTTATAGGAAAGCTCTTTTCCCTGGAATTGCTCCGCTTCCGAAAGTGTCCCCTTCGTGTCTTTTTCCGTCTTGTAAAAAGCGGCTTTCTGATGCGGATTCTCCCCGTAGCGCATATCCTGAACCTTTTCAAACGTTAAGGTGAGGGTGTCCCTGAGGAAGTCTTTCTCCGCCTCTCTCTTGAAATAGTCCGCAATCATGCTGTCGTAGCGTGCGGTTCTCTCAAAGACTTTCAAAGCCAGTTCATAGCGAGTATCATAGGATGTCTTACCGTCCGTTTCGAGCTCTTCGAGCACAAGATCATAGTCGCAAGGATCAGTAATGACGGTTACAAACTTAAAGTTTTTGGCCGCGGACCGGAGCATGGCAGGTCCTCCAATGTCGATATTTTCAATGCAGGTGGAAAAATCCGCCCCGCTTTTCACGGTCGCTTCAAACGGATAAAGATTAATGACGACCAGGTCAATGTCTTCAATTCCGAGCTCCTTTTTCTGCTTCTGATGCTCCTCATTGTCGCGGATATTCAATAAGCCACCGTGCACCATGGGATGGAGCGTCTTGACGCGGCCGTCAAAGCACTCCGGAAACTGGGTGATTTCACTGACTTCCGTCACCTTCAGCCCCGCTTCCCTGAGCGCCTTGGCTGTTCCGCCGGTTGAGAGGATCTCCCATCCCATCGCTTCAATTTTCTGGGCGAATTCCACAATGCCAGTTTTGTCCGATACGCTGATCAGCGCTTTCATAATTTCTCCTTAAATCCAGCCGTCCTGGGACGGATCCACAAACACGGTTCTTCCTTCTCTGCGCACGCGGCCTTCAAGGATCGCCTGCACCACTTCCGGAAGAAGCACATGTTCCACATTTTCCAATATTCTCCTCTGCAAAGTCTGCGGCGTGTCATCCGGAAGGACTTCCACCGCGCGCTGGGCAATGACGGGACCTCCGTCCGCTTCCTCATTGACAAAATGAACCGTCGCGCCTGAAAGTTTGGCCCCGTAATCGAGAACCGCCTGATGCACCCGAAGGCCGTAGTACCCTTCCCCGCAAAAACTCGGGATCAATGCGGGATGTATGTTGATGATTCGATCCGGAAACGCGTCCACAAAGCTTTTCGGCACAATCTTCATGTAGCCCGCCAGCACAACGAGCGCGCAGTCCCTTTTCTTGATCTCATCTTCAAGAATCTTTGCATAGGCTTCATCGTCAAGTCTCTCCCCGTTTTCATCAACCGGGGGGATATACTTGGCTTCAATTCCGGCTTCTTTTGCGCGCGTCAGCCCGTAAGCGTCTTTCTTGTTCGAAAGCACCACGGCAATTTCGCCGTGCTTTCCGTGAATCTTGTCAATCAGCGCCTGAAGGTTGGTTCCTCCCCCCGAGATGAGCACCGCAATCTTTTTCATATCCGCCATAGATAACTTTCTAGAATTGAATGTCGACAGGGATATCCGATGCAACGACCTCTCCGATGACGGCTGCCTGGTACCCTCTTCTCTGAATCTCTTCAGAAAGGTCTTCTGCAAGGTCCGCCGGAAGGGCGATGACCAGTCCGATTCCCATATTAAAGGTGGAATACATTGCCTCGTTTCCGATTTCTCCCTGTTTCTGTAAATAGGATAAAACCGGGGGAACGGGGAGCGCGCCTGCTTTTACGACTGCGCCGAGCCCTTCCGGAAGCATGCGCGGAATATTTTCATAAAATCCGCCGCCCGTAATATGACTGATCCCTTTGATCTGGTACGGGTCGAACAGGCCTTTGAGCGCCCTGACGTAAATGGTCGTCGGCCTGAGAAGCGCTTGCCCAAGCGATTCTCCAAGCGTGTCCACGGTCTCGTTTAGATTCAGGTTCTTATCCTTGATGATCTTGCGGATGAGTGAAAAGCCGTTCGAGTGCGCGCCGCTCGACGCCACGCCAACCAGTTTGTCTCCCGCCTTGATATCCTTTCCCGTGATGATCCTGTCCTGCTCAACCACGCCGACGGCAAAACCCGCGATGTCAAATTCATCTTCCGGGTACATCCCGGGCATCTCTGCGGTTTCTCCTCCGACAAGCGCCATCTCACCCTGCACGCATCCGTCCGCGACTCCTTTTACAATGCACGCGATGGTCTCAGGACGATTCTTTCCACAGGCGATGTAATCGAGAAAGAACAAGGGGTCCGCCCCCTGGCAGATGATGTCGTTCACGCACATGGCGACTGCATCAATTCCGACCGTATCATATACGCCTGTCTCAATGGCCAGCATCAGCTTTGTTCCGACTCCGTCTGTGCCGGATACAAGCACCGGATGCCGGTAACTCTCCGGAAGTTTCACAAGCCCGCCGAATCCACCGATTTCTGAGAGGACGTTTTTTGTCATGGTGCGCTTCACATCCGCCTTCATCAGCCTGGTGGACTTATAGCCCGCTTCAACATTTACTCCCGCGTCTTTGTACGCCTTGATATCCGCCATGTCAATTTCCCAGTTTAAGCCTTTCTTCTTCTTCGCTTACCATTTCTTCAAGTTTCGGAACCTCCATCGGATAATCTCCGGTAAAGCAGGCCAGGCATCGGTCCCCGTCCGCTTTTGTGGAGCTCAGAAGCCCTTCCACAGACAGGTAGCCCACCGAATCCGCACCGAGCATTTCCGTGATTTCCTCCACCGTGTAATTCGCACCGATCAGATATTTCTTGGATGGCGTGTCAATTCCAAAATGACAGGTATGGGTGACAGGGGGACTTGACACCAGAAAATGCACTTCTCGGGCTCCGCCTTCCCTGAGAATCTCGACCAGCCGTTTGGAGGTGTTTCCCCGCACAATGGAGTCGTCAATGACGATCACCCGCTTCCCTTCGATCACTTCGCGGATCGGATTGAGCTTGAGCTTGACCGCCTGCTCCCTGAGTTCCTGTGTGGGCTGAATGAAGGTTCTTCCTGAATATTTGTTTTTGATCAGCCCCATCCCGTAGGGAATGCCGGAGGCTTCCGCATAGCCGATCGCCGCGGGAATGCCGGAGTCCGGAACGCCGATGACGATATCCGCGGCCACCGGGTACTCCTTCGCAAGAATTTTCCCCGCTTCGTGGCGTGAAGCGTATACGCTTCTTCCTTCAAGAACGGTATCCGGACGGGCAAAATAGATCTCTTCAAAAATACAGCTTTTCTTCTTCGCCCAGTTTTTCTGTCCATAGCTGGTCAGGCCTTCTTCATCAATGATGATGATCTCGCCCGGTTCGAGATCCCGGACAAATTCTCCGCCAATGGTGTCAATCGCGCAGGATTCGCTGGCCAGAATATACTGCGCACCCATTTTTCCGAGGCACAAGGGCCTCAGTCCGAACGGATCTCTCACACCGATCAGCTTTCCGTCAAACGCCATCACCAGGGCATAGGCTCCCTTGATGATTTCAACCAGCTTTCGGATAGCAGGCACCAGCCCCTGACTTAAGTTTCGCGCGATGAAATTGACCATGACCTCGGTATCAATGGTGGTCTGGAAAACCACGCCACTGTCTTCAAGGATCTCCCTGAGAACCTGATCGTTAACCAGGCTTCCGTTGTGCGCAAGGGTTATGGCGCCAGCCCGCGTATTCACCGTCAGAGGCTGGGCGTTGGTTCTACCTCCCTCTCCGGAAGTGGAATAGCGCACATGCCCGATTCCGACATTCCCTTCTAGCTCTTTCAGCTGTCCGCCCGAAAAGACATCCGCGACCAGTCCGGTGTTTTTGTGCATGGAAATCTTTCCGTCTTTCATGGTGGAGATTCCTGCACTCTCCTGCCCTCTGTGCTGAAGGGCATACAGGCCGTAATAAAGATAAGGGGCGCAGTTCGTCTCCTTGTCCGGACTGAAGAAGCCCACGACACCGCATTCGTCATGAAACTTGTCAGGACCGGACCGGTAAATGTTTTGATGGCTCAAAATCAGCCCTTTCTTTACGCTTCCACGCGCTTGAGCATTTCCTGGTAAGCTTCCTCAATATTGCCCATGTCATTTCTGAAGCGGTCCTTATCGAGTTTCTCTCCGGTTTCCATGTCCCAGAACCGGCAGGTGTCCGGCGAGATTTCATCTGCGAGGACGATCTGGCCGTTCCTGTCTTTTCCAAACTCAAGCTTGAAGTCAATCAGGTCAATGCCTCTTGTCTTGAAAAACGCCTTCAAAAGCGCATTGATCTTCAACGTCGTGGCACGGATCTCGTCAATTTCCTCCTGCGTGGCCAGATTCATCGCGACCGCATGGGAATCGTTGATCAGCGGATCGCCGTATTCATCGTTCTTGTAGGAGAATTCAAAGGTCGGCTCGGCAAAACGGGTCCCTTCTGGAATGCCCAGACGCTTGGAGATGGAGCCTGCTGCCGTATTCCGGACGATCACCTCGAGCGGAAAGATGTCCACGGCCTTGACAAGCTGCTCATTGTCCGAAAGCTTCTCAAGAAAGTGCGTCTTGACTCCTTCATCTTCAAGCATTTTGAACAGGACGGCGGTCATTTCGTTGTTGATCACGCCCTTTCCCTGGATCGTTCCTTTCTTCTCACCGTTTCCGGCCGTCGCGTCATCTTTGTAATAGATGATGAATTCATCCGGATTATCTGTCTTGTAGACGATCTTTGCTTTTCCCTCGTATAACTGTTCCTGTTTCACCTTATTCTCCTCCGTTTTCCCCACATCCGACTTCGTCTCTGAGCCTTTTGTTTTTTCCAATCACTTCATCATTCAGCTTTTGTTTGAATAAAAGCAGCTTTTCTTTCAGCTCCGGATATTTCAGCGCGAGAATCTGCGCGGCGAGAATCGCGGCGTTTTGCGAGCCGTCTACCGCAACCGTCGCGACCGGTACGCCGGACGGCATCTGGACAATGGACAGGAGGGAGTCAAGCCCTCCCTCAAATGATGTCTTAATCGGAATGCCGATGACCGGGAGGGTAGTCAGACCCGCCATCACGCCCGGCAGATGCGCGGCTTTTCCGGCTGCGCCGATAATCAGTTCTATGTCGTTGTCTTCTGCACTCCTGACGTAATTGAACAGCTGATCCGGATTTCGATGCGCGGAGATGACCCGGAGGTCATAATCAATTCCGAACTCTTCAAGCTGCTCTACGCACTTTTTGACCACGTTCCAGTCTGAATCGCTTCCCATTACCACTGCAACTTTTGGCATGTTAACCTCGCTTCAGGGAAAGTCCCCGTTTATTGAAAATACGCAATGCCGGACTGGAAGATCTTCTGGTCTTGCTCGCCCGGAATGTTCTTATAAAGATTTCTTCCGACTCTCTCCGAATGACCCATCTTTCCAAGCACGCGCCCGTCGGGCGAAGTAATGCCTTCAATGGCCATTCTTGAGCCGTTTGGATTAAAGTTTCCGTCCATTGTCGCCCTCCCGTTCAGGTCTACATACTGTGTGGCCACCTGTCCGTTTTGGATGAGCGTCTCAAGCGTCTTGTCATCGGCGACAAACCGGCCTTCAGTATGGCTCATCGGAACTCTGAAGATATCACCGACCTCCACGCCAGAAAGCCACGGAGACAGGTCTGAGACCACCCGTGTTCTCGGAATGGTGGAGACATGGCGGCCGATCGTGTTAAAGGTCAGGGTCGGCATGCCCTCTTCAAGATCCACGATTTTTCCGTAGGGAACCAGTCCAAGTTTAATGAGCGCCTGGAAACCGTTGCAGATTCCAAGCATCAGCCCGTCCCTGTTTTCCAGAAGATCCGTAACCGCATCCATCACCCGGGGATTTCTGAATACCGCCGTAATGAATTTGCCGGACCCGGCCGGCTCGTCCCCCGCGGAGAAACCGCCCGGAAGGGCGATAATCTGCGCGTTTTCAATAGCGCGGACCAGATCGTCCACGGACTGCTTGATATCCTGTTCTGAGAGATTTCTGAACAGCGCGATTTCAGGCACGCCGCCGGCTGCCTCGAAGGCTCTTGCCGTATCGGTCTCACAGTTGGTTCCCGGGAAAGCCGGAATCAATATTCTGGGAGAAGCGAACGTCTCTCCGGCCTTCACGACCGGCCCTTTCTGGTAGGAGAGTGTCTCGACAGACTCTTCGCTCTTCGCTTTTTCGGGAAACACGTCCCTCAGTCCCGACTCCCACATTTCGATCAGCCCGTTCAGATCGAGCCGGGTTTCTTCAAAGACCACTTCCTCTTCCCGGATTGTTTTTCCAACCGGCACCGCGCCAAGGGCCTTGAGCGGTTCGGGCAGGGTCTCCGACTCGAAAAGGATCGCGCCGGAGCGGGGTTTGATGAGATCTGAAAAGTCCGCCGTGAATTCCACGCCGATCTTGTTGCCGAAACTCATGAGAAGCGCGGTTTCAAGCACGCCCAGATCATTGGCTGTTTTTGCCGAAANNCTCTCCCCGGTCAGCACTTTCTTTAAACGCGCGGTAAATGTCGCGCACGGTATCATAGTCAAAATCATCCCCCTGCGCGTTCTCGGGCATATCGATCAGGAAGAGTCCGCTTTCGGGTTTTTTCAACTCGGCTGAGAGAATGTGCGCGGCCTTGTCTGCGACGACAGAAAATCCGATGATCGTCGGCGGGACGGTTAGGTCCTCAAATGTGCCGGACATGGAGTCTTTTCCTCCGATGGCCGGAATCTCCATCCGGGTCTGCGCTTCAAGCGCCCCGAGAAGCGCCGCGAACGGACGTCCCCATTTTTGCGGATCATCTCCGAGGGACTCAAAATACTCCTGGAAGCTCATCCTGACTTTTAGGGGGTCTGCTCCCATCGCTGCAATCTTGGACAAAGAGCGGATGACGGCATTCGCACCTCCAAGATACGGATTTTTTTCCGTGACAAGCGGAGCGGTTGCATAGCTCATCACCGATACTGTCGTCGTGTCTCCGTGTTCCACCGGTATCTTTGCCGCCATCCCTTCCTGCGGCGTTAAAGCATAGGTTCCACCGTAAGGCATCAGGACGGATCCTGTTCCGATCGTTCCGTCAAACTGTTCGCCAAGTCCCTTTTGCGAGAGCGTGTTGAGGTTCATCAGCGTCGACTCAACCGCCTCCTTAAAGCTTTCGAGCTTTGACGGGCCTATTTTTTCTGCGGCCTGAACCGAGACGTCCGCGTCGGCAGGCGCGNNGCGCCGTTTGTATTCAGAAAGTCTCTTGAAAGATCAAGAATGGTCTGGCCTCTCCATCGCATCACAAGCCTTCCGTCGTCCGTGATTTCGGCAATCTTGGTGACCTCCAGATTCTCTTTCGCGCCTTTTTCAACAAACAGGTCCACATCTTCCGGACGAACCACCACCGCCATTCTTTCTTGGGATTCCGAAATGGCAAGCTCCGTTCCGTCAAGACCTTCATATTTTTTCGGAACGCGGTCAAGATCAATCAGCAGAGAATCAGCAAGCTCCCCGACCGCGACGGAAACACCGCCTGCGCCGAAGTCGTTACAGCGGCGGATTTTTCGCGCCAGTTCCGGATCTCTAAACAGACGCTGAATTTTTCTCTCTTCCACCGGGTTTCCCTTCTGAACCTGGGCGCCGTTTTTCTGGGTGGATTCCTGCGTATGGGCAACAGACGATCCGGTTGCTCCTCCGATTCCGTCCCGTCCGGTTCTTCCTCCGATCAAAAGCACCACGTCACCCGCTTCCGGCACTTCCCGAATGACATTCTCTTTCGGGACCGCCGCCACGACCGCTCCGGTTTCCAGCCTCTTGGCCAGAAAGCCCGGATGGTAGATCTCTTCGACCTGCCCCGTGGCAAGCCCGATCTGGTTTCCGTAAGCGCTGAAGCCGTCTGCGGCTCCTTTGACGATTTTTCTCTGCGGGAGTTTCCCTTCAAGAGTCTCGTCCACTGGAACTCTCGGATCAGCCGCACCCGTCACGCGCATGGACTGATAGACATAGGCTCTTCCCGAG
>DLOL01000074.1:16420-17960 GCA_002478485.1 Eubacteriaceae bacterium UBA7485 | reverse complement strand
TCATTCTTGAACATCAAAAGCCAGTCTTCATCCACTCCGTCGTGGTCCACCTTGATATTGATGGAGCAGGCATTGATTTCTTCTGACAGATCAAGATCCTCTGCCTTTCCGGCTTTTCTTAAAGCCTTCGCGCCAATCGTGGCAAGGTCCATCAACGTNNACGGGTCTTTCGGTGTTCTCTCCGTAGAGAGATTCTCTCATTTTCTGGTAATTTTGATAGGCGCGTGAAAGCGCGGTTTGTGACGGATCGATTTGAATGTCGTTCAGTCGGGTTTGAAAAGTTGTGTGACGGCAGTGATCCGACCAGTACGTATCGATGACCTTAAGTTCTGTTTCAGTCGGATTTCTTTTTTTGTCGTCTCGGAAATAGTTTTGGATAAAGCGGATGTCATCTGCGCTCATGGCGAATCCGCGTTCTGTTCTGAAGGCTTCAAGCTCCTCTTCATCGAGTGTAAGGAAGGAATCGATGGTGTCTACTGGAGCCGGAGGTTCAATCTGGTCTTCGAGCCTCTCTCTGAACGCGAACGAAGCTTCTTTTGAATCGACCGGATTGATGATGTAATGTTTGATTTTTTCGACTTCTTCAGGAGAAATGTCTCCTTCAAGCACGTAAACCTGTGAGACTTTGACGGGAAGCTTCTCTCCCGTGATGAGCTGCGCGCACTGACCTGCCCAGTCTGCCCGCGCGTCATACTGACCTGGAAGGTATTCCACAGCAAAAAAACAGGCATTCTTGACTGAGTCTTCATCAAGAATCTCCTGGCCGTACACCACGTCCTGGTTCGGCTCGCTGAAAACAGAGCGAATCAGAATATCCTGGGTTTTCTCGTCCAATGCCGGAAAATCATAGCGAATCAGCAGTCTGACATTTTCCAGGCCGGTGACCTGCATCTGCTCTCTGAACTCATCTTTCAGTCTTTGAGCAGCCCCGTCAAAACCGGGCCGTTTCTCTACATAGATGCGGGCGATCTGTTCTCGTGACATTTTATCTCCTCAATTCTATTGCTCGAACCAGCTATGCTGCGCTGGTTTTGCGCCTTCATTGTAACTTAAATGAGATAATTTCGCCATTTATGTGTTGATTTTTGTAATCGAACGACAAGATAAAGTTATATTTTTAAGTTCTTTTGGGTAATGGATTCTGAATCTTCTCAAATCATTAAGTTTATTTCAGATTTTTTCTGTATCATAATGATAGCTAAAAGAAGGAGCTCACCAATATGCTTAAAGTCACCTACCTCCATCACTCAGGCTTTAGTGTGGAGTTAAATCAGGTCGTACTGATCTTTGACGCAATCACCAAAGTTCCGGACTGTGTTTTGGACACGGGAAAACCGGTCTTTATCTTCGTCTCTCATGTTCATCACGACCATTTTGACAAAGATATTTTCCGCTTGAGAAAGCTTCCTGTTCCTGTTCGCTATGTCATCTCGGATGACGTTCCGCTTGCGCCAATGGAAGACACGGTTATGGTCTCCCCGTATGAAAAGCTCACTCTGGCTTCTGAAGGCGGAGACAAACTCCACACTAAAGCCTGAGT
>DLOL01000074.1:7539-16399 GCA_002478485.1 Eubacteriaceae bacterium UBA7485 | reverse complement strand
AGGGCACTTCCATCTTTTTCTCTGGAGATCTGAACTGGTGGGCGTGGGATGTAAAAAAGAGACCAAATATCAACCCCGAAGCGGAAGAGCGGGATTATAAAAATGAAATCGCAAAATTGAAGTCAGCTCTTCAGTCTCCCTTGACACTTGCCTTCATTCCGGTTGACCCGAGACTGGATGCCGGAACGGATCTGGCCGCCATGTACTTTATCGGGCAGATTCATCCGAGATACCTCATCCCGATGCACTTCTGGGGCGATTATTCCGTCATCGGGGCACTCGCGCAGAAGGAAAAGAATTTTTCGACCAAGATCCCTCTGTTTTCCCATGACGATGAAGTGGTGCTGGACCTGAAGTGAAAAAGCTGACGCTTGAGAGAAAGTTCTATCTTCTCCTCATTATTCTGGTTGCCGTCGGATCTCTCATCGGATGGCAGTACTGGCCCTATGTGCAGGATTTTCTGGCAAAGTACCGGGTGGACGAGACCGTGTACCGCTATGCATCCATCATTGAGATGTGGACACGGAAGTTTGGACTGTTCGGCTGGATTTTAATCGTTTTTATCAACGTGCTCCAAATCGTTGTCGCCTTTCTCCCGGGAGAGCCGGTGGAACTGGCGACGGGTGTGCTTTACGGCTGGTTCTGGGGTTCCATCCTGTGCGTGATCGGCGTAGTCATCGGGGAAGCCATCGTTTTCCTGATTACAAGGCGGTACGGGATCAAGCTGGTGAACTGGATGTTCAGAAAAGATGTGACAGAGACGAAGTTTTTCGAGAACACTGCGCGGATTCAATCTCTCACCTTCATTCTCTTTCTGCTTCCAGGTGTCCCCAAGGATGTCCTGACCTATGTAGCGGGACTCTCGAAAATCAAGCTGGGCGACTTTCTGATTATCTCCACCCTGGCAAGAACGCCCAGCATTATCTCTTC
Organism: Eubacteriaceae bacterium UBA7485; assembly: GCA_002478485.1. GTDB lineage: Bacteria > Bacillota > Clostridia > Eubacteriales > Eubacteriaceae > UBA7485. Next base: position 15,469 of record DLOL01000074.1, on the reverse strand, counting down.
TGCTTTAATCGGCGGCTCGGCCATATCGGGAGACTTCACGATGACCTACTGGGCCACGATCGTCACCACGCTCTTTGGACTGATTGGCATCTTTTTCAAAGATTCCATTCTCCTGTGGGCCGACACGCGCGAAGAGATGGTTAAGAAAAAGCTTGAAGACTCGATCGAAAAAAGAAAAGAAAACAAAGAAAGCTGATCCCGCGGGATCAGCTTTCTTCTGCCTTTTTCAGCTTGTCTTTGTAGATCTCTTTGTAGAGCCGGATTCCTTCTCCGGTTTCAAACACATTCTCCATGAATGCTTTTGTCGCTTCCGGCGTCCAGTTCTCTTCATCCGCATTGACCAATGCGTCGGCTTCGAGTAAAATGCGGTGATCGATCTGCTCCACATCTTGATAGGTATGGTGGTGGCCGACCAGCCAGCAGACTCGGTCGATCACATCATCATCAATGCCCAGTTCCGTCAGCATTTCCCCGGCGACGCCCGGTCCTTCAAACTCCTGGTATTTTCCGGCGCTGCTCCCGTAGTTCTCAAGCGCAGGCTTAATACCGATATCATGAACAAGAGCGGCCATCTCGAGGATATACCGCTGACGCTCGGGAAGGTTTTCCTGCTCCCCGATTTGCTTGGCAAAACCCCGGACCTTCATGAAATGCTGTATGCGCCGATCACTGTCCTCATACTCATACATGGCTTCCCTGACTTTTTCCAGGTTCTCTCTTAATTCCTCTCTCACTGTTTCTCTTCCTTTGTCTCAAGCTCCTTTGTCTCAAGACCTGTCTTCAGGTCTACCAGCCTCTTCAGTCTCCGGTGAAGGGTGGAGCGGCTCACACCGTCTGTGGCTTTCGACGCCAGCTCCCCAATGGAATCTTCCGGATAACTCAGCCTGAGCTCTGCGCTTCTTTTCAGATCATCCGGAAGTGCAGCGTAGTTCCCGGTCTGCTTCAGGAATTCAATGGCTTCAATCTCCTTTGCAGAAGCTGTGGCTGTCTTGTTGAGGTTTGCGGTCTCGCAGTTTACCTGACGGTTGACTTCATTCCTGAGTTCTTTGCCGATTCGAACATTTTCATAATCCATCAGCGCTTTATAGGCTCCGATCAGTCTTAAAAAGTCCGAGATCTTCTCCGAGTCCTTCAGGTAGACCATATACTGGTTGCGGTGGCCCGTTATACCCGCCTGGATCGAGAACATTTCCATAAGTTCGGTCAATGTCTCCGCAAGCGCGAGAGATCCCCCGATTTCCAGATGATACTGTTTTTCCGGATTCGAAATCGATCCTGATCCCAAAAAGCACCCCCTGAGAAAAGCTCTTCTCTGCTTCTCAGGCGCGTCCAGAATGGTCTGAAACACTGGAGAGAACCAATAGCGGTCGCGGGCAAGAACCTTTGTCCCTTTGAGCATGGGATCGGCGTTCAGGTAGCTCAGGGTAAAGCGTCTTCTTCCACGGTCCTTGTCGACGAGAATTTCCGGTTTGAGGTCATAGAGATCGGAAGTGAGTTTATAAAGATAGCGGCAGTATGCAGCGGAATCAGTCTTGATCACCGCATCCACATTTTTTCTTGAAAATTTCAGTTTTGCGGAAGAAACCAGTATTCCGGCCAGCTCCATGTTCTGACTGGCCTCCCCTCCCTGCCGCTCTCTGACGAGTTCCGTCTTCAGCGCAGAAGTGTAGCTCATTTTCTGGTTCCCTTCAAATAATCTGTAAATAAAAGACGGGCCACCATATCTGCATCGTGCCGGATATTCAGTTTCTCAATCGAGATCAAATCTCCCGATAAAATCGTCGCCCCTTCAAACCGGTCAACCGGAGGGATCGCTTCCTGGCCATACTTCTGATATTTCTTCTCAAGCGGGCCGGAAAGCTTTCCGGTGTTTTGAATAATCACATCAAATAAAGGCTCGTCAAGCCCGAGCTGCTTTTCAATCGCCTGGATGTGGTCGACCTGGGTGAATCCGTCCGTCTCGCCGGGCTGGGTCATCAGATTGGCAATATAGTATTTTTTGGCGTTCGATACCTGAATGGCATCCATGATGCCCGGAATGAGAAGATTTGGAATGAGGCTGGTGTAAAGGGATCCCGGGCCGATGATCAGAATTTGCGCATTGATTATCGCGTCAATCGTTTCTTCCAGAGGCTTTAAGTTTTGAACATCTTCAAGGAAAATTGATTCGATCGGGCTCTCTTCACGAATGGCTGCCTCAGGAATCTGACTTTCTCCCGAGACAATGGTCCCGTTTTTCAAGACGGCTTTGAGATTCATCTCGTCAAGCGTCACAGGCAGCACTCTCCCCTTAATATGAAGGACTTCAGACGTTTTTTTGACGGCATCGAAGAAATCAAGGCTGATTCCATTCATGGCGGCGAGAAAAAGATTTCCGAAACTGTGTCCCTTCAACTCGCCGGTGTCAAACCTGTAGTTAAAAAGGCGTTTCATGATGGCTTCATCATCCGCAAGCGCGACGATGCAGTTTCGAATATCCCCCGGAGGCAGGATTCCGGTCTCTTCCCTGAGTCTTCCAGAACTCCCCCCGTCATCGCCCACCGTGACAATCGCCGTAATTCTATTCGTATAGTTCTTAATCCCGGTTAAGATCCTGCTCATTCCAGTCCCGCCGCCGATCGTGACAACCGAAGGGTTTCTGGTTTTGATGATATCCCGGGTCGTGAACTCTCTGATATATTCTTTGATTTCCACTGTTTTACCTGATCGTTCGATCTTTAAAAATATCCCTCGTGTTTAACACCGTTTTATAACCGAGCTCCCGGAAATAACGCTCAAAGAGAAACGCGAACGTGACCGAGCGGTGCTGACCGCCTGTGCATCCAAACGCGACAGACAACTGAAGCTTCCCGATTTTAACGTAATAAGGAAGAATGGATTCAATCAGCTTTTCAATCCCCTCCAGATACTTTCTCGCTTCTTCATTCTCCATCACATAGTCCCGAACCGGTTTGTCCAGCCCTGTCATGTTTCTAAGCTCCGGCAGATAAAAAGGGTTGGGGAGAAAACGGGTGTCGAATACAAAATCAGCTGATTTGAGCACACCGTACTTATAGCCAAACGCGCTGACATGGATAGAGATCTCGCCTTCCGGCGTTTGCAGAATTTCCTGGATCTTCTCTCTCAGTCCTGCAACCTTTAAATCTGTCGTGTCAATGACACCGTCGGACGCATCCCGAAGCGGCTTGAGCCATTCTTTTTCCTTCTTTAAAGCCTCTTCAAGCGTTCCGGTCTCGCTCTGGAGCGGATGATTGCGTCTCGTTTCCTGATAGCGCTTGATCAAAGTCTCGTCATCGGCTTCGAGATAGAGGATTTTGACTTCCGGATCCCGCTCTCTCAGGTCAATCAGTTCGCTGAGATCGGTGTTCTTAAAGACATCCGCACGAATATCAGTGACAAGGGCGAGCTTTTCGACTTCTGAGGTTTTGCACAGATCGATAAAAGTCGCTGCCGCCTGCGGCGGAAGTTTGTCAATGCAGTAGTATCCAAAATCCTCCAAGACGTCCACCGCGAGCGATTTCCCCGCTCCCGAGACTCCTGTCACCAATAAAATCTTCATGCCTGTCTCCTTAAAAGTCGTTTTCTTCGTACGTCACATTGATCACCCTGGACGGATCAATCCCGGACTTCTTGATGCTCTCAAGCGCGTTTCCGGTCCTGCCCAGATGATTGATCTGGTGCGCGTCGGAATTCACGGCGAATTTCACGTCATACTTTCCCGCCTTTTCAAGCTCCTTCGCGGAAAGATGATCATGATGCGCGTTAATTTCGAGAATAATACCCTTTTCAGCCGCTTTTTTTGCAACCTGATCGATGTCAATCGGCATCTTGTCACCGGGATGGGTGATCATTTTGACCGGATACCGGTCCATCATCTTCAGGTACGCCTGCGTATTGGATTCCAGAAGCTTGTCCTGAAGAGCCGGGATAAACCGGGCGGGCGCATTTGGAAGCATAAAGGTGAAGAAGTTTTTCAGACTGTTCGGCGTAAAGCCGTAATGGTAGCCTGCGTAAATCGCATCGCAGTATTTAAGCTCTTCCTCTCCAATATCAATGGTTCCGTCCGACCCGATCAGATTGGCCTCAACCGCCAGGTACACGTCGATATCGTCATACTTTTGATTGAGCCTGTCGACTTCCGCGCGCATTTCCGGAAGTTTTTTTTCGTTGATTCCGTAAAACGGGTGGCTATGGCCGTGATCTGAAATGGTGATGGCCTTCATGCCCTGTCTCCGGGCTTCTTGAACCATCTCTTCGATTGTGTTCTTCGCATGGTGTTTTCCGGAATAGACGGTATGGGTGTGCATATCATGACTGATCTTCATGATCTTCACTCTTCGCCGATCGGGATCACTTCTGTTTCAATATCAACGCCAAATTGATCCTTGATCTGTTTTTGCACTTCATGAATCAGGTCCAGGACGTCCTTTGCCGTCGCTCCGCCAGCGTTGATGACAAATCCTGCATGCTTTTCAGAAACTTGGGCGCCCCCGACTTTCTTGCCCTGCATCCCTGCGTCCTGAATGAGTTTTCCTGCAAAATAGCCTTTCGGTCTTCTGAAGGTGCTTCCCGCAGAGGGATATTCAAGCGGCTGCTTGCTCGATCTCCTCTCATCGAGATCTTCCACTTTCGCACGGATTTCGTCTTTCTCTCCCGGTGTGAGACGGAGCGTTGCAGAGAGCAGATAATACGGTTTTTCCTGTAAAAGAGAGTGACGGTAGGCGAAGTGAAGATCCGGACTTTCCAGCTCCACCACATTTCCTTCCGGGTCAAGAAGACGCACGGATTCCACCACATCTTTCATTTCTCCGTCATAGGCGCCTGCGTTCATGCGCACCCCTCCGCCCAGTGTTCCGGGAATTCCGCTGGCAAATTCAAATCCGGAAAGTTCAGCGTCAATCGCCGCATCTGAGATTTCACGCAAAGAATTTCCGGCTTTTGCAGTAATGCGGTCTCCGTCCCGTTCGATTCCTTTCAGCTTTTCCGTCGAGACAACAACGCCGCGGATCCCTCCGTCGCGGATCAAAAGGTTTGATCCTTTTCCGAGAACCAGGAACGGAATGCTCTTGCTGTCCATCTCCCGGATCAGTTCGATAAAAGCTTCTTCCGTCTGCGGAACAGCAAATAAATCTGCAGGACCTCCGATTTCAAAACTCGTGTGTTTCTTCATCGGCTCGTTTTCTATATAAACAACATCGTTGATCTTTTTTAGTTCTTCAAACATACTTTTTCCCCTAGAAGATTTACTTAAATTGTATCCGATATACTTTAATTTTGGCGAACAACTCGGTGTGGAGAGATACGGAACAGAAAAAACAGGCGTAAAAAACGCCTGTCAATCGAAAAAGATTCCTTTCAGACTGTCGGACGGACAGAAAGCACTGACCGTCACCTTCGGGCTCCCCGGCCTTGAGAGAACGGCTTCACCTTGAATCACCTTTCCCCCATTCTCCAGAATTCTCAAAAATTTCTCTTCTCCGAGAATTCTGCTTCCCTCCTCGCGGGCCTGAGCCCACCATTCATAAGCATCCGCCTGATGCGCGTCGCTCCCAATCAGCTGAACCATTCCGTTTCTCAGGAGTTCTTCTGCTGTCCTTCGAACATCCTCGCCATAATATCCGATCAGGCTGAGGTAATTCATCTGGACAAGGCATCCTCTGCGCCTAAAGGTCTTCAGCGTCTGCGGATCTTCTTTTACAAAATCAATTCTCTCCGGGTGGGCAAAAATCGCGGTCAGCCCTGCCTGATCGAGTTTTCTGATCGTCGTCAGGAGCGCTTCCTCGCTTGTTCCCTTTCTTCCCGTCTCGATGAGCGCGTAGTGCGTTTGGCCCAGAGGCAAAACCGTGCCCTCTTCAAAAAGTGCAGGCACTTTGAAGGCATTCATCACTTCATTTCCCAGGTAAAGGTTGACAGGAAGACCTGCTCTTTGAGAAACCAGACGTAGAATTTCAAATTTCTCCCGGTTCTCCTGAGCGGTTTTCAGATAGGGACCGTTTGGAAAATAATGCGGCGTCAAGACCAGATCGGTAAAGCCCGCCTCAGCCGCTTTTTCAATCATTCGGATGCTCTCTTCGATTGATGACGGGCCGTCGTCCGTTTGATAAAGAATATGGCAGTGCAGATCAACCATCATGTCCCCTCCATGTGAGATGACTTTATTATCCCGGCGCGAACACGCTTGCGCAATAGACTTTTTTAGTCCCTTGGGATAAAAAGGCCGCAGCTGAAGCATAAAGATTTTCTCGCTTTTCCTGAAGAGAAAGCATCAGGACGACTGGACAGCTCTTCTCAGAGACCGCTGTGTCCTGATCTTCTTCCAGATGCGCTTTAGAGAGAAACCCTTCCAGAAGTTTTCTCTCGCTTGGTTTTGTGTAAAAAAAAACTTCGCGGATGAGTGATTTGTCCTTTAGAAAAGCTTCCCCCAGCTCTTCCCCAAAATAATAAAGCATGTCAGGCACTGTGCCTGACTTCAGCGTCCTGACGATTTCTTCGGCTTTCCGCCCGGATTCGTAAAGAACGAAGCCTCCCGATAAGGCTTTTGAGCGCTCATCTTTCAGACAGGCCGGGCAAAGCCGGTCCTCCTCGTTAAAAAGCGCGCTTCCACATCGCGGACACCGCCGTTGAAGAGCCGGCTTCAGATTATTTCTACAGGAAGTGCAGAGAAAATCCTCCGTTAAAAACAGAATCTTTCCGCATCCCGGACATCTGCCGTCCGGAGTGTATAAAACTAGTTTTAAAAAGTTCGAGATGAATGAATTCATTGCATTTTCTTGTCTGGCGGGACAGGATCAAATGCCGATTTCATGATAATTCTTAATTCGCTGAGCCAGGAGGCTCGCCCGTTTGGCATCCGTCTGATTCAGGACCATATGCCGAAACGTATCTTCCTTTCCAATCATAAAGAGCTTCTTTTTTGCACGGGTCACGCCGGTATAGAGAAGTCTTCGGTTATTGAACGGCATCCGGCCTCCGGCAAGGGCGAGCACCACCCCCGGAAACTCGGATCCCTGCGCTTTATGAATGGTGCTGCAGTAGGCAAGTGAAAGCTGGGAGACGGTGTCTTCTGTAAAGACGGCGACCTTGTCATCTGAAAAATGAACATTCACTTCCCCGTCCCGAATCTCCGTAATCACGCCGATGTCACCGTTGAAGACTCCCTCTCCGGAGGTGGTGTTGTCTTCCCAGGAGATCTGGTAATTGTTTTTCATCTGCATGACCTTGTCCCCTTCTCTGAAGATCTGATCGCCCACCTGCATTTCTTCCTTATATGGCATTGGAGGATTGAGGGTCTGCTGAAGCTCTTTGTTCAGGTTTTCCGTTCCGAGAAGTCCTTTCTTGATCGGAGAGAGAACCTGGATGTCTTTGAGTCGGTCAAACCCGAAACGGTCCGGCATGCGGGACGAGACCACATCAAGCAGCGTTTCAAGAGCCACCTGATCATCCGACTTTCTAACAAACATGAAGTCAGACTGATTGTCGATGACCGGAATGATGCCACGGTTGATTTCCCGCGCGTTCTTTGAGATTTCGGAGCCTTCCTGCTGCCTGTGGATCTGGTCAAGTGTGACCACATTGACCAGTCCCGTTTTGATCAAGTCATTGAGGACATTTCCGGGACCTACCGAAGGAAGCTGATCTGCATCCCCCACAAATACAATCCTTGTTCCGTCCTTCACTGCGTCCAGAAGGCGGGCAAAAAGACTGATATCCACCATGGAGGTTTCATCAATGATAATCGCATCAGCTTCGATTGGATTCTCTTCATCCCGTTTGTATCCGCTCACCGGATCGTATTCCAAAAGCCTGTGGAGCGTGAGCGCTTCCTGCCCCGTGGTCTCTGTCATTCGTTTGGCAGCGCGTCCTGTCGGAGCAGCAAGTACGGTTGTCATGTTAAGCGCATTGCTGATCATCAAAATGCCGTTAATAATTG
>DLOL01000074.1:7343-7498 GCA_002478485.1 Eubacteriaceae bacterium UBA7485 | reverse complement strand
CGCGCCAGCCTCTTTTTGTGACGGATCGAGCTGGAGTCCCATATCAGCTTCAACGCCTTGAATCATCTGGTCGAGATTTTTTAAACCCCAGTCAATTTTCGTTCCCATCAGTCTTGATACCGAAAGGGCTGCGCTTTCCTCATCCTGGTAGAGCT
>DLOL01000074.1:4932-7288 GCA_002478485.1 Eubacteriaceae bacterium UBA7485 | reverse complement strand
TTCAATTTCTTCCTTGGCCTTCTCAAGGGTGATTTCAAGTGTCTCCGCAGTTTTTTTGATAAAGTCATCTTCTTCAAGATAAGTCGATCCGGACAGATAGCAGGAATTGAGAACGTATCCAAGCCCTGCCTGCACTCTGCGCTGGTCCTCTTTTTCCATGCCCATTTTCTCCGCCAGCTGATCGGCGCGCCTGAATCCGTACCCAGGTACTTCTTTGATCACGCGGTAAGGATTTTCAAGAATCTTTGAAACTGTTTGATCCCCGTAAGTTTTAAAAAGTTTTGTCGTAACTTTGGGCGGAATACCATATTCTTCCAGCTCAAGCATCGCATCTCTCGTCTCTGTGTGGGCGCGGTAGGCTTCTACTATACGCTCAAGTGTCTTCTTTCCGATGCCTTTGATCTCAAGAAGCGCTTCCGGGCGTGCGTCAAGGATGTCAAAAACTCCTGTTCCAAAGCGTTCCACAATGAGCTCTGCTGTTTTTTCTCCGATTCCCGGAAGAATTCCCGAAGCCAGATAATTATAAGTCGCCTGTTCGGAAGTTGGCTTTGAATACTTGTAAGATTCAACTCTGAACTGTTCCCCGTACGTGGGGTGCGTGGTGTAATGTCCGCTTAAAGTCAAATAATCCCCAAGATTCACGGAACTGAAATTTCCAGTAAACGGAATGAGGTCGTCATTAGTCTCAAGTTTGCCAACTGTATAGCCATTGTCATCATTTCTGAAAATGATCGTTGCCACATTCCCCGAAATATCCATAAAAAACGCTCCTTCTCACTTGAAGAGATCCATCAAAAACCTTCTTATTTCTTATTTTAGAGGATGAATTTTCTCTGTCAATTCTCCCAAATTATCACATTGCGACTTTTCTAAAACCTTTTCACGTATGATGATGCACGTAACGAAATCAAAACACTTTTCAGAATGAGAATTTTCCCCTTTGCAATTGACAGAAATCCCATGAACTTTTAAACTATGGTTTAATAAAAACATCGAAACAACTGTATTTAAGCAACAGAGAGGAGATCCTATGGCTTATATCTTTGACGAGCCTTCGAGAACATTTAACGAATATCTGCTTGTTCCTGGTTACTCATCCGAGGAATGTGTGCCGAAGAATGTCAGTTTAAAGACGCCTTTGGTAAAGTTCAGGCATGGGGATGAACCTGAGCTTTCATTAAACGTGCCTTTGACATCTGCCATCATGCAGTCCGTTTCCGGAGAAAAAATGGCCATTGCTCTGGCCACTGAAGGGGGGATCTCCTTTATTTACGGCTCTCAATCAATTGAAGAAGAGGCCAATATGATCCGCGCAGTCAAAAACTACAAGGCGGGCTTTGTTCCAAGCGACTCCAATCTCTCGCCCGACGATACACTGGCGGATGTGTTAAGACTTAAAAAGACCACGCGTCATGGCACAATGGCCGTCACGGAAGACGGCACGTCTTCAGGAAAGCTGGTCGGTATCGTCACAAGCCGCGACTACCGTGTCTCAAGAATGAGTATGGATGAAAAAGTCAAAGACTTTATGACGCCTTTCGACAAAGTGATCCATGCCGGAAAAGACACTTCGCTTTCAGAAGCGAATGACATTATCTGGGAACATAAGCTCAACCAGCTTCCGATTGTGGATGATGATGGAAAGCTTTTATACTTTGTTTTCAGGAAAGATTACAACGAGCATAAGTCCAATCCAAACGAGCTTTTGGATTCCCAAAAACGTTATCTGGTTGGGGCCGGCATCAACACAAGAGACTACGCAGAACGCGTTCCCGCATTAATTGAAGCCGGAGCGGATGTACTGTGCATCGACTCTTCTGAAGGTTATTCCGCCTGGCAGAAGAATACGCTGAGCTGGATTCGCGAACACTATGGAGACCGTGTAAAAGTCGGTGCGGGCAATGTGGTGGACCNNGGCGAAGGCTTCCGCTTCCTTGCTGACGCCGGAGCGGATTTCATTAAAATCGGAATCGGCGGAGGCTCGATCTGCATTACCAGAGAGCAGAAGGGAATCGGACGTGGTCAGGCGACCGCCGTGATTGAAGTGGCAAAAGCAAGAGATGAATACTACAGAGAAACCGGAGTTTACATCCCGATCTGCTCTGACGGCGGAATTGTTTACGACCATCACATCACACTCGCCCTGGCGATGGGCGCGGATTTCGTCATGCTCGGACGTTATTTTGCCCGCTTTGATGAATCTCCTACCAGAAGAGTGAGCATCAACGGCCAGTACATGAAAGAATACTGGGGAGAAGGTTCTTCCCGGGCAAGGAACTGGCAGCGTTACGATATGGGCGGAGATGCAAAGCTCTCATTCGAAGAAGGAGTTGACTCCTACGTTCCTTATGCCGGG
>DLOL01000074.1:0-4910 GCA_002478485.1 Eubacteriaceae bacterium UBA7485 | reverse complement strand
ATTCTCGGACAGACACCCCCTGCGCACTTACAATTCCCGAACTGCAGAAAAAGGCCAAGTTGACCGTCGTGTCCGGAACTTCCATCGTGGAAGGAGGCGCACATGACGTCGTCTTAAAAGAACAGGAAACAATTCGTTCCTAATATTAGGACATAAAAACGCTGAAGAAGGTCTTCAGCGTTTTTTATGTCCCAAATTTGCTCGAATCAGCTTCTCAGCTCGACCAGCATAGCATCCCGGTCGCTTCCTTCCGGATCAATGGGCAAATCTTCAAGTTTTGTGCCTTCAGGGGGTGTCTGTCCGAGAATAATCATCTCCTGAACACGCCGAGCAGCCTTATCCCAAACGATATCAAAGAGCTCGTCCCTCTTTTCTTCAGGAACGGCAAAAGGTTCAATATCCAGGTCGACAAACTCAACTAAAATATCATTGGTTTCATGTCGGTTAGTTAAAATTGCGGGATAAGCAAAATAAAGTCCCATATTCTCTCCTTATTCTTCCATCGGTACCTGCGTGTCCCTTTTGAGAACTTCAAGCACCATATAGCAGTCATCCAGCGCGCGATGCGATTGTTTTTCAAGATCAAGCGCCTTATGAAGCGCGATTTGATTCGTTAGTCCTTCAACCCCCATATGGATTTTCTGGGCATTTGCAAACTCGCAATCCAAAAGAATGCCGGACGTTTCAGAAGCCGACCTCAATAAAACGGTATCGTAGTCCGTTCCCCAGGACATAATCGTTTTGCCCTGAGCAAGATCTCGAAGCTCCTTCATAACATCTGTCACATCTCTTCCCTGAGCGGCCATCTCATCTGTAATGCCTGTCAGTTCAGTGATTCTCCATCCGATTGGATTTGAAGGCTTAACCAGCGTGTTCATTAGAACATGCCCTCCCATATCGATTACTGCGATTTCAATGAGCTCATCAGGCGACTGTGTGCCTTCCAGGTCGAATATCAGATAATCGTGAGGATCAGAGAATTCTTTTTTTATGCGCCCTAAGTGCTTCATGGCGTAAATAGCGTTAGCCGTTTTTTGTTTCTTCAGACTCTGACGTCTCAGCCGTCTCTTTTCTTCATATTTATCAAGCAGTGCGTTAAATTCGTCACTTGATAATCCCATGCTCTCCCGGATTGCTCCTATATCCATTCCCATATCCAAGAGTTCCTGATACCATCTCAAGTCAAAATGATGGATTTTATCACTGGACTTTTTCAATGTGAGCGCGATATTTTCCACGCTCTCCCCTTGCTTTCTGAGAAGTTTGTAGTTGTCAAAAAGCTGTTTTTGTCTTTCTGCTTGTGTGCGGATACGTTTTTTTCGAACAACATTAAAGAGCTCTTCATAAATTTCCAAATACGGTTCCATAAGTCCCTGACGCTTCCAGGTACGCATCAATTCGTAGAGCTCTTCGTCCGTAAGATGCATGCGTTGAAGAATTTTCTTTAAGGGCAAATGCGCGTTTTGTTTAAATTGTGAAAATTTCGACTGCATTCCATTCCCCTTTCGCATGGCTTTACAGTAATCTTAACCTAACGGGAAACAAATCATAAATACATTCTATATATTATCCCCAGTTTCTTAGCTTGTAATGACCGATCTATAGGAATTGAATTGAAAATCATATAGAATAGTGAGATGTAAATGGAAATTGTAGTTCCATTTTCTAAAAGAGAGGTGAAAAATGGGTTCGAAGCGAGCCAAAAGAAGAAAACGAGCTTTAGCACTTGGGACAGAACCGTCTCTGCCTAGGGAGTCAAGAGTTGAAAGTCAAGAAACTCCAAAAGCCTCGCCAGCCAAGCTTCCTGGAACGAACATGCTTAAAATCGCATCCTTTTTGCTGATTCTGGCAGGAGCGGCTTCCGGTGTGATTGCTTACTATGCAATGAAGAACATAAATGGGATGACTGAAGAGACATTGATTCAGATCACGTCTCTCTACGGCCAAAGACCGGCCGACTACATGCTCTCCTTAATCTTTTCCTGCGGTATCGGTATTGTGCAGATCATGGCCGGATACCTGGGGTTGAAAGAAGCCGGAAATTCCGACAAAGTAAAGACTGTCTTATATATGGGAATCACCCTGCTTATCCTTGAATTTTTGTACCAGCTCTTTTGCTTAAACACTTCAAGCACCATGAACTGGGTCACTCTGATTTCCGGACTGACACTTCCCATCTTTTATATCTGGGGAATAGTGAAAATTAGAAACACATTGAAGAAAACGGGCGCTTGAAAACAAGCTCCCGTTTTCTTCAAAATAAAAAAACCGGATCATCGATCCGGCATTTTCTCAAAATGGAGCGGAAGACGAGATTCGAACTCGCGACCCTCGGCTTGGGAAGCCAATGCTCTACCACTGAGCCACTTCCGCTTACGTTTATCAACTTTATTTAGTATATAGGAGCTTCTCTTTCCCGTCAAGGTTATATTTGAATTTAACTGGGTATTTTACAACAGTTAATAAAGGAGACTTCTTCTTATCTTTGAATTCCTTCTTTTGCCCGATTTTTCCAAAATCAAGCTTTTTTAAAGAAAGAAATTCATTTTCTTTGTTAGATTTAAACCATACGGTATAATAAGATTTAAGGAAGTTTAAAGAATTCTTATTCTTACATCCTGAATTGTATCAGCTTTTGCAGAAATCTGCTCAGCTGTTCCACTCTCTACAGAAAGGAGCGAGGCCTTTACGGCCAAATCTTATGAAACAGCGTTTCTCAGCTGCGGGAAATATTCCACTTTGGGTTACAAGCTCACTTGAGGGACTCAAAAACGCGGGATTCTCCCAGATTAACCTAGAAGATAATAACAAGATCACATCCAAGATCCAATCTAGGCCCTTTACTGTCATCATTTCTGATAGGTCGCCAGGGCAGATAACGCTAGATTTGACAGGAGCGGAAAACCAGGACTTTGACCGCTACAAATATAATGTGGCAAAGGTCCTTCAACAGAAGCTTAAAGCAGGTGTAACGGAAGAAGATGCGAAAAAAGAGCTCTCGGAATACCGCACCCGCCAGAAAGCCGAAGAAGAAAAGGAAGCCGCTGAAAAGGAAAAAGTAAAGAAATCTGTCCAGTCCAAACCTGACAGAGAAAAGCAGGCAGACACTATTTTCGACGAAGTTCAGGAGGCAAACAAGGCGGAAGCCGAAATTCCCGATTTCTCAGAGCTTCAAAGTGGTGTAACCACACCTCTTCCCATTATGGACATCCTCCAGACGGAAGAAGCCATCGCAAGAGAAAAGAAGGCGCGGGAGCTTCTGGACAACTCTGCCCTCGAGCAGAAAGCGGCTGAGCAAAATACAGCAAAGCCCAAAGAAGCAGAAGATCAAGAACAGGAACAAAACCCCGAACAAAATTCTGAAGAAGGAAAAGAACAGAAAGAAACCGAGGTATCGGAAGATACTGTATCCGTTGAATCTCCAAAAGGTGAAGAAACAGTTGTTGTGGAAGATGAGACCACCCAGCTCAAGGATGAGTCCGCACCATCAACTCCCCAAGAAAAGATTAACAGCATTATGGATGATAGTTATGATTATGACCATCTTAAACCAATCGAAAATCCATCTAATGCCGGGGAGCTTTACAACAATATGCTTCTTGAAAATGTCACACCGGAAGAATCAGAAAAGAGCAGCCCTGCTCTTTCGAAAACACCATGGTATCAGCATGATTGGTTTACCATCTTACTCTTGATTCTTGTTCCACCGGTCGGTATCTACCTCTTATGGAAGAATAAGCTCTATAATGATCGAGTCAGAAAATTCTTAACCATTTTCTTTGTCTGTTATACGGTTCTCTGGATTTGGTTAATCAGCCTGCTGTTCAATCCGTCGATCAGACGGTCCGGCCAATCCGGTTCGGTTACCGTTCCCGCATCAGAAGTTGTCCAACCGGATAAAAACGCCCTTATCTCCGATTATTTGGGGATTGACGCCGTTAAGAATTACATGGATCAAATGCCGGGACTCATCAACGACTATAATGCAAATCTACAGGATCCAGGAATTGAAGCTGGCGGAGACCAGATCATGACTACTCTTCAAAAGATAGAAGCACTTGATGATGAGGTACTGAAGGTCGGTGAGCCGTCAGGAGCTGAAACCCAGGCAATCCACAATCAGATTAACCGAACCGCTCTCACTTTCAACAGCGCTATCCTGAATTTGAGAACGGCTATACAGAACGGCGACGTTGCAGGTAGAGACGCAGCTCTGCAGGAACTTCAGAATGCAGAAAATGAGTTTAACAATATTCAGCCTACGATCGATGCACAATTAAACAGTTAATGAAAAACCTCATCTTGTAAGGAGCTGATTCCTTATAGATGAGGTTTTTTCATACAAATAAAAACCGGCCGATAAACGACCGGATAGCATGCTAAAAGATTTTTTGACGGAACAGCACGATGGCAAGGCCAATCAATGTTGTTGTCACTGCTACAATTCCGATTAGCTGCCTTGTAGGGAGAATCTGGTTTATGAAGTTCGAGTTAAGAACATTTGCCTTTTGTATAATCTGGTTCTGCGCCTCAACAGGATCACCCTGTCCAACAGCTGTCTGTTCGGAAGAATCGCTGTTATTCGGTTCCTCGTCCGGATTGATGACAACAACCTTATCGCCCTGGATAATCTGAACACTTTGGTTGTCTTCTGTTTTTTCTTTAACTGGTTTCTGGGCAGCTACGGTGGTTTGCGTCTGGGTCTGTTTTGACTCATCGTCCGTTTTAATGACCGAAGCCTTAGCCGTCACCTTTTTATAATGATCCGTATCTTCTGGCGTGAAAAGTACTTCCACTTCCCTTTCAGTGTCCACCTTCGCGTTTTGATCACTTAGTGTAAAGGTACCTTTGACTTCTTTTTTGTCAGCTCCTACCGCTTTTCCGCTAACTTGAAAT
Source organism: Eubacteriaceae bacterium UBA7485 (assembly GCA_002478485.1). Lineage (GTDB taxonomy): Bacteria > Bacillota > Clostridia > Eubacteriales > Eubacteriaceae > UBA7485. The sequence goes on along the minus strand of DLOL01000074.1, from coordinate 14 downwards.
TTTCCATCCTCTGT
>DLOL01000084.1:7846-31807 GCA_002478485.1 Eubacteriaceae bacterium UBA7485 | reverse complement strand
AAAATTACCATTTTGGAAATACATTTCCATATTTAAAAATTTATCATTTCCGTATATAATATATGTATCAACAAACGAAGATAGATGCTCGAAAGGAAAGGGGAAGGATAGATGAAAGAGAAGTCGATGAGAAAGACAGACAGGTTCGCATCGCAGGATACACGGATGCTGACTCACCTTGCGGACGGACTTTCCGATAATCTCACCATTTTAAGCCGTTTTGAAGCTCTGCTTCTTCTTAAGGAGATCAAGCAGGGGGTGAAGAACCCGGGGGAGGCGATCATGAAGATGGACGTCCTCACCCCGGAGCTTCAGGATGAAATCTGCAGGATGTACTTCCAGAAGAAGAGGGAGCTTGAGGGGATTTCTTCAAGCTATACGATGGATGAAATTGAATCGCTCGATTACACAGACGCCATCTCCCCTCAAGGAAAGGTTCGTTACTCGCTTCCGCACGACCTCATTTCCCTCATCCTTGAACTCCTCAAGATTCAGGAGGGGGAATCTTTGCTTGACTTTGCATTTTGTTCCGGAGATCTTCTCCTTCAGGCATGCCTTGAGAAAGATGCGAAGGCAACCTGCATCTCGGATGACCTTGAGGTCGCCCGGGTCCGGGCGGCTGTCCTCGGATGCCAGGCTTCGTTTATCCCCGAGGATAGCAGGGAAGCCGGAGAGCTGAAGGGCTTCTTTGAAAAAGGATTCTCTCCGGTGCTGTTTGCAGGACCCAGAAAAGAGATCCTGACCGAGAAGAGGAGAGCCGAACTTGAAAGAGCCCTCAACATGGACCTGAGGAGAGCGAGCGATGAATGGGCCGTGACGCTGAAGGCGCTTGAGATGATGAAGCCCGCGGGATGGCTCCTGACGGTCAGCTCCGTTTCCCAGCTTTGGCGGGAACCTGAAAGGGAGATCAAGGAAACCCTTCTGAAGCGCGGGTGGATTAAGGCGGTCATCAAGCTTCCGGACCGAATTCTCCCCAAAACCCGCGTGCAGCCCGCGCTGATCCTCTATTCAAAAACGGTGTGCAGCACGGTGCGCATGATTGACGCGGAAACGCTGATCGGACCGGCCCTGAAGAATGGAAGGCCGGTGGACGAGAAGAGCCGCAAGAAAATTCTTTCGATGATGGAAAAAGACACCCCGTTCTCAAGGACAGTCAGCGTGAAGGAGATCATTGAAAACGGATCAAACCTTAACCCGGAAAGCTATATGAACTCGGCCCCCAAGCCGAAGGATGCCGTCAAACTTCTCGACGTAGTCAAAGGCATCACGCGCGGCACGGTCAGAATGAACGTGCCAGGTTCGGACCAGACCGGACAGGAAGAGATGAAGGTCTTAAGTTCGGGGTGTATCCAGAGCGGCCAGATTGATCCGGATCTGGTCAAGACCGCGAAGGTGAATCGAACTAGAAGTGTCGAGAGCCAGACCGTAAAGGAAGGGGAGATCCTCATCAGGNNGACGGCGCAAACCTGAAGACCGCGGTGGTTCCCGAAAGCCTGTCCGGAAAAGCCGTCATTGACGGAAGCCTGATTTCGCTTGAACTCAATCCGGAGAAGATGAACCCCGACTACCTTCAGGCTTACTTCGAATCGGAGAACGGCACAAAAGCGCTGAACCGGCTTTCGGTCGGAATGGGAATCAAGACGCTCTCCATTTCCGCCCTTGAAAGGCTCGATGTGCCTTGCCCGAGGATGGAGGAGCAGAAGCGCATCGCGGAGGATTACCGGGCCGCGTGCGAGGTTTTCAATCACGTAAGGGAGACCCTCAAGGAAGCCGAAGCGCGGAGAAGGAGCGTCTTTGAAAACCATGGGGCTTCTTCTTGATCGGCAAACGTAATGTTTCCAGCGCAGACAGGGATTTCCGCTTGACCTCGTAAAGTCCACCGGATGATCCGGAAAAGAACCTGATCGAGAAGCTTCGGGTGCGGTAATTCTGATGAGAGGAAAAACAGAATCCGTTCGGGCGGTGGAGGCAGACCGCCCTTTCTGGATTTAAGACTGTTTCAGGATAGGACTGCTATAATGGATAAGATCTTTCCGGGGCGTGACTGATTTTGATAAAATTCTTTTACAACCGAAAACGTTTATCGCCTGAAATATATCAAAGTGGATGAAACCATCTGATCGAAGACCGCCTCGGATAAACTGACATGCGGAATCTCCATCCAGAGGTTTTTTTTATGCTCTGAATTTGAATTAAAGTATGAATGATTAATTCGGTCTGTGCTCAGACAATGGATTAAAGCAGTTGAGAACTTTGCTGACACTAATTTCTGGGAAAAGAGGCTCTTTAAAAAGCTGGTTTGAACTCGTTACAGCATTTTTGTTCGGTATCTATATCAATGATTTCATAAAGATAAGAGCAATAAAATTAAGGTGTTATGACTAGCCTTGGGTTTATGGGATTCGGTATTTTGACTGTTTTAGAAAAAGAATCATGCTGTAAAGAGAGGCGTACAGCATGCTTCATAGCTGTACACCTCTCCTGAACGGTAAATTATATATTTTGTCTATATCCGCTCTTTATTGAAATTAAGCCTGATTTTTTCCAACCGTTTAACTGGAGCTTATTCTATACTCTTATATCGAGATTATATTTCTTGGCCTTTTAAATATTTAATCACGCTATTTCTGTTTTCGTTCTGTTATTAGCAGTGCTGTGCTTTTGAATTTAAAAAATAGTCTGTTTAATTTGATCTGTTAAATTATTTAAAGCATTATAAAGCTCGGATTTTGTAGTGACATAATCTTTATCAAAAGCTTTATATGTCAGTCCTTTTAAAAGATCATCTTCAATTATTTCATCTTCATTTAAGTATTGGCCTAAACCATAATGTGCAAGACAATTGCGGAAATTACGATTATATAAATGATTGCTTAAATAATAATTTGTTCTGTTAGTTTGATTCAAGTCTTTTATAAAATCACAAAGATAATAATATTGCAGATAAGCGTACTTCAGTTTCTGAGGTATCTCATCAACAAAACAATTTTCTATAAATTGAGTCACATAATTTATGCTGCAGAGTACAGAGAACAAAACGAATGCCAAATCAGTGTTTGTTTTTAGAGGAGAAGATTTGAAGAAATGATAATCCTTGAATTCTACTACGAGATTGTCATTATATTTATAAACGGGTAATTCTGTACATCTAAATTGCGCTGCCAAACGACCTGCAATATGATTCATATCTCTTAAAAACAGTTCAGCCTCTTCATTGCCAAATGTTTTTATTGGAATATAAATTGAGCACAGGATGGTATTTCCGCAATATTCATTACCGATAACATCTGTTCCAACATTGTAATATTTTAGAAATTTTCCTTTCCACCTCCTTTTAGAACAAAAATAACGATCGATTTCATCGAGATTTTTCAACAGCAGTTCTTTATATTCTTCATAACTTTTCTCGAATAATTTATTTCCTTGTCTTACTTGAGCATAAAAGGATTTTTCTTCTTCATTGAATGAAGGAAACCTTAATCCAACTTTTTTGCACCATTGTTCAGAACCATCAGCAAAGATTCCTATATACGGATAACTCATACCAATATAGTTGCTTTTAATGTTTCTGGCGTTTTTATTAATATGAGAAATAGTATATAAGAATCTTGCGTCCTCACGTATTAAATCAAATGCGGCCTGTTGTACTTTATTCAAATAACACCTCTCTTTCAGATCTGCAGTTTATATCGACTTTCAGTATATGATGATATGAGATTAGGAGAATTGCAGTAATGAATAGCAGGAAAGTGTTTGAAGCAAATCGTAAACACACGGTAGTGAAAAATTTCAAGAAGCTTTCGCGGATAAATTAATATTCATGTAAGTCAAAACGGGTTATGCTGCCTATAGAACTCAATTCTTCCGGCTTTTTAAAATTCTAAATGTGAAATTTCAAAGAGAAACCAAATAATACTGAGAGGCGCCGGGACTCTTCGCCTCTCTTCATAAGGCTCTAGCTTTTCTATTTATTTAGCGCTGGAAAATAGTGTCGTTATGATACTCAAGCTGTGCACGGTCCGGAAGAAAACGCTCTGGAAGAATAATTCTTTTTCCATTGTCCTGAAGAAGAAAATCAGTGTTTTTATACTCTTTGAGCCTGGGACTGACCAGAACGCGGAAATCAGGCGTAACAGTAATAAGACCCTGATCAAACGCCCGGTCGTGAAGCGTATTCAGACAGAGCGCGTTTGAGGGATTCGTTTTTCAGAAGCGGAGCTGTCTTTCCAGGGCTTGATATGGCTTGTGTTTAAAAGATCCGGACAGTTCATTCCGGTAATACAGCGTCTGCCGCCATAAGCCGCGAGCACGCTTTTTCTCAGTATCTGCTGGCCGATCCGCTCCTTCTGCAGAAAAATCACCTCGCTTCCGCAATTGGGAGAATCCGGAAGATTTATAATTCCTTCTTCGGAAAGCGAAACAGCCGCTTCAGCGAAAGACTCTATTCCTTCCGAGAGAAAATGGTCCCAGACCTCTTTCTCCACTTTTGATCCGTGTGAAAGGCCGGAGGCGCTTCTTTTTTCCCGAAACGGATCGGCATGAAGAATGTTGCCGATTTTCATTGCAACAGCCCTGGGTGTTTTTCCGAGAAGTCCGGCCGTCTTTATAATCACAGGATTGTTCATATCGACCTGGCCGCTTGGAAGAATCAGATATAAAAGAAAAGCTTTGCTCGTTTCTTCAAAAGTCCAAGTCTGTTTCACACCGCTCACCTCGTCTCAATTTCCAGGATAACATAGAAATGCTAAGATGAAGAGGGATGAAACTGAGATGCAGAACAGGAGAAAACCATGTGGAGCAATTTGCCGAAAGATCAGAAACAGGAATATGAGCGACTGATTAAAGGGTTCGCCTCGCTGACCGATGCGTTTGCGCAGAAGAACGAGGAAGGCATTCCGGCGCCGATTATGAATTCGAAATACCAGGAATCCGCTTTCGCTGCGGCTTTTCACGCTGTTGAAGAGGATATCAGCAATTCAAGCTTTGACAGCTCAATCCGGATTAAAGAACCGGACGGCCGGGATAGAAAATATCTGGTGGGACTCAAAACTTTTGGAATTGGCTCAGGCGACCAGAAGATTGCCCAGTTTAAATCAAGCGAAAGCCAGTGGACGGGCATTATCAGCCGGATCACCAGGAACGCCGAGAGATGCGGAGGCAGCAAAGAGCGGATTAATGAAGAAAATAAAGAACTTTACAAGGATCTAGCGCAAAAAATCTCTGAAATTAGAAACGCGCTAATCGATTCTTCCATGGCCAACCTGAGAGGTTTTACCTTAGATTCCGAAAAAGACGAGGTTGAGTCGGTCTATCATGTGCTGATGCCGTCTAAAAGAGGAGATGAACCGAAGATTTATGTCGGAGAAACCTCATATACACCGATTAATACGCAGAACATTAAGATTCTCGGATGCACAATGCCCCGCAATCCAAGCAACTTTTCTTTCACGGACGGAGAGCATAAATACAAATACACCTCGGCGGACTGCCAGCTTTACATGAGTTTTGACAATAAAGATATTGTTCTTGAAGCCTGGGATATTCAGTATGTTGAAGACGCGCTTGGCATTTTCAGAGAAATTTCAGACAGTGTTTACGGAAAACAGGAGACCGGTGAAGTGCTTTTAAAACTTCCTCAGGCAGAGATTACGGAGTCTTATATTTTCAAACTTTCGCCTCAGCCTCTCTCAGGCTTTAACGCGCCGATGGGCTTCGGTTTCAGAAAGATGGATTCAAAGGGCCGCAGGCGCGCCCTGGAAATATTTAAAAACAAGTATGAAAATCAGGTCGGAAATTTACAGAAATTTACAGCCTTCTTCTTAGGCTTTTCTCTTACTCGGGAAAAGTGAATGAAGAGATGTTAAAGATTAGAAAGGAAATGGAAGAGCTTGCGCAAAAGACCGGGAACGGGGATTTTATTCATGCTCTGAACCGTTTTTTATACAGACCGGTTAATGAGCTTTATATTCCGATTCCTGACTCAAAAAAATTTCATATGGCTCATCCTGATTTTTTTGCTCCCGGCGCGGGACTTTTTCAGAAAGGCTCTGCAAAGCTTCTGCTTCCGAAAGAGAAGAGAGGATTTGATCTGGTTTTCGAACCGTCCGGAGATTCAATCCGCGCCTATATTACGCAGGACGGAGGAAAAGCTATCGAATCGGAGGGAAAACAGTCTTATCTGGGCGAGTGGCTTCTGAGAGGGGTGTTTCAGCTTAAGCCGTATGAGCCTCTCACAAAAAAGAGACTGGAAGAACTGGGATACAGCGCCATGCAGCTGTATAAAGTCCGCGGATCGAATGCTGTTCATATCAAATTTATCAGCCTGGAAGATAACGGAAAGCAGGAAGAGGAATAGAAACAGAATACGGAGAGTGCCGTTTTTGAAACTCGCACCGCGCAACCTGTAAACACAATTAGGATTCAATTATTGCGCTGGTTTAAGAAATATTTAGGAAGACAACCATATAATAAAGAAGCTGCCGAGCGGGCAGGCTTGCAGATCCAGTATTACGGATATAATTCTTTTACAACCGAAAACGTTTTATCGTCATAAATGTATCAAAGTGGATGAAACCAAAAGAAAAAAACATGTTATAATGCAAGTACTGCGTTATGGAGGAAGAGGACCGGCGAGGCTTGAAGCCGCTTCCGAAGTAAGGCCGGAGCGCCAGAACTCCGAAGCCTCAGGAGTTGACGAGGACGGGAAGCATCGAAAATTCGGCGGGTGTCCCGAAACGGAAAAAGGACAAATACCGGGAGTGATCCCGGGGACAAAGCCTTTTTACCAACAATGAAACGAGGTACTTTTTTATGTGTGGTATTGTCGGCTATATTGGTGACAAGCAGGCGCAGTTCATCCTGACAGNNCTTGAATACCGCGGATACGATTCCGCCGGGATTGCGGTGGTGGATGAGAACACCGGCGCGATCCAGGTCGCGAAGAAGCAGGGACGTCTGAAGAACCTTACAGACAAGCTTGAAGTCAATCCGATTCACGGCTCCGTCNNCAGCTTCCATGGAAGGCGGCAGCTGGCCCCAGACCACCGGAATCGGACATACCCGCTGGGCAACCCACGGGGAACCTTCAGACCTGAACGCCCATCCGCATACCAGCACGGACGGAAAAATCGCGGTCGTCCATAACGGCATTATCGAAAACTACATTCCGTTAAAGGAAAAACTGATCGCGCAGGGCCACCGCTTTGTGTCCGATACCGACACGGAAGTGATCGCGCACCTGGTCAGCTCGAACTACAAGGGAGACATCCTGGAAGCGGTCAAGGAAACCGTCAAGGAACTCCAGGGTTCCTACTCCGTCGCGGTTCTCTGCCAGGACGAGCCTGACAAGCTGATCGCAATCCGAAAGAATTCTCCGCTGATCATCGGACTCGGGGAAGGCGAAAACTTCATCGCTTCCGACATTCCGGCGATTCTGAAGCACACGAGAACGATCTATCTGCTGGACAACGACGAAGTGGCCGTTCTCACCAAAGACGACGTGAAAGTCTATGACGAACTCGGCAAGGAAGTCGAAAAGCAGAGCCTGAAGATCGACTGGGATCCGGGCGACGCTGAAAAGGGCGGATATGACCACTTCATGCTGAAGGAAATCCATGAACAGCCAAGAGCGATTCAGGACACGCTGACCGGACGAATCACGGAAGACGGTGAAATCAAGCTTGACGATATCAAGCTTGACAAGGAAACGCTTGACAACTTCGATCATATCCAGATTGTTGCATGCGGAACCGCCTACAACGCAGGCATGCTTGGAAAGCAGTATATCGAAAAGTACGCGAGAATTCCGGTTGAAATGGAAGCGGCGTCTGAATACCGCTACAAAAATCCGATTGTCTCCGACAAGACCCTTCTGATCGTCTTATCCCAGTCCGGAGAAACCGCGGACACACTGGCCGCAATCGACATTGCAAAGAAGCAGGGCGCGCGCGTGCTTGCCATCACGAACGTCGTCGGATCCTCCATCGCGCGTGAAGCGGATGATATTCTCTACACCAACGCGGGACCTGAAATCGCAGTCGCATCCACTAAAGCTTATGTCACACAGGTGGCCTGCATGCTCCTCATCGCGCTTTACATGGGCGAACTCAAGGGAAATGTGACCAAGGAAGAAGCCGACGAAGTGCTCGCAGCCTTAAAGGAATCTTCAGACCTGATCCAGCGCGCGCTTGACGATGCGGACAAGATCAAGGACTTCGCGTACGAACACTTCAAGAATGAAGATATGTACCTGATCGGACGCGGGGAAGACTACGTCACCGCCATGGAAGGTTCACTCAAGATCAAGGAAATCTCCTATGTTCATTCAGAATCTTTCCCGGCAGGCGAACTCAAGCACGGACCGATCGCGCTGATCGAAGACGGAACCGTGGTTCTCGCGGTCGCGACCCAGGAAAACACGTTTGAAAAACTGCTCTCAAACATCAAGGAAGTCAAGGCGAGAGGCGCGCATGTGCTTGCGATCACGTCAGACGACCATCCGGAAATCATGACGGAAGTCGACCAGGCTTTCCTCATTCCGAAAACCAACCAGGTGGTTGCGCCGATTCCGGCTGTGGTCTACCTCCAGCTCTTCGCTTACTATTTAGCGGTTGCCAGAGGCTGCGACGTTGACAAGCCGAAGAACCTTGCAAAATCCGTTACGGTTGAATAATCAAATCAGAGATGTTCGCAACCATCCATCTTTAAAAAACTAGGAAGTGAAGGACGGTGTCATGCCGTCCTTTTTTAATGACATGAATCTAAAAAAACTAACCGAAAAGAAAAAAGTGATCATCGACACGGACCCGGGCATTGATGACGCTCTGGCCATCATGTTCCTCCTGAACTCTCCTGAAGTGGAGGTGGAGGCCATCACGATCGTGGAAGGAAACGTGGGAGCCGACAAGGGGGCGGATAACGCGCTGAGAATCCTGAAGTTGATGGGAAGGGAGGATATTCCGGTCTACATTGGAAGCAGGGAACCGCTGGTGAAGCCNNCGCACCATACGTTGAACTCCGCTGGTGAAGCCTTACCGGGATGCCGAAGATACGCACGGGGAGAACGGGCTCGGCAATGTAGAGCTTGAGCCTTCCGATGTAAAGCCGATTGAGGGAGGCGTCGACTTTCTGATTGAAACGCTCAACAACCATCCGGAAGACGAATACACCATTCTGGCACTCGGACCGCTGACAAACCTTGCAAGGTCCATTGAAAAGAATCCGAAAGCACTAAGGAAGGCAAAAGAAATTGTCATGATGGGAGGGGCCTACAAATCAAACGGAAACTGCTCGCCGGTTGCGGAGTTCAACGTATGGTGCGATCCCGACGCGGCCCAGAAAGTCTTTGAAGAGGCGCATATCCCGATTACCATGGCGGGACTTGACGTGACGAGAGAGATCGTCATGACGCCGAACTACAGAACGCTTGTCAAGAAAGAAGGCGGGGAGCTTGGAAAAGTTATCTACGATATGACGCAGTTCTATGAGGATTTTCACTGGGATGCGGGCCTTCCTTAGTGCTTTCGGATNNAATCAACGACCCGCTTGCAGCCGCAGTGCTGGTGGACGTGCAGATCGCAACAGGACCGAGACTCTATACAAGCGTGATCACAGAAGGGCCTGCAGAAGGTATGACCATGGTTGACTCCCAGGGAATCCTGAAGCGCGCACCGAATGTAAAGGTTCTGACCGAAGTGAATACGCCAAGATTCTTTGACCTGTTCTTCTCCAGACTCTTTCCGGGAAAGCGCGGAAAGTTCAGAAAAGTGCTGGATGATCCCAGATACGGGGTGGTTGACTGATGCGGGCGCAGGGAGAAGCGGTGATGAATAAGAAAGGATTTACCGTGCAGCAGCTCGGATTCCTTGCCATCTGCGTGGTCTTGAATCTGGCAGGCGGGATGGCCGCGACGTTTTTAAAGCTTCCTGTTTATCTGGATGCGGTTGGCACCATCTTTTCTGCAGTGATGCTGGGACCGGCTGCCGGAATGCTGACCGGAATCTTGACAGGGATCGTAAACGCCGTAACCTTTGACCCGATCTCAATCTATTTTATCCCGACGCAGCTAATTGTCGGATTTATGACCGGATGGCTTATCAAGTACAGCTGGTTTAAGGATAAAAAGTGGAGTTTGAAAAAGGTTTGGCAATTGACCTGGTCCGTTCTTCTGATCACTGCAGCAGGTTCATGCATGAGCTCGATTATTGTGGCCTTTGTCTTTTCAGGGGTGACAACCAGCGGATCAAGCTTGATTGTAGCACTTTTGAAAACCAGCGGTGTGGAACTTCTGAGAGCGGTATTCTCTGTGCAGATTCTAACTGATTTGCTGGATAAGGCCCTCAGTTTCCTGTTTATTGCTATAGTGATTCGCAATCTTCCGGCTAGTATGGTTCAGAAGATTCGAGGTGTGAGATGAGAGAAGTAAAAAAAGGAAGAGTGTACCGGCACTTCAAGGGAGATTATTATCTGGTGGAAGATGTTGCAAAGCATTCGGAAACCGGGGAAGATCATGTGATTTATCGAAAGTTGTATGATGACGGGGCTCTCTGGATCCGGCCGCTTTCAATGTTTCTCGAGAAAGTGGATAAGGAGAAGTATCCGGATTCCGATCAGGATTATCGTTTTGAGCTGATGAATATTCAGTCAAAAGCCCACTAAATATAAAGGTTATAATATTATCTTTCTTTTCAGATGAAATTAAAAGATTAGACAGCAAAAAAGCAGCCGTTCTGCATTAAGCTTTAAACAATGATTTCGAAAGTACACAATTCTTTTCTTTTTTCACTTTACAGGCGAATAAAAGAATTTAATCAGCCGGAGTATCAGATCCTCCTGATTAATTCAGCGGAAGCATTGATTATATCGCAGTTATTCTGTACGGAGATAAGATTTCCTGTATTAAAGTCTTTTCGAAAAGTAAATTTTTCAGTATACTCTTTGATCCCTTTATATTTTATAGTGACTGTGAATTCATCAGGCAGTTCATCTACTGAGCCTTGGTTTATATAAGCATATAAAGCTTGTCCGGGAGCTAAAAAGGAACCCTTTATACCTTCAAACGGATATTTTTCATGATTTCTTATATAGAAGACTTTCAGTTCTTCTTCATCTAGAGAGTAATGAAACTCTACTATTTTGCCCCCTGTCTTCCCATAATTTTTTAAAACTAAAAAACCTGCTGATCTTTCAAAAAACTGGATATCTGATACTCTTTATAGAATGTACGAAATGGATATTACAGATAAATTACTAAAATACGCTTCCAATCTTAATCGGGACGATAAAAATATGATTAAAAAGAGTATAATTATTATTCCTAATTCAAGAATCTTTGATTTTCAAGAATTTATTTCTATATCTGAAAGACAAAGTGAATAAAAACGGATTATCTATAGCAGCATAGAAAGAAACAGACAGAATGGAAGATAATATTATACTAACATTCTGTCTGTTATATTATGGCTGTATTTTGACTCTTGTGTATTGTTTGGTAGGCCTTAAAGACTTCTTCAGCTATCCGCTCAACAACTGTTACACATACACTGTTTTCGGCTTGTTTGTAGAGTCTGCTGTCCACCTGGCTTTTCGGAAGCTTAAAATCTTCGGGAAAACCCTGAACGGAGAAAGCTTCATGCGGCGTGATTTTCCTGATTCCGGTTTTCGTCAGAATCAGCGGCACATTATGACCGCCTGTACCCATATTAGCAGTCAGCGTGGGGAAGACATTCGACATATTCTTTCTCACGTAATGTCTGCGCCATTGGTAGACAGTGTCGGGATCCGTCATTTCCGCGCTCAGCTTTTCGTATATATCACCTTTATACTTTCCATCTGTGTAATAGTATTTGTCGTTTACGAGATTTTCAAAGTCAGCAATATCCCGTATAGTTTTTGTAAGAGGCACAGGTTTTGGAAAGTCAAAGCTGTGATACATTTCTTCATTCTTAAAGCCGACAATATATGTCCTCTCGCGGTTTTGCGGAATGTTTCCGTAGTCTTTGGCGTTAAGCACCGCATATTTTACATAATATCCGCATGCTTCTAATTCCTGCAAGATAACGCGAAAAGTATTTCCGCCATCATGGCCGACCAGATTCTTCACATTTTCCAGAAAAAGTATTTCAGGATTTTTTTCCTTAATCAGTCTTTCCAAATCAAAGAAGAGGACACCTCTTCCTTTCTCGTCTTCAAATCCCCGCCTGTATCCCGCCACGCTGAAAGCCTGGCATGGAAAACCTGCCAGAAAGATATCTGCATCTGGTACATCTTCTCCTGTCAGCTCCGCAATGTCCCTCACATCAACTCTAAGGTTAAAATTTTTTTCAAATGTTTCAGCAGGGTAGGCATCAACTTCATTTGCATATATTGTTTTAAAATGTCCGGTCTTCTCAAAACCAGCGTCAATTCCGCCGACACCTGCAAAAAAAGAGGCCATTTTCAGCTTGCTCATGGTTTACCTCGGAATTGCGGCGCGCCGCAATTCGTATCTTTAAAAATAAAAAGGAGTTTTATTTCCTCTTTTATGATCTAAAACTGCTCTTTTGACAGCATTATCACTATCTCAATATTAAAAAAATATTTAATCTTGGTCAAGATCGAATCCATGTGATAAATCCCATATCAACAGTACAGTTTAGAAAGGAAAATGATTAATCTTTGATTAACAAAGGTTTTCAGAAATTTGTATCTTAAAAATAACAATCGGTCATTTTAAAGCCAGCATCCGATTATCGACTTATTAAATATTCCTTGATAGACATAGTCAGTCTGCAAGCTGAGCTAGAATTTCATCAGCCGCTTTTTCCATGCGTCTTTCGAAATCATCTTTAAGCTCGCACTCCCAGATTGTAATGACATGCCATCCGGATTCTTCCAGCTCTTTTACATGCTTCAAGTCATTTTCCTTATTTCTTTTGAATTTTTTCTCCCAGTATTCGACATTTGATTTCGGAATTCTTGCTTTAGGGCATCCTTCATGCTGATGCCGGAAACAGCCGTGCACAAAAATCACAGTTCGGTATTTTGGAAGCACAATATCTGGTTTTCCGGGGTAACGTTTATCGTTTTTTCGAAAACGGAAGCCTCTGGAGAACAGATACTTTCTCACCATAACTTCAATTTTTGTATCCTTGCTTTTGATTTGAGACATGTTCCAGCTTCTATGTTCTGGTGAAATGGTATCGCTCATAACTGCTCTCCCGGTCCTTAATTCTGATATAATTTTTATCCATTTGAAGAAATGTAAAAGAAGAAAAAAGAAGCCCGGAGCTTCTCTAAAAATTTTATTTTTTTATGTATTTTTGGTCGCTTTCAGGAACAGCCTCCTCAATGAAACGATGTACTCTCATGGAAAGATGATACTTATCTCTAAGTTCTGCGATCTGTTTCATTAAGGGAAGCGCGTGATGGACGTCAAGCGCCGCCTGATTTTTCCACTGGTCGATCAAAAGAACCGTCTTGTTATCTCCATTTAACGGAATATAATACTGATAAGAGATATTTCCGGGCTCTTTTCTGATTTCATCACAGATTCCGCTTTTGATCATCTCCTCGGCAAAGGCTGACGCATACTCTCCAGTATAGTAAATAGCAACTGTAATCATTATCTGCTCCTTTCTTTCTATATCTAGTTTTATAAGAAATTACCGGAGCGTTCAATCTGAAAAAAACCGCCCTTGCTCTTTCACTGCTCAGAGCCGGGCGGAAAATGCTTTGGAAAGTTTCTCCTTTCCAGGAAACGGAACTGCAGAGAGATCCGTTTCAATGGACATGCCGGAATCTCGTCTGCATGGGGGAGAATTTTATCTCATGCAGAATACCGGGATTTTTCCGGACCTGGCCCGGAGAGACAGCGGATCCAGTTTTTTAAGGAGTTTATAAATTGCATCAGCTCCTTTCTCAAAAAAACAGGGGAGGCCGAAAATTCGGCCTCCGTGACAGAAGATAAAACGAGGAGTTTAGGAAAAGCTGATTTCTTCTTTGGTGGTCACCGTCTTTGTGGCACCGGAAGCCTGCGCAAAACGGATCCCGCTTCGTGTGAGGACACCCGCATCAATGACGGCATCCATTGCAGTCCGGATTTCAATATCCGTCAGGCTTTCTTTATAGTCCGTCACATTCACAGTTTTGCTCTTTCCGTCTTCACCTGAAAACTTTAAGGTTAAGGTTCTTGTTGTGCTCATCTAATCCTCCTCACACTTCATAAAACGAGGTTACGACCGTTCGAAGACCGTTCACGAGCGGATATTCGATCAGCCCCTCAAATGCTTTGCAGGTCTTGACGATGTTTTCGGGGAGAGCGGACGGATCCATCTCTCCAAAACTTTTGGTCACCAGTTTCATTTCTCCTTTCTCATCAACACCGTTTTGAAATTCGGCTTTGAGAGAAGCGGAAGTGATCATTGAATTTACCATTGTCTTCCTCCTTTTCTTTACTGTCTTATAAGAGAGGAAAAAGGAGAGAGTTAAAAGTTTTTCGAAAAATTCTTTACAAACACGTCAGCGGACGAACCTTTCATTAACATTGGCCTCATTTTTATGAAACTTATCACACCTGATCGACACATCTGCGTCTACCAGTCGTCTATCCGGGTATTCTTTGAGATAACAAACCCGAAGTGATAAGATAGGCACGCGGGACCAAAGGAGAAACCAATGAACATCGTCTACGAAGAAAGAGCCGGCCGTGAGTACAAGAAATGGGCCCGTACAGATCAAAAGAAAGTGGAAAAAATCGACGCGCTGATAAAAGCTGTGGAAAAAGACCCGGATCATGGAATTGGAAAACCGGAAGAACTGCACGGCGATCTCGACGGCTGGTGGAGCAGACGAATTGACCACGAAGACCGGATGGTCTACCGGGTCGAAGGAAAGAACATTATCATCCTTTCTCTAAAAGGCCATTACACAGACGAAGAAAGAGAAGAACGCGCGCGATAGACGTGTTAGATGCTAAGCACAGCAGAAAAAATTGAAACGAGGGCCGTCCGGATCCTGGTTCCGGGACCGATCGGCTATTATTTTCTTGAGAAGCTCAGAAACGACGGGATTCCAGCGAAGGGGAGGGCCCTTGCAGGCGATCCGCTAACTGAGCGTCTCAAACTTGAAATTGAAGATAAACTTTATAAAGACTTCTCTTATGAAGGACCGTTTGCTTTTCTGATTGAGGTGGAAGGGAATGAAGAGGCACTTCTCTCCCAGGCAAGACGCTTTTGGTATAATCCCGACACACCTGAATACTACGCCTGGTTTCGGGCCAGCTGCAGCGCGGACGGGGTAAACGGATGTGTGTGCTATCCGCCAAGAAGGAAGGAACGGGTCTCCCGTTATTACGACTATTCTGAGATTGCCGAGCTTCTCGAAGAAAGAAATCTTGAGAACCTTTTTCCTGAAGGGACCGAGCCTTTCCTCGTGAGGGGAAGAGAGGCCCTTGAAGAACGTGACTCGGGTTGGAATCCGGATCCCATCCGAAGGAGTGAGGGCTGGTTTGAAGACGAAGGGACACTTGTCCGGTATTTGAAGGAAATGATCACCCTTTTTTCAGATGACATCACGTTGTTCTTCTCGAAAGCGAGAAAAATCGGAGCCGGAAGGATCAACCTGTACCTGAAGCAGCATCGAGGGGAGAGACCGCTTGAAGGAATCACCGCTTTTTGGGGAAGTCATTTTTTGGAAAAGGAAACCGACATGGTCAAGCTCTCCCTGATGTATGACCGGAAGGAGGATACGCTCCGTGTAGCGGAGTTCGGGCCTTATTTTCAACGGTAAGGCTCATCTTAGGAGTTGAAATGGAAGAGAACAGGAAAACCACTTTCCATGATAATGAGAGTTCGATCTACCCGGAAGCGGAATCAGAAAAAATCGCCCGTCTTTTAAACGGGAATGATCCGGACTATCCGCTCACTGAACCGATTGTAACTTACCGGGAACTCGGTGACTGGCTTGGTGTGTCCGAATTCTTCTTAAGGAAACACGCGCGCCAGGAAATTAAGCATGTCTATGTCTCAAATGAGACCCGCGCGCTGGTTGAAGATCCTCTGCTGGCAAAAAGACTGGTGAAGTCCAAGATCGCGCTTTACGGTGAAGATG
The DNA here is from genome assembly GCA_002478485.1 of Eubacteriaceae bacterium UBA7485. Taxonomy (GTDB): domain Bacteria; phylum Bacillota; class Clostridia; order Eubacteriales; family Eubacteriaceae; genus UBA7485. The sequence continues at coordinate 15,721 of DLOL01000084.1, read as the reverse complement.
TAAACCGCTGGTTTAATGAGAACAGTACGGCATCAAGAAAAACCATTGCTCTTCCGCTCACCCCCTATATCCGGGACTATTCCGCTTTTCTTCGGGACTTTGAGGCTTTTAAGGAGAAGGATTATTCGAAGGCGATGGAGATGGCGGAAGAAAGGCTTTTGAGAGCCCATATGGATGAGACCGGAAACTATATCATGGACCATCATGTCCTGAATACCGGAAAACACCGGGAATATGAAGAGTATGTCCTCGAGAAATTCTCCTTTAACCTGGTCAGAGACCACCATCTTCTCAGAAGAATGAAGGATTTCAACCTCTCGCAGGAGAAGATCTACAAAAAAGCCTTCAAGGACGGAATGATCCGCATTCTCTTAAAAGGAGAAAGGGTTTTTTATTATTCCCCTTTATCCCACGAGTCAGCAGGGAAGACCACCGGGTTTAAAAATACAGTTCCCTACGGCTTTTACCTTGATAACCTGAAAAGATTAAATAACGACTGATGCAACTAGCCTAAAATAGTCGATTTTTATATATTGCATAAAAAGTCCTGTATTAACAGTAGGTTAATGCAGGATTATTTCAGCTTAATTGTGAGAATCGCTATTCCTGAATTCGGCGAACATCCGGTAGCGAAGACAGATAAGAATGACAAAAGCAACCGCAATCGGAACCAGAGAAAGTGCGACATTCTCCATCAGGATAAACACAGCTAAGTAAACCGCTGCTACATTAATGATGGAGCTTAGATAGACGAATCGTTTGCTTTGACGAACCTCTCGGAGATGGTTGGAGATCATGGAAGCATAATCGGGAATGGTTTCCTGGCCTACACCAGCCTCCATGAATTTTTTATACTGCATATACTGCTGGGCCGCTTTCGAATCTTTTCCATCCAGCAGATCATCCATCAGTTTTCTTTGAGATTCTTCCTTTTCATTGGCGTCGGAGTGTGTCTGCCAGACGATAGCCATATTAAAAAGCTGGACCAGCGTAAAAATGCTGATGTAAATCAGTTTTGATTCCAGCTGATTGGAGACCAGCACCAGTCGTGTAGCGACTGGATACAGGCAGACCAGCGCCATCAAAACAAGGTGCAGGACAACGTTGGCATTTGAAATCTCAAACTTTCCGGAAGAGAAAAATTGCATGTGGAAATACCAGAGAGATCCCAGCGCATAAAAGCTGATCAGAAATGTTACGCCCTGTTCAAACATCAGCCGGAACTCTTCAGAGCTGATGGGGCCGGTTTCCGGAATATGAATTTCAAGTGCGATCATCGTGATGGCGATGGCCAGCACCGCGTCAAAGAATACGATCGTTCGATCAGCAATTTTTTGCTTTTGTTTTTTGTTTTCAAGAATCATGATTAGTGCTCCCGTCCTTATCCTTGCTTTAATCAGATCTGTTTTTCCATCAGGACTGATCAAGTACCAGGAGTTCAAAAATTTTATTTAAGGAGTACCCAAAACAAAGTGTATCCCAAAAATCAGTTTCAATTTGGGGATCGAGCAAGATGAAAGGAAAAGAAGGAGCAAAGCTTGTTGTATCGCTCCACACCTCCTGTGAATTGTTCTTCAATCGTTATTAGTTGGATTTTTCTCCATTATTGACGTCAGGTCAAATTAAGCATAAAGGATCAGAATTCCTTTTTCCGTGAAGGGAACTTTACCTTCTCCTTAGAAAGTAAAGGGCTTAACCGACTTTTCCGGATCGTGCGCAGCGTAGACACCGACACAGTCCTTGTCTGTGCGCTGAGCCGCCACCCATCGCAGCGCCTCCAGCATGATTTCCTTGTCGGCCACCGGGCCTGGAAGGTTGAGCTTGTCCCAGGAATCCTTATTGTAGCCGGAGTCTCCGGTGATGAGGATATACTTTCCGGTTTTCAGGTCCGTAACTTTCACAATGACGGATCCGTGCGAGTGACCGGGCGCCTGATAGACTACAAAGCTTCCGTCCCCGAACAGATCGCAGCTTTTCTCAAAGGGCGCTTCTTTGTCATCTGCCATCGGAAGAGCTGTCAGGATCACATGGGCCGCTAGTTTTTTATTGTAACGAAGTCCTCCCTTATAGGCATCTTCGATTTCTTTTTCATCCGCGTACATCACTTTCGTGCCTTTAAAGTCTTCGGCTCCCGCGATATGATCAACATCAAGATGGGTGAAGACGACCGCGTCCAGGTCTTTCGGCTTTATTCCCATGCGGCCGAGCTGGCGCAAAGCGGTTTCCTCCACGTTTAAGACCGGTTCGCTTGCAAACCAGAGGGCAATTCCGAGATGATCTTTCGCATGATCCACATCCGCTGTTCCCCATCCGGTATCCACGAGGACAGTATGTCCCGCGCTTTTTGCCAGAAAGCACTTCACAGGCACGAGAATGCGTTTTTTTCTGCTGCTGAAAAGCCCGGTATAGGCAAACGGATTTCTGCTGACGTTCCGGTTTGGAACTGCGGGGGAGACGAGAGTCCCGCCGGTTTGAATCGGGATAATTTCTGCCATTTTCTTTTCCTTCTATTAGATCTTCTGACAAGTCTTTTGAACAAGGTTCAAGTCTTTGATGTGAAAAAGCTCCGCGTGCGGAGCTTTCAACGAATTATTTTGCTGCTTCAATAACAGAGAGCGCGTTAAGCGTTCTTGGATATCCGATGTAGGGAAGGACATTGAGGACCACCTTTTTCAGGAAAGCGGGATTGTTTCCCATGTTGATGTTTCCCTGCAGATGCCCTTTCATCTGGGGCTCGCATCCGCCCTGGGCGAGGAGGTAGCAAAACGTGATTAGCTCCCTGTCTTTCAGGCTTAAGTACTTTCGGGTGTAGAAGTCTCCAAAGCAGTTGGCCGCAAGCCATTTGTTTACGGTTGATTTTTTCGCATTCTCCCGCATCTGTTCCCCGAAGATTTCCACCTGTGCGTCCAGTCCCTTCTGGAAACGGTCTTCAAGCGTCGTCTGCGTTCCGGAAGGAAGGGGGAGGGTTACATTTCTTGACTCAAAAACTTCATCCATCATCTCAAGGAACGGATACATCCTGCCGTATCCGACATAGTCAACGGACTGATAGACCACTTCCTGAATCTCCTCCGGAGAGAGGACGAGCAGCGCGTCTTCAAGCTTTTCAGAGAACACGTCGACTCCGCCGCATCCGATCAGGGTCGCAAGAATGGCGAGATTTCTCTCCCTGTCCGGAATCTTCACTTCCGGGTCATCCGGAACTTCCTTCAAGGCAAAGTTTTCAAAGCGTTCATAAAAGCCGGGATTGAGTTTTTTGATATCCATAATTCACCTCACTATACTTCAAGTTTACGCCCGTAAAGGTATTCATTCAAATGCTTCTTCGGCATCTTTAATGATACGCGCGCGATATTCACGGAAAAAGTCAATGAACGCGCGGGTGACCGGGCTCTGGCTCTGTCCCTTCTTCCAGGCGAACACCGTATGGGAGAGAAGGGGCGGGTCGAGCGGCCGGGTTACCACACCGTCGTACGAAGCTTTAAGCGCAAGGCTCAGCCCGAGCCCCGCTCCGTTTCGGACGATGCTGGAAAGATTATACTGCAGGTTGACATATCCCCGGATTTTCAAAGACTCCGGGTCTTTTCCGGTCCAGTGGATCATTTCGTCGGAGACATTCTTCCTCTCCGGAAGGTATAAAGGCTCGTCTATCAGGTCCTCAGACCGGATCTTTTCACGGGATGCCAGCGGATGGCCTTCGGGGATCAGGCAGACAAACGTCTCAATCAGCGGAATGTCAATATAGGTGTAGCGCTCCTTGTCGACAGGCTCGACCAGAAGACCGAAATCAAGGCTTCCATCGCTGATCAGGTCTTTGACATCGTCCGCGTTTCCGGTGTAAATCCGGAATGAAACATCCGGGTTTTGCGCCTGGAAAGCAGCGACCGCTTCCGTGAGGTAGTCGGAAGCGAGAAAATCGCCCGATCCGATGCTGATCTCCCCTTTGAGTGTCTCTTTCTGAAACTCAGATTTTGTTTTCTCCACGAGGGAGAGGATCTCCCGCGCTCTCCTCTTCAGGTGGTGGCCCTCCCTGGTTAGCGTAATCCGGTGGGATTTCCTCTCAAAGAGGAGCACGCCGAGCTCATCTTCAAGCTGCTTGAGCTGTCTTGAAAGCGTGGGCTGCGTGATGTGGAGAAGGTTTGCGGCTCTTGTCATGTTTTCTTCTTCGGCCACCGTGAGGAAATAAGATAGTACGCGCAGGTCCATAAAAAGCCTCCTGATAATTCTTATTTCCATTATAGCGTAGCGAATAAGGGATTATAGCCTTTCTTGTTCCCCGGAAAATGCTCCGGGCGATGGGCGTGGAGAACGCGGGCATCCTCACATCCGACGGTCTTCAAAACCCGGTCCCGGAGAGGAGAGCGGCGCTTGTTGTAAGGGAGGCTATCTCTTCGGGATCGGATGATCCTGAAGCGGAAATCATGCCTGAGAAGGCCCGTGAATTTGGAAGAAGGATCGGGTCTTCTCACCCCTCTCTGGCCTTTAGGGCATGAACCCTGTCAAGAGATGCCTTTCGGGCATGGACAGGGATAGAGATGAAGTATTAGACGGACAGGAAGGCGGGTGACATAATGGAGGCGTAAAGACAAGGAGGATAAAAAAATGGAAGAAATCAGTCAATTTAAAATCGGGCAGCCGAACGACGCTTACAAGCAGTATTTTACGGGACAGAGCTATCTCGACATGCTCTGTGAAAGCCCCGAATCCATCGCGACCGTCACGTTCGAGCCAGCCTGCCGAAACTTCTGGCACATTCATGATGCGAAAGAAGGCGGCGGTCAGATTCTGATCTGCACAGCCGGAAGAGGCTATTATCAGGAATGGGGAAAGGACGCGGTTTTAATGAAGCCGGGGGATACGATCGTGATTCCGGCCGGCGTGAAGCACTGGCACGGGGCTGCACCTGACAGCTGGTTTCAGCACCTGGCGGTGGAAGTCCCGGGCACAGACACGGGGACCACGTGGTGTGAGGAAGTAAGCGAGAAGGAATACGGGAAACTCAAATAGGAGGATAATCATGAAAGATCTTGTTTTATATTTCAGCGCCTCAGGCGTAACGGAAAGAAAAGCGAAGGAGCTTGCGAAAGTCCTCGGTGCGGACATCGAGGAACTGGTGCCTGAGAAGCCCTACACCCGGGCGGATCTTGACTGGACCAACAAGCAGTCAAGAAGCACGCTTGAACACCAGACGGAGGCAAGACCCGCACTCGCATCCATCCCGGATTTGAGCGGCTATGACCGGATCTTCCTCGGCTTTCCAATCTGGTGGTATGCAGAGCCGAGGATCATCGACACATTCCTCGACAGTGAGGACCTTCAGGGAAAGACGGTCATCCCGTTTGCGACCAGCGGCGGAACCGGGATCAAGGGCGCGCGCGACCGGATGAAGAAGCTGAAAGGGGATGCGGATATCCGGGAAGGGCAGATGCTGACCCGTATGGGAGAAGCGCAGATCCAGTCCTGGGTGGAATCCCTGTAAAAAGAAGGAGAAAAGGATGAAAAGGAGATGGATCTTTCTTGCGGCTGCCCTTTTGCTGCTCATCTCCTGCGGATGTTCTTCAAGCGGACAGTCTTCTGGTCCCTCCGGACAGCAGGAGAGCGCCGCTTCTGGAAGCGCGGAGAAAAAGGTGCTGGTCGCCTATTTCTCCGCAACTGGAAGTACAAGGACGGTCGCGGAGGAAATCGCAAAGGACACTGGCGGGACCCTTTTTGAAATTACGCCGGTGGAAAGCTACACACCGGATGATCTCAGCTACAACAACCCGCAAAGCAGAGTGAGTCAGGAGCACAAGGATCCCGAGAGCCGGGATGTGGCGCTCATGACGGCGGAGGTGCCGGACTGGAGCAGGTACACCACCGTTTTTGTCGGCTACCCCATCTGGTGGGGAGAGGCGGCTTATCCGGCCGAAACCTTTGTCAAGGCCAATGATTTCAGCGGGAAGACCGTCATTCCGTTCTGCACCTCGTCAAGTTCCCCGATCGGAGAGAGTGGAGAGAAGCTTAAAGAGGATGCGGGAACCGGAAACTGGGAGGAAGGGAAGCGCTTCTCGTCCGGAGCTTCGCGGGAGGAAGTCAGGGAGTGGGTGGATTCCCTGAACCTTTCATCCACCTGATTGAGAGCCGCGGAATTCCCGCGGCATTTTTGGAGAGGTGATGGACAGACCGGAAATTATCTGCCACATGTTTGAAAGTGTGGACGGAAAGACGGAAGCGGCGCTTTTCAAGAGCGGGAGAGCTTCCTCCGCCCGGGACCACTATGGGAAGATCAGGGAAAGTTACCAGGCCGACGCTTCCCTTTACGGCACGAAGACCATGGCGCAGAGTTACGCCTCGGGATACCGGGAAAAGGGAGAGGAAGAGAAGGCTTCCGGATCGTTTGAAGACTTTCGGGCGGAGAGCGATTCGGACGGCTTCCTTGTCGCGTTCGACCCGGAAGGCGTGATTCTCTATGGTTCCGGAATTATTGAAAGGTCCGGAAGAGGCAGGATGCAGGTCATCGAAATCCTCACGGAGAACGTTTCCGATGCGTTTTTAGAAGAACTCCGGAGAAAAGGCGTGTCCTATCTTTTCGCGGGAAAAGAAAAGCCGGATCTTCCGCTTGCGGTAAAAAAACTGAAAGAACAATTCGGCATTCAAAAAATCGTGCTCGGTGGAGGCGGCGTGACGAACTGGAGTTTTCTTGAAGAAGGGCTTCTGGATGAGATCAGCCTGGTGATCGCCCCAACGGTGGACGGACAATCCGGCGAAGTCGCTTCTTTCCAGACCTCGCCTTTCTCGGACCGGAACGGGCCGGCCGATCTTTCCCTCATCTCCGCGGAAGTGCTCAGCGGAGACACCCTCTGGATCCGGTACCGTCCCGGAAAGATCCGGTGAAAGGCTGTTAGAAGAGCGGGCTTGCGGGCACATCTTTTCAAAGAGGATTGGTGAATGAAGAAACGGAGCATTCCGCCTGGCGACGAAGCTCCGTTCTTTTTCTGCTTGATTTCCTATTTGATGCCGAGCCTTTTCATGACCGGCATCTCGTCGCTGTGGTAGATCCTGAGGATCTTCTCTTTGTCGTAGCCATACATCTCTTCCGGATCAAACGGGTAGCGGTTGTCCCGGTTCCTAAAGAGGATCACCGGTCCGATGAAGACGATCACCATCGCGATCACCAAGCCGGGAATGCCAAGCCACAGCTGCCAGGCTTGACCGGGGAAGCTTTGGAGGACGTAAGTGATGTAGTACGCAGCGACAGGCGTCTGGATGAAGACCGACGCGCCGAGTCCTGGATTGTAGTGGCCTTTGAGCGCAATATTCGCGAGAATCCCGTGGACGAGAATCTGAAGCGCGCCGCTGCAGACTTGGGATGCGCCAAGCCAGATGCAGTCCGGAAAGAGGATCGCGAGGATGTAGAAGCCGTAGCACAGGAACACGTTGCAGATGAAACACTGCAACTGGTTGAACGGGTAGCGATCCTTCTCTTTCTTCTCGCCAAAAGCCGCGATGTTCGCAATCGACGGGAAACCGCCCGGAAATCCGTATTCCTCCACCTGGTGGGCGAGCATGGCCATCCAGGAGAAAACCAGAATCACCTGGATTCTCGGGAGATGGTAGCATCCCCAAAGGCCCATGATGAAGGAGAGCGCGACAAAAATGATGCCTCCGATCTCGTACCAGTGGCGTCGCCAGTAAGTCCTAAAATCAAACCTTTCTTTCATTGATCCCTGTGTTTTTCATAGTATTTGTATTCTTCAAAGGCAAACGCGCCTTCCTCCTGCCGGAGCACCCATTTCTTGAGCGGGGTTTCGAGGATGGCCATGCACAGGAGAAAGAGGAGGGTAAAGAGAAGGATCCCCCAATGCCAGTCCGTGCCCGTCACAGGCCCGATGTGGA